>NZ_JBRBWD010000014.1:0-203427 GCF_052825245.1 Sagittula sp.
CAGTGCGCCACGCCCAGGTAGGCGTCGATGACGTCCTGGTTGCCGCGCACCTCGTCCGGGCTGCCGTCGCCGATCTTCTTGCCGTAATCCATCACCGCCACCCGTATGTCGGGGGCGTCTATCTGGCCCCCCCCCGGTTTTATTAAATCTGCGTCCACCTTTACCCTCCCCCCGGCCCCCAGCGGGTTTCTCTGGTGACCACGTACGCGGGGGGTAAGGCCCCCCCCCGCCCCGGGGCCCCCCCCCCCCCCCCCCCCCGTCCGCGCGCACCGCGCGCGGACCCATTGTTGCCGCCGCCCGCATCAGTGCGCCACGCCCAGGTAGGCGTCGATGACGTCCTGGTTGCCGCGCACCTCGTCCGGGCTGCCGTCGCCGATCTTCTTGCCGTAATCCATCACCACCACCCGGTCGCTCAGGTCCATGACCACGCCCATGTCGTGCTCGATCAGCGCGATGGTCGTGCCGAACTCGTCGTTCACGTCGAGGATGAAGCGGCTCATGTCCTCCTTCTCCTCGACGTTCATGCCCGCCATCGGCTCGTCGAGCAGCAGGATCGAGGGCTCCGCGGCCAGCGCGCGCGCCAGCTCCACCCGCTTCTTCAGGCCGTAGGGCAGCCGCCCCACCGGCGTCTTGCGGATCGCCTGGATCTCGAGGAAGTCGATGACCTTCTCCACCACCTCGCGGTTGGCCATCTCCTCGTCGCGGGCCTTGCCCCACCACAGCGCCTGCGCGGCGATCCCGGCCTTCATGTGCGTCAGCCGCCCGGTCATCACGTTGTCGAGCACGCTCATCCCCTCGAAGAGCGCGATGTTCTGGAAGGTCCGCGCCACGCCCATCCGCGCCACCTCGTAGGGCTTCATGGGGGGCCGCTTCGCGCCCTTGTACCAGACCTCGCCGATGGTCGGCGTGTAGAACCCGCTGATGATGTTCAGCATCGACGACTTGCCCGCGCCGTTCGGCCCGATGATCGCCCGGATCTCGCCCTCGCGGATGTCGAAGGAAATGTCCGAGATCGCCGTCACCCCGCCGAACTTCAGCGTGATGTTCTTCATCTCCATCAGCGTCCCGCCGATCTGCCGCCCGTCCGCGGTGGTGTAGCCTTCGGTCTGATCGAGCATCAGTTGCCCCCGTTTCCACAGGGCGCGTCGCCCGTTTCATCCACCGCGAACAGTACCGTCCCGGTCCCGGCGGCCGCCATGAAGCTGACCCGCATCCCGCAGCCCCGGGCGTTTCCGTCAAGCGAAAGCTCGGTCATCAGCACGCCCGGCTCCGGGCGGATCCGCCGCTGCGGCGCGATGACGTAGCCGGCCTCCTGCAGCACCGGCAGCAGGTCGGCGAAGCGCCCGGTGATCTCCGCCACCTCGCCCGTCGTGGCATGGCGCCTCACCGTCACCTCGCAGGACCGCGCCGCAAGCCTCCCGCCCAGGGCGCGCGTGCCGCGTGTGATCAGGACCGCACCGCGCGTGTCGCCGCCCTCGGCAAACCCCTCCGCGTCGTGCACCGCCGACAGGCAGCCTTGCGCAGCCGCCTGCCAGTCGTCGGCCAGCGCCGCCTGCGACGGCCCCGCCAGACCGAGCGCCACCAGCGAGGTCACGGCACCGGGAAGGAACTCCAGCGAACCCGTCATTCCGCCGCCATCGCCTTGGGGGTGACCGGCACCACCTTCGCGTCGACGATCTTCAGCGTCGCCTTGATGCTGCCCTTGCGGCCGTCCTCGTAGGTCACCTCGGTCTCGGTGTAGATGCTGTCCGATCCGTCGTACAAGGCGGTCACCAGGTCGTCGTATTTCTCCGAGATGATCTTGCGCTTCACCTTACGGGTCCGCGTCATCTCGCCGTCGTCGGCGTCCAGCTCCTTGTGCAGGATCAGGAAGCGGTGGATCTGGCAGGCCGACAGCATCTCGTCCTCCGCGACGGAGGCGTTCACCTCCTCGACATGGGCGCGCACCGTCTCGATGACCTGCGGGTGCTGCGCCAGTTCCTGGTAGGACGCATAGGCGATGTTGTTGCGCTCCGCCCAGTTGCCCACCGCCGAGAGGTCGATGTTGATGAAGGCGCAGCAGCGGTCGCGGCCCGCCCCGAAGACCACGGCCTCCAGGATGTTGGGATAGAACTTCAGCTTGTTCTCGACGTACTTCGGCGCGAAGAGCGCGCCCGACGCCATCTGCCCCACGTCCTTCGCCCGGTCGATGATCCGCAGGTGGCCGGTGCCTTCCTCGAAGAATCCGGCATCCCCCGTCGCCACCCAGCCCTCCGGGTCCTTGGTCGATGCGGTGCTTTCGGGGTTCTTGTAGTACTCCACGAAGGTCCCCGGCGAGCGGTAGAAGACCTCGCCGTTCTCGGCGATGCGGATCTCCACCCCCGGCGCGGGCACGCCCACGGTGTCCGACCGCACCTCGCCGTCCGGCTGCACGGTGATAAAGACCGAGGCCTCCGTCTGCCCGTAAAGCTGCTTCAGGTTGATCCCGAGCGAGCGGTAGAAATCGAAGATCTCCGGCCCGATGGCCTCGCCCGCGGTATAGCCCACCCGCACCTTCGAGAAGCCCATGGAATCCTTCAGCGGCCCGTAGACCAGGAACTCGCCCACCCGGTAGCGCAGCCGGTCCAGCAGTCCCACCGACTTCCCGTCGAGGATGCGCGGCCCGACCTTTCGGGCATGGGCCATGTAGTGGTCGAACATCCGCTTCTTCAGCGGGCTCGCGTCCTCCATCCGGATCATGATCCGGGTCAGCAGCGTCTCGAACACCCGCGGCGGGGCGAAATAGTAGGTCGGCCCGATCTCCTTCAGGTCGGTCTGCAGCGTCTCCGCGCTTTCCGGGCAGTTCACGCAGAAGCCCTTCCAGTAGGCCTGCCCGATGGAAAAGATGAAATCGCCGACCCAGGCCATGGGCAGGTAGGCCAGCACCTCGTCGTCGCGCTTGAGGTGGTCGAACTCCGCCGAGGACTTCGCCGCCTCGATGATGTTGCGGTTCGACAGCACCACGCCCTTCGGCTTGCCCGTCGTCCCGGAGGTATAGAGCATCACGCAGGTGTCGTCGTAGCCCAGCGCACCGCGCCGCCGGTCCAGCTCGCCGATCAGCTCGTCGCGCGCCGCGCGGCCCTGCTCCTGCACATGGGCATAGTCGTGCAGCCGCGTGTGGTCGTATTTCCGCAGGCCGCGCGGGTCGACGTAGATCATGTGCTCGAACTGGTGCAGGCTCTCCTGCACCTCGATCACCTTGTCCACCTGCTCCTGGTCGGCGACGACGACAAAGCGCGCGCCGCAGTGCGAAAGCACGTATTCCATCTCTTCCGCGACCGCGTCCTGGTACAGCGGCACCGGCACCGCGCCGCACATCTGCGCCGCCACCATCGCCCAGTAGAGCGTCGGCCGGTTGCGCCCGATGACCGCCACGTAATCGCCCGGCGCCACCCCGAGGTTCAGCAGCCCCAGCGCAAAGGCCTCGATCTCGGCCTCGGCTTCCGCCCAGGTCCAGCTCTGCCAGATCCCGTATTCCTTTTCACGGTAAGCCGGTGCGCCGGCAAACTCTCTGGCGTTCCTGCGCAGAAGCGCAGGCACAGAGCGCAGGCCTTCGATGCCCTCGACGAGTGCAGCCAAGTGTGTCCTCCCCGGGCGCCCGTTCCGGCACCCCTCCCTTGTCTTGCCCCTTTCGGGACCCCGATCGCGTTCATCACGATTCTGCGGCCAATTAGGGCGGCTCTCAGGCTCGCGGTCAACTTTTTCCTGAGGTTTTCCAGAATGTAACAAATCCTTTCAGGGCCACATTCGCCGAGGCCGGGAAGGCGACCGGAAGGGATGGCAGGGGTGGGCGGGCCGAGTTTCGAAGAAAGAGGTACGCCCGCCCCGGACCGGCACACCGGCCCGCATCAGGCACACACCAGGCACCGGCCCCCGCGCCCCCGACCCCTATCGACCCGGCGCCCGCCCGCGACTAGGCTCCCGCCATGACCACACGCGCCGACACCGCCGCCTTCACCCTCGCCGGGCTGAACCTGATCCAGCAGGCCCTGTCGATCTTCGACCGCGACCTGCGCCTCGTGCTGGTCAACCGCCCCATGCAGGCGATGTTCGACCTGCCCGACACGCTCTGCGCCCCCGGCACCACCTTCGAGGCGGTCATCCGCCACCTCGCCACCACCGGCGAATACGGTCCCATCGACGACCTCGACACCTTCATCGACGCCCGCGTCTCGCTCGCCCGCACGTTCGAACCGCATTACATGGAACGCCAGCGTGCCAACGGCTGCACCATCGCGGTCGAGGGCGCGCCGCTGCCGCAGGGCGGCTGGGTCACCGTCTACACCGACATCACCGCGATAAGGCAGCAGGAGGAACTGCTCCGCAGCCGCTCGGAATCGCTCTCCGAGGAGGTGCTGCAGCGGTCCGAGGAACTGGCCCGCACCAACCGCCAGCTTGCCGCCACCATCACCGCGCTCGAGGAAACCCGCCGCCAGCTGATGGAGACCGAGGCCCGCACCCGCACCACGACCGAGATGATGCCCGCCCACATCGCCCGCGTCGACGCCACCGGGCGCTACACCTTCTCCAACAACCGGCTGGCCGACGTGATGCCCGGACGGCCCGCGTCGATCGTCGGGCTGCACATCTCCGACACGCTGGGGCCGGAGGCCTACGCCCGCGTGCAGCCGCATCTCGACGCCGCCTTCGCCGGGCGCGCCTCGACCTTCGAGTTCAGTGACGAGGCGTCCTCCCGCCGGATCCGCGCCGCCTTCACCCCCGACCCGCTGGAACCGGGCGTCTACATCCTCTCGCAGGACGTGACCGAGGAAACGCAGGCCCGCGCCGCGCTCCAGCAGACCCGCCGGCGCGAGATCGCGGCACAGCTCACCTCCGGGCTCGCGCACGACTTCTCCAACCTCCTGACGATCATCCTCGGCCAGCAGGCGAAACTGGCCCGCCTCGACCTGCCGGGCGAAGCCCCCGCCTGCGTCACCGCCACGCTGCAGGCGGCACGGCGCGGCGGCACCCTGCTGGAACGCATCGCCGACATCACCAGCCCGCGCACCTGGCAGCCGAAGCCGATGCGCCTCGCGCCCTTCCTCGACGACCTCGCCAACCTCGCGGCGCCGACCCTGCCCGAAGGCCTGACCCTGACGATGGAGGACAACACCACGGCCCCCCTCATGGCCGATCCCGGCCTCCTGCAGGACGCGCTCCTGAACCTCGTGCTGAACGCGAGGGACGCCTGCGCCGGACGGGCCGAGGCGCAGATCACCATCGCCGCCCACGAACTGCAGGGCACATGGCTCGAGATCGCCGTGACCGACACCGGCCCCGGCTTTTCGCCCGACGCGCTGGCCCACGGCACCGCACCCTTCTTCACCACCAAGGGCGGCGAAGGCTCCGGCCTTGGCCTCGCCATGGTCTACGACATGACCAAGCTGGCGGGCGGCGCGCTGCGGCTCTCGAACGGGGCCACCGGCGCCCGCGTCACCTTGCGCCTGCCGCTGCGCCACGCGCTCAGCCTGCCCGCCTCCGGCCTCGTGCTGCTGGTCGAGGACAGCCCCGACCTGCGCGCCCCCATCCGCGACATGCTGACCGGCCTGGGCTACGCCGTGGCCGAGGCCAGCTCCGTCCCCGAGGCACTGGCGCTGGCCGAAACGCTGGAGGTCGCGCTGATCCTGTCGGACATCACGCTCGAGGGCAGCGAACCCGGCCACACGCTGGCCGACCACCTGCCGCAGATCCCGCTGCGCCTGATGACCTCGCTGCCGCCCGGCGACCCGCGCCACCGCGCCGCCCGCGCCCGCGCGCCGGTCATCGCCAAGCCCTTCACCCCCGAAACCCTTGCCAACGCCCTCCGGGACGGCGAAAGGACGCCATGACCGACGCCCCCCTCGTGACGATCCTCGACGACGAACCCGCCATCCGCGACATCCTGACGGAGGCGCTGCAGGACGCGGGCTACCGCACCCGCGCCTTTTCCCGCGCGACGGAGTTCGAGGCGGCGCTGCGCTCCGTCACCCCCGCCGTCTGCCTCGTCGACCTGTCCCTGCCGGACCGCGACGGGCTGACGCTGGTGCATCGGCTGGCGCTGGAACAGGGGGCCAAGGTCATCATCATCTCGGGCCGCGCGCAGGTCCAGGACCGGGTGACCGGGCTGGAACTCGGCGCCGACGACTACGTGACCAAGCCCTTCGATCCCGCCGAGGTCGTGGCCCGCGTCCGCGCCCGCCTGCGCACCCCGCCCCGGCCCGCGCAGACCTCCGCCCGCTTCGGCGACTGGACGGCACACTTCGACCACTACGCGCTGGAAAAGGACGGGGTGGAGACGCCCTTCAGCCAGGCCGAGGGCGAGGTGCTCAGGCTCTTCCTCGAAAGCCCCAAGCGGCTGATCACCCGCGCCCACATGCAGGAGGCGCTGGGCGGCACGGCGGGCGACAGCTTCGACCGGGCGATGGATGTGCGCATCTCGCGGCTGCGGACCAAGCTCGGCGAGGACCCGAAGAACCCGCGCCTGATCAAGACGATCTACGGTGCGGGCTACATCTTCCTCGGCGACGTCACCTGGTCCTGACCGCCGCCCGCCCCGGGACCCGCGAAGGCTTTTCGGAAGAAAAGCCTTCGCCTCCAAAGATCTTTCGTCCGAAAGATCTTCTCCTCACACCGCCGCGCGGCGCAGCCGCCGCATCCGCAGGAGCCGGCGCAGGCCCAGCGCCATGCCGGTCCAGACCAGCACCATCGCGGCGAGCGAGGCGAGCCCCGCCACCGTCTGACCGATGATGCCGTAATACTGCCCGGTGTGCGCGAACCGCGCCCACATCCGCGCGCGCGTACCCGCGCTGCCCGTCACGGCATCTTCGGACAGGATCTCGCCCGTGGCACGGTCCAGCACCAGCTCCGACCGCTGCGCCGGCGCCACGCCGTTGCCCCCGTCCAGCGTCACCTGCACCGCGCCAGCACCCGTCTCCGGCAGAACGATCGCCGCCGTCGTCCAGTCCGGCCGCACCACCCCTGCGGCGTCCAGCAGGGCGGCATAGCCCAATGGCGCGCCCGACAGCTTCCGCGCCGCGAATTCCTGCGACACCGCCCCGCGGCCCCGGCCCTGCGGCACCTCCTCGCCCAGCGCGGCGAAAAGCGCGGCGTTGGCCCAGCCGTAGCTCATGACGACGCCGGTCAGCACGATCACGAACAGCGGCACCAGCGCCCAGAAGCCCAGCACATGGTGCCAGTTGTAATCTCGCGCCTGCGCGTTCGGCAGGCCGCGCCGGAAGACCAGGTTCATCTTCACGCGCCTCCACGTCCACGTCCTCGGCAGCCACAGGTACAGCCCCGACACCACCAGCCCGAGGAACAGCAGGTTGGCCGCATCGACCAGCCAGCCGCCAACCTCCGTCGGGCCGCTGAACGACAGCCAGCGGTGCAGCGCCGTCACACCGTGGAAGAAGGCCGCGACGCCGTCCCCCGCGCCGTCCAGTTCCGTACCGCTGTAGGGATCGAGCGCGACGGAGGACCGCCCCTGCCGCAGTTCCACCAGCCCGCCGGGCTCCCGCGGGAGGACCAGCGACTGGCCCGGCACGGCACCCGTCGCGGCGACGATCTCTTCGGGCGACAAGGCCACGGCACCCGCCGGAGCCTCGATGGCGCGGGCCGTGGCCCAGTGCATGATCTGGCTTTCGTAGGTCAGCAGGACCCCGGTCACGCTCATCATCAGGACGAAGACCCCGGAAACGAGCCCCGCCGTCAGGTGCCCCCAGAAAACAACCTTGCGAACCATGTCTGAATGTCCCTGAAATTTCTTCCGTTTCAGGGTTTCACGCAGGTGCCCGCCCGCTCCGTCGCAGGAAGTGCCGCGCCGCGGCAGAATTCTCAGGGCAGGCCCAGCGCCGCCCGGAATGACGGCAGGAACGCCACCGCCACGACACCGACCAGCGCACCGACGATCAGCCGGGCGGGCGCCCGGCCCAGTCGCGGCCCGGCGAGGCTCAGAAGCCCGCAGACCGCCGCGTAATAGCCGAGGGACACAGGATCCATGGCACATCCTCCTGCGCCCATCCTGCCACGTCCCGGCCGATCCTCACAGCCTTTCGGCGAGACGATGAGAAACCGGCGCAGCCAGCCGCGGCGGCACCCTCCCTGCCCGGGCCCGGCCCCGTCCCGGCACAGGCATTAACGAAAAAGATTTCCGCGCAACGCTTCGGCGCCTGCCGGCGTTAACGAAGGTTTCCAACCGGCCGGGAATCGGGGGCAAACCGGCCGGTTCGCCCCTTAACGCGCGCCACAGGCGATAAACGTTCCGGTAACCCGTTGGGGTGCACGCGGCGCCGCCGGGCACATCCGGTGGCGCACGCTGCGTTTACCCGGCGCCCGCCCCGTTAACCGGGGACCGGCGCCGCGGACCCGTTGCGCAAGGCGCCCGGGACCGCACTCACTCCGCGGCAAGCGCCCCGTCGGTGACCTTTTCCACCCGCACGGCAGAGTACTTGAACTCCGGGATCTTGCCGAAGGGGTCGAGCGCGGGGTTGGTGAGGATGTTGGCCGCGGCCTCCACGTAGGCGAAGGGCAGGAACACCATGTCCCGCGCCACCGACCTGTCGGCACGGGCCATCACCTCGAGCGAGCCGCGCCGGGTGATCAGCCGCACCAGCCCGCCCGGCTCCACGCCCAGTTCCCGCAGGGTGGAGGGGTGCAGCGAGCAGTTGGCCTCCGGCTCCACCGCGTCCAGCACCGTGGCGCGGCGGGTCATCGACCCGGTGTGCCAGTGCTCCAGCTGCCGGCCCGTGGTCAGCACCATCGGGAAGGTCTCGTCCGGGACCTCCGCCGGGGGCGTGACGCGTGCCGGCGTGAACTTCGCCCGGCCCGCCCGGCGCGGGAAGCCGTCGCCGAAGACCACCGCCTGGCCCGGATCGTCCGGGCCGTTGCAGGGGTAAGTCACTGAATTCTCGGTCTCCAGCCGCTTCCAGGTGATGTGGTGCAACGACCGCATCGACATCTTCATCTCGTTGAAGACCTCGCGCGGATCGTCGTAGTCCCACTTCAGCCCGATGCGCCGCGCCAGGTCGACGATCACCTTCCAGTCCTCGCGCGCCTCGCCCGGGGCCTCCACCGCCTTGCGCATCATCTGCACCTGCCGGTTGGTGTTGGTCACGGTGCCGTCCTTCTCGGGCATCGCGGCGGCGGGCAGGATCACGTCGGCAAAGTTCGCCGTCTCCGTCAGGAAGATGTCCTGCACGACGAGGTGGTCGAGCTTGGCCAGCGCCTTGCGCGCATGTTCCACGTCCGGGTCCGACATCGCCGGGTTCTCGCCCAGCACGTACATGCCGCGGATCTCGCCGCGGTAGACGCGGTCCATGATCTCGACGACCGTAAGTCCCGGCGTGGCCTGGATTTCCGTGCCCTGCCAGATGTGCTTGAACAGCGCCCGGACCTCCGGATCGGCGACCGACTGGTAGTCCGGCATGACCTGCGGGATGAGCCCCGCGTCCGACGCCCCCTGCACGTTGTTCTGCCCGCGCAGCGGATGCAGCCCGGTCCCCGGACGGCCCACGTGACCGCAGAGCAGCGCCAGCGAGATCAGGCAGCGCGAGTTATCGGTGCCGTGGATATGCTGCGAGATGCCCATCCCCCAGAAGATCATCGCCCGCTGCGCCGTGGCGAAGGTCCGGGCCACGTCGCGGATCACCTCCGGCGCGATCCCGCAAAGCTCCGACATGCGCTCCGGCGTGAAGGCGCGGATGTGGTCGCGGAACTCGAAGAAGCCCTCGGTGAAGCCTTCTATGTACTGGCGATCATAGAGCTTTTCCTCGACGATCACGTTCATGAGCGCGTTCAGCAGCGCCACGTCGGTGCCGGGGCGGAACTGCACCATGTGCTTGGCAAAGCGCTTCATCGCGGTGCCGCGCGGGTCCATGATGATCAGCTCGCCGCCGCGCTTGGTGAACTGCTTGAAGTAGGTCGCGGCGACGGGGTGGTTCTCTGTCGGGTTGGAGCCGATGACGATCGCCACGTCGGCGTTCTCGATCTCGTTGAAGGTCGCGGTCACCGCGCCCGAGCCCACGTTCTCCATCAGCGCCGCCACCGAGGAGGCGTGGCACAGCCGCGTGCAGTGGTCGACGTTGTTGTGACCGAAGCCCTGCCGGATGAACTTCTGGAAGAGGTAGGCCTCCTCGTTGGTGCACTTGGCCGAGCCGAAGCCCGCAACCGACTGCCCGCCGTAGTAGGACCGCAGGTCGGCCAGCCCGTGGGCGGCCTTGTCCAGCGCCTCTTCCCAGGTCGCCTCGCGGAAATGGGTCCAGGGGTTCGACGGATCGACGTTCAGGCCCTTCTCGGGCGCGTCTTCCCGCCGGATCAGGGGCTTCGTCAGCCGGTGCGGGTGGTGGATGTAGTCCATCCCGAAGCGGCCCTTGACACACAGCCGCCCCTCGTTCGCGGGGCCGTCGATGCCCTCGACGTACTTGATCTTGCCGTCCTTCACCTTGATCGAGACCTGGCAGCCGACGCCGCAGAACGGGCAGACCGACTTGGTTTCCTTGTCGAAATCGGCCCGGTCGCCTTCCTGCGCGTCGTTCACCACCGACGACGGCATCAGCGCGCCGGTGGGGCAGGCCTGCACGCATTCGCCGCAGGCCACGCAGGTGGAGGCGCCCATGTCGTCGCCAAGGTCGAACACCGGGTAGGCATCGTGCCCGCGCCCGGCCATGCCGATCACGTCGTTGACCTGCACCTCGCGGCAGGCGCGCACGCACAGGCCGCACTGGATGCAGGCGTCGAGGTTGACCGACATCGCCACGTGGCTGTCGTCGAGCAGCGGGATGCGCTCCGCCTCCAGCGTCGGAAAGCGGCTTTCGGCAACGCCCTGCTCGGCCGCCATGTCCCAAAGGTGGGAGGACTTGTCATGCGCCGCCGCCTGCTCGGGCTGGTCGGCCACGAGCAGCTCCATCACCATCCTGCGCGCGGTCTTCGCCCGGGCCGAGGCGCTCTTGATCACCATGCCGTCCTCGGGTTCGCGGATGCAGGAGGCCGCCAGCACGCGCTCGCCCTCGATCTCCACCATGCAGGCGCGGCAGTTGCCGTCCGGGCGGTAACCCGGCGCAGGCTTGTGGCACAGGTGCGGGATCTTCAGACCGCGCCCGTTTGCCACCTCCCAGATGGTCATGCCCTTTTCGGCTTCGACTTCCTCGCCGTCGAGTGTGAATCGGATCCTGTCGGCCACGCGCGCCTCCTCTCGTTTCCGGCTCTTGTAGACCATGCGCAGTCCGGGCGGCGTGGATCAATGCCGACCTTCGGTCACGTTTTTGCGTCGCCGGGTTTCCGATGCGCGCCGCCGTGCGTCCCAAGTGCCCCGCCGCGTGCCCGCCGCCCGGACCGCAGGGCCCGTACGTCCGCCTTGGCACCGCCTGTGCAGCCGCGCACGCGGAACACGCGCTGGCGGCGATAGACGGCTGGCCCGGCCCGCCCATATCTCTGTCATTCAAAGGAGGCGTCCCATGCCCGCACATCCCGAAACCCGCATCGGCCACGTCCACCTGAAGGTCACCGACCTCGACCGCTCCGTCGCGTTCTACCGCGACGTGATGGGGCTGGAGGTCATGCAGACCTACGGGCGGCAGGCTGCGTTCCTCTCCGCCGGCGGTTACCACCACCACATCGGCCTGAACACCTGGCACTCGAAGGACGGCCCCCGGGCCGATCCGCGCGCGCCCGGCCTCTATCACACCGCCTTCGTCTTCCCCGACCGCCCGGCCCTGGCGGACGCTCTGGCCCGCGCCCTGGACCACGGGGTGGAGATCGAGGGCGCCGCCGACCACGGTGTCTCCGAGGCGATCTATTTCTCCGACCCCGACGGCAACGGGATCGAGATCTACCGCGACCGCGCCCCCGAGGACTGGCCCCGCAGCGGCAACGGCACGCTCCTGATGACCAACGCACCGCTCGACCTGCCCAATCTGCTGCTGGAAGCGACCGAAGACCGCGCAGGCTGAAACCGCCGCGACCGGACGGCGCGACACCTCCCCGCCCGCGCGCTGCCGCCGTAGGGCGGGGCTTTGCGCCGCCACCCCGCCCGCGCCACAGGCCCGACGGTCGGGGCCCCACTCCACCGCGTCACGCGCAGCGGTCGGCGCACAACATGCCGCACGCGCACAGCACCGCTCCGCGTCCCTCTCTCCACCCCCAACATCCTTAAGCCCGACACAGCGCATCCCCTCCCCGGGCCGACCCGTGCACAACGTCGCCCGCGCAGCCGCCGCGCAGGGCGGGGCTCTGCGCCGCCCCGCCCTCTGGACCTTGCCGTCCGCCGGGCCTAGGCTCCGCGCCAAAAGGAGATCCCGATGGCGACCGGCAAGAACATCCGCACCTATTTCAACGGCACATGGCACGAGGGCGACACCATGATCATGCGCGCCGCGGACCATGGCGCCTGGCTCGGCAGCTCGGTCTTCGACGGTGCACGCTACACGCAGGGCGTCACGCCCGACCTCGACCGCCATTGCGCCCGGATCAACGCCTCCGCCCGGGCGCTGATGGTCAACCCCACCGTCGCGCCCGACGACATGGTCGAGATCGTGCGCGAGGGCCTCTCTGCCTATGCCCCCGACGCCGCGGTCTACATCCGGCCGATGTACTGGGGCATCAACGGCGACGTCACCGCCATCGTCCCGCAGCCCGAAGAGACCGGCTTTGCCATCTGCCTCGAGGAAATCCCCATGGCGCCCGCCACCGCCTCCACCACGCTGGGGCGCACCCGCTTCCGCCGCCCGGTGCTGGAGGACGCGGTGGTCAATGCCAAGGCCGGCTGCCTCTATCCGAACAATGCCCGGATGCTGACCGAGGTCCGCAGCCGCGGCTTTGGTAACGCGCTGGTGACCGACGCCATGGGCAACGTCGCCGAAAGCGCCACCGCCAACGTCTTCATGGTCCGCGACGGGGTCGTGTTCACGCCGATCCCCAACGGGACCTTCCTCGCCGGGATCACCCGAGCCCGCCACATCGCCAACATGAAGGCGGACGGGATGGAGGTGGTCGAGGCGGTGCTGACCTTCGCCGATTTCGAGGCCGCGGACGAGGTCTTCCTCTCCGGCAACATGAACAAGATCACCCCCGTCACCGCGTTCGAGGACACCTCCTACCAGGCCGGTCCGGTGACCAGCCGGGTGCGCGACCTCTACTGGGACTGGGCGCTCAGCGCCTGAGGCGGCCCGCGCCATGTGGCTGAAACTGCTGGTCATCGGGATTGTGCTGGCGCTCTTCGCGCTGGCGATCCGTGCGGTGATCCGCGCCAACCGGCCTGCCGCGCGCCCTGCCCCCCAGCGCGAGGCGCCCTCCCTCGACGAACAGCTCGACCTGCTGGCGGAGGCCGGGCTCACGCTCTCGCCCGGCGTGACCCGTGCCGACCTGACCGACTTCGGGCCGGAGGAGACCTACCGCCACGATCCTTGGCGGCTCCTCCTCCTGACCTTCGCCATCCGCATCGACCGCCCGCCGCACACACCCTTCTGTCCGCGCGCCTGCCTGCTTCAACGCGACGCCCTCGACACGCCTGAGGCCCTCGCCGCCGCGCTCCGGGACCTCGCACGCGCCACGGGCGTCGACGACAGGCTGCACGTCGCAATGACGACCGACCGCCTGTCCTACCGCCTGGGCGACACGGTCCGCGACATCTCCCGCGACACGGCACCGGACGACATCCTGCACGCCCTGCTGGACGACATCGCCGCCGCGCTGCCCGCCGGCCGCCACCTCGCCTTTCTCGACCACGATCCGCAGGTTGCGGTCTTCTGCCTGTCGGCGCAGGGCCATACCCTCATCGACACCGCCGCCCCCGGCCTACTCCTCAGGACGCCGCCGCTCTGACGCCCACGTCACTGCAGAGTGGACAGCCGCCTGCCCCTCTGCCAAGGTCGCGCGACAGGAGAGAGACCCAATGCGCAAGTTCCTCGTCGTGCTCGACGATTCCAGAGAATGCCTGAACGCCATGCGCTTCGCCGCCATGCGCGCCGCGAAGTCAGGCGGCGGCGTCGCGATCCTGTCGATCATCGCCCCGGAAGAGTTCAACCACTGGATCGGCGTCGGTGACATCATGCGCGAGGAGGCCCGCGAACGTATCCACGCGCATTTCGAGGTCTTCGCCAAGTGGATGCGCGACAAGCAGGGCGTCGACCCGGAGCTGGTGATCCGCGAGGGCGACGCCGTGACGGAAATCCTCGCCCAGGTCCGCGAAGACCCGGAGATCGGCGTGCTGGTGCTGGGCGCCGCCGCCGACAAGAAGGGCCCCGGCCCGTTGGTGACGCAGATGACCCGCAGCGCCGGATCGCTGCCAGTGCCGGTGACCGTGGTGCCCGGCGACCTCTCGAAGGAGCGGCTGGAAGCGATCACCTGATCGTTCCGCCTCCACGCACTCCACGACACCCCATCCTCCTCCGGAAAGGCCGCCCGCCCCGCCACCTGCGGGCTTCACAAGTCGGGGCGCAGGCGACATTCTGGCCGGACACCCGTTTTCTGATGCCGCCTTTCCGAGAGATTTTTCATGCGTGCCTTTCTTGTCTTCTTCGCCCTCCTGACTGCCCGCCCCGCACTGGCCGAGACGCTGATCCAGAACGCCTGTCTCGGGAACGCGTACGAAAGCTGCTTCGTCCTGATCGAAGGGCAGATCGAGCCCGGGCTGACCGACAGGCTGCGCAGCCTGATCGAGACCGAGGGCGTCGATGGCGGCGTGATCTACCTCAACAGTCCGGGCGGGACGCTGGGCGAGGCGCTGCGGCTGGGCCGCTACATCCGCGAACAGGGGTATGACACGGCCCTCGGCGGCTCCGACGGCATACCGCGCCACACCGACGGAAAACCGATCTTCCTCGGCAGCGAAGGTCCCTCGCCCGGCCGCTGCGAAAGCGCCTGCGCCTATGTCTTCATGGGCGGCGTACGGCGCTTCCTGTCCGAAAGGGACAAGCTGGGCCTGCACCAGTTCTTTGCCCCCGGCCAGCAGATCGGCGGCGAGGTGGCGCAGAAATTCTCGGGCGACCTCGTGGCCTACATGGTGGAAATGGGCGTCGACGCCCGGATCTTCACCCTCGCCTCGGCCCAGGACAGCACCGGCATGTACTACGTCACCCAGCCGCAGGCAGAGGAATACGACCTTGTCACGCGCGTCGGCTACGATGCCTTCTTCCTCGAACCCTACAAGGACGGGCTGATCGCCGCGTCCAAGCGGATCGACCCGCCGCAGCCCTACGACGGCGTCGACCAGATGTCGTTCTACTGCCGGGCCGGGCAGCCCTATGCGCTGCTGCACGCCTCTGTCCACGCGCTGAGCCCCGAGGAGCGCGGCTCGCCGATCTTCTGGACCGACAACACCGAGCAGAAGCTGCCGGAGGATGCGGTCTCCGTTCGGGTCGACGGCGAAGACGCCTACCTGACGATCCGGATCTCGCCGCCGCAGGCGCAGGCGATGGCGGCCGCCGGGACCTTTGCGATCGGCGCGGGATACGGTCGCGTGATCGGTGGCAACTACGTCGCGGCCAAGAAACCCACACCACTCGACCGCCGGATGCTGGACGCCGCGTTCCGCTTCTGCATCGACTGACAGCCTGTTTAGAATCGTTCCAATCCTTGACGCCGCCGCGCTCGGCGCGCATATAGGGAAGAGGCCAGAAAAGGTACGCTCCAGATGTTCATTCAGACCGAATCCACGCCCAACCCGGCCACGCTGAAATTCCTGCCCGGCCAGACCGTGCTGGAGATGGGCACCGCCGATTTCCCCTCTGCAGACGCTGCCGGGGCGTCCCCGCTGGCAAAGCGGCTGTTCGCCGTGGACGGTGTCACCGGAATCTTCTTCGGCAACGACTTCGTCACCGTGACGAAGGCCGACACCGTCGACTGGGACCACATGAAGCCCGCGATTCTCGGCGCGATCATGGAACACTTCCAGTCCGGTCAGCCGGTGATGTCCGATGGCGCGGCGCAGGCCGGCGGCCACGCGGAACACGACGGCGAAGACGGTGAGATCGTCGGCCAGATCAAGGAACTGCTGGACAGCCGCGTGCGTCCGGCGGTGGCCCAGGACGGCGGCGACATCACGTTCCACGGCTTTGATCGCGGCGTCGTCTACCTGCACATGCAGGGCGCCTGCGCAGGCTGCCCCTCCTCCACGCTGACGCTGAAGATGGGGATCGAGAACCTGCTGCGCCACTACATCCCCGAAGTGACGGAGGTCCGCCCGGTCGCCGTCTGACCCTTCGGACCGCATGACCCACGGATCGCACACCGGGCGCTGCTGTTGCGGCGCCCTTTCCGTTTCCGCCGCGGCGCAACCGCCTTTCCCCGACTGACCGAAAAAGCGCCGTTTGCGCGACGTTCAGGCACCGTGGAGCGGTCCACCGTTCACGCCCGGTTGCAGACTCCATGTGCACGGAGTCATACAGGGACATGATCCTGTCCTTCGACACCTCCGGTCCCTTCTGCGCCGCGGCGCTTCTCGACGGCGAAACCGTGCTTGCCGCGCGGGCCGAGCCGATGAAACGCGGGCAGGCAGAGCGTCTCCTGCCCCTGCTGGAGGACCTCCTGGCGGAGGCAGGCCGCGGCTGGAAAGACGTCACGCGCATCGGCGTGGGCACCGGGCCGGGCAACTTCACCGGCATCCGCATCGCCGTGGCCACCGCCCGCGGGCTGGCGCTGGGGCTGAAGATCCCCGCCGTGGGCGTCACCACCTTTGAAGTCATCCGCGCCACCAGCGACGCCGCAATCGCGGCCGTTCCGGCCACCGGCGGGCTGTTCTACCTTCAGCACGCGGACGGCACGATCACGCAATCGGCCGAGATCCCCGGCGGCGCCGCAACCGCCGCGGACGACGCGGCGGCCAATGCGGCCACCATCGCCCGCGTCGCCGCAGGCAAACCGACAGACACCCGTCCGGCCCCGCTTTACGTGCGGGCGGCCGACGCAGCGCCGTCTTCCGAAGCAGCCCCGGTGATCCTCGATGACGCTTGACCTCATGTCCGAACAGACGATGACGCCCGAAGACATGGCCGCGCTCTGCGCCCGTGCCTACACGCATTCGCGCCCCTGGGCGGCGCATGACTTCGCCGACAGCCTCGACAGCCCGCACGCGCTGGTCGCGGCAACCTCGCACGCCTTCGTCTTCGGCCTCGTGGTCGCCGGAGAGGCGGAGATCCTCGCGCTGGCCGCCGACCCGGACGTGCAGCGCAAGGGCGAAGCCAGCCGGGCGCTCGCGCTCTTCCACGCGCTGGCCGTGGCGCGCGGGGCCGAAAGCGCCTTCCTCGAGGTGGCCGCCCGCAACGTCCCCGCCCGCGCCTTCTACGAGGCGAAGGGCTATACCGTTTCAGGGCTGCGCAAGGGGTATTACCATCTGGCGGACGGCAGCACGGATGACGCCGTGATCATGTCGCGCGTTTTGCCCTGACGGCATCCTGCTGCGCAGGCAAAAACCGCCTTGACCCCTACCCGCCCCTGCGTCTTCATTGATAAATCACAAGAAGGGGCCACAGCGCCCCAACCAACCGGGAGCATTTCTATGACCTTCATGCAGAAGACCCTCGGCACTGTTGCCGCGCTCGCATTGTCCGCAGGCGCCGCCCTTGCCGATCCGGCCCTGATCTACGACCTCGGCGGCAAGTTCGACAAGTCGTTCAACGAGGCCGCCTTCAACGGCGCCGAGCGTTGGGCCAAGGAAACCGGCGGCTCCTACCGCGACATCGAACTTCAGTCCGAAGCACAGCGCGAGCAGGCCCTGCGCCGCTTCGCGGAGGCCGGCTTCAACCCGGTCGTGACCACCGGCTTCTCCATGTCCTCGCCGATCGCCGCCGTGGCCGCGGACTACCCGGACACCAAGTTCGTGACCATCGACGGCTTCGTCGATCCGGCCGAGCACCCGAACGTCCTGTCCATCCTGTTCTCCGAGCACCAGGGCTCCTACCTCGTCGGCATGATGGCGGCGATGGCCTCCGAATCCGGCACCGTCGGCTTCGTCGGCGGCATGGACATCCCGCTGATCCGCAAGTTCGCCTGCGGCTACGCGCAGGGTGTTAAGGCGGTGAACCCGGACGCGACCGTGATCTCCAACATGACCGGCACCACCCCGGCGGCCTGGAACGACCCGGTGAAGGGCTCCGAGCTGGCGAAGGCGCAGATTTCGCAGGGCGCGGACGTGATCTTTGCCGCGGCCGGCGGCACCGGCCTCGGCGTGCTGCAGACCGCCGCCGACGAGGGCAAGATGGCCATCGGCGTCGACAGCAACCAGAACTACCTGCACCCGGGCAACATGCTGACCTCGATGCTCAAGCGCGTGGACGTCGCCGTCTATGACGCGATGACCGCGGGCGGCGACCTGGAAACCGGCGTCAAGACGCTGGGCCTGGCCGAGGACGGCGTGGGCGTCGCCATGGACGAGAACAACGCAGAGCTCGTCTCCGAGGAAATGACCACCGCCGTCGAAGAGGCCAAGGCCGCGATCATCGCGGGCGAGACCGAGGTGCACGATTACTCCTCCGACGACTCCTGCCCGGCGCTGAACTTCTGATGACGCCCGGGGCCGCCTGACGGCCCCGCAACCGGCTCACCCCGCCCCGGGGTGGGCCGTTCTACGTTCCGAAGGCTCCCCATGACAGCGCCCGCCATCGAACTCAAAGGCATATCCAAGGCCTTCGGCCCCGTGCAGGCCAACAAGGACATCTCGATCCGCGTGATGCCCGGCACGATCCACGGCATCATCGGCGAGAACGGCGCGGGCAAGTCCACGCTCATGTCGATCCTCTACGGCTTCTACAAGGCCGACGCGGGCGAAATCTGGGTCAACGGCCAGAAGAAGGACATCACCGACAGCCAGGCCGCCATCGCGGCGGGCATCGGCATGGTCTTCCAGCACTTCAAGCTGGTGCAGAACTTCTCCGTCCTCGAAAACGTCATCCTGGGCGCCGAGGACGGCGCGCTCCTGAAACCCTCGCTCGCCAAGGCGCGCGGGTCGCTCAAGCACCTCGCCGAGGAATACGAGCTTCAGGTCGATCCCGACGCCCTGATCGAGAACCTCTCGGTCGGCCACCAGCAGCGCGTCGAGATCCTCAAGGCGCTTTACCGCGAGGCCGACATCCTGATCCTCGACGAGCCCACCGGCGTGCTGACACCTGCCGAGGCGGACCACCTGTTCCGCATCCTCGAAGGGCTGAAGCGCGAGGGCAAGACGATCATCCTCATCACGCACAAACTGCGCGAGATCATGGAGATCACCGACACCGTCAGCGTCATGCGGCGCGGCGAGATGACCGCCACCGTCAAGACGGCGGAGACCTCTCCGGAGGAACTCGCCGAGCTGATGGTCGGCCGCAAGGTGCTGCTGCGCGTCGACAAGAAGCCCGCGACCCCCGGCGCGCCCATCCTCGAAGTGGAGGACCTGCGCCACACCGACAGCCACGGCGTCGAGCGCCTGAAAGGCGTGTCCCTGCATGTGCGCGCGGGCGAGATCCTGGGCATCGCGGGCGTATCCGGCAACGGCCAGTCGGAGCTTCTGGCGGTGCTGGGCGGCATGATCGGCGCCACCGGCACGATCCGCGTCAACGGTGACGAGATCGACCTGACCGGCAAGTATTCCGACGGGCAGAGCCGCCGCGCCCGGGGCATCGCCCACGTCCCCGAAGACCGCCACCACGAAGGGCTGATCCTGCCCTTCACGGCGTGGGAAAACACCGTCTTCGGCTATCACCGCGCGCCGGAGCTCCAGTCCGGGCTGCTGATGAACAACGCCGCGATCAAGGCCGAGGCGCAGGCCAAGATGGACCGCTACGACGTGCGCCCGCCCGATCCCAACCTCGCCGCCAAGAACTTCTCGGGCGGCAACCAGCAGAAGATCGTCCTCGCCCGCGAGATCGAGCGCGACCCCGACATCCTGCTGGTCGGCCAGCCCACCCGCGGCGTCGACATCGGCGCCATCGAGTTCATCCACCAGGAAATCGTGCGCCTGCGCGACCAGGGCAAGGCGATCCTGCTGGTCTCGGTCGAACTGGACGAGATCTTCTCGCTCTCGGACCGCATCGCGGTGATGTTCGACGGTCAGATCATGGGCGAACGCCTGCCGTCAGAGACCGACCAGACGGAACTGGGCCTGCTGATGGCCGGCGTCACCGACACCCGGGGCAAGGCGCCGATCGAGGCCATCGACGAAAGGCTCGAGGCCAAGGAAGCCCGCGAGGCCGCGCAGCATGACTGACCGTTCCGCCGCCCAGCCCTTGGCCACCCCCCTCTCCGCCGCCGCCACAGGCGCCCCGGCATGGCCCGTAACGACCGGAGCCCACCATGGATAAGATGCCTGCCTGGGCCGACGCGGTCCTCGTTCCCCTGATCTCCATCCTGATCGCCGCGGCGCTGTCGGCGCTGGTGATCCTCGCCATCGGCGAAAACCCGGCCGAGGCGCTGTCGCTGATGATCGACGGGGCGCTGATGCGGTCGACGGGCTGGGGGTACACGCTTTACTACACCACCAACTTCATCTTTACCGGCCTCTGCGTTGCCGTGGCCTTCCATGCCCGCCTGTTCAACATCGGCGGCGAGGGGCAGGCGATGATCGGCGGGCTGGGCGTGGCGCTCGCCTGTCTCTACATCCCGTGGCCGCACTGGTCGATCGCGCTGATCGGGGCGACCTTTTCCGCGGCGCTCTTCGGGGCGGCCTGGGCGTGGATTCCCGGCTACCTGCAGGCGCGGCGCGGCAGCCACATCGTCATCACCACGATCATGTTCAACTTCATCGCCTCCGCGGTGCTGAACTACGTGCTGGTGAACCTGCTGCGGCCGCAAGGCGCGATGGACCCGGCCACCGCCCGCTTTCCCGAAGCGACGCACCTGCCGACCTTCCAGGACATGTTCGCCAGTGCCGACAACCCGCTGTTCCGCGGCTCTCCGGCGAACGTCACCTTCTTCCTCGCCATCCTCGCCTGCATCGTCGTCTGGCTGCTGATCTGGCGCACCAAGCTGGGCTACGAGATCCGCGCTTTCGGCCATTCCGAATCCGCCGCGCGCTATGCCGGCATCTCGCCCGCGCGGACCACCGTCGTCGCCATGCTGATCTCCGGCGGGCTGGCGGGCATGATGGCGCTCAACACCACCATGGGCGAGGCCGAGCGGCTGGTGATGAACGCCACCGAGGGCGCGGGCTTCATCGGCATCGCCGTGGCGCTCATGGGGCGGTCGCATCCGCTGGGCGTGTTCCTGGCCGCGCTGCTCTTCGGCTTCCTCTACCAGGGCGGGGCGGAACTGGCGCTCTGGACCAACATCCCGCGCGAGCTCATCACCGTGATCCAGGCGCTGGTGATCCTGTTCACAGGGGCGCTCGACAACATGGTGCGGATGCCGCTCGAACGGCTGTTCCTGACGTTCGGCAAGGGGGCGCGCTGATGCAGGCCTACCTGCCCGGCTTCCTCGCCTCCTACGCCATCCTGCTGGTGGCGGTGCTGTCGCCCGGCCCCGCCGTCGCGATGCTGCTGGGCGTGGCGCTCTCGCGCGGGCGGGCTTCTGCCGTCATAGCGGCGGTCGGAGTCGCCGCCGGGGCCGCCACGCTGGCCGCGCTGACGCTGGCGGGCGTGGGCGTCCTCATGCAGCAGGCCGCCTGGGCGGTGACGATCCTGCGGATGGTCGGGGCGGCCTACCTGCTGTGGCTGGCATACGGATCGTTCCGGAAGGCCATTCACCCGCCCCGCGTCGCCCCCGACGAGATGCCGCCGCTGTCGCCCCTGCGGGCCTTCGCGACCGGCTACCTCATGCAGGTCACCAACCCCAAGGCCATCGTCTTCTGGATCGCCATCGCCTCTGTCGGCGCGACCAACGGCGCCCCCGCCGCCATCGTCGCGCTGTTCCTGCTGGGCGCCTTCCTGATCTCGCTCGCCGGGCACGGCGCCTATGCGCTGGCGCTGTCCGCCGCGCCGGTGCGCGCGCTCTACGCCCGCGCCCGCCGCACGATCGAGGCGACGCTCGGCCTGTTCTTCACCCTTTTCGCCATCCGGCTCGCCACGGCCAGGAGCTGACCCATGGATCTCGACACCATCCTGCAAGTGCTCGACAGCACCGTCCGCCTCGCCACGCCGCTGCTGCTGGCCTGCCTCGCCGGTCTGTTCTCGGAACGCTCCGGCGTGATCGACATCGGGCTCGAGGGCAAGATGCTGATCGCGGCCTTCTTCTCCGCCGCCATCGCGGCCATGGTCAGCACCGCTGAATCCTGGGTCCTGCTGGGCATGGACCTGACGTGGCTCAGGAACCTGTTCCCGGCGGTGATCTGGGGCATGTTCGCGGGCATCCTCGCGGCGCTGTTCCTGTCGGGCCTGCACGGGCTGGCCTCCATCACCTTCCGGGGCAACCAGCTGATTTCCGGCGTGGCGCTGAACTTCCTCGCCTCCGGCCTGACCGTGCTGATCGCGCAGGTCTGGTTCAGCCAGGGCGGGCGCACGCCCTCGCTCATGGCCGGCGGCCGGTTCGAGAACATCGCCCTCCCCGGCGCCGAGGCGCTGCGCGACGTGCCCGTCCTCGGCCCGATCTACGCCGACCTGATCTCCGGCCACTCGATCCTCGTCTACGTGGCCTTCCTGGCCGTGCCGCTGACATGGTGGGTGCTGTTCCGCACCCGCTACGGCCTGCGCCTGCGCGCCGTGGGCGAGGCCCCCGAGGCGGTGGACACTGCCGGCGTCTCCGTCATCGGGCTGCGCTACTCCTCGCTGGTCATCACCGGCGTGCTCTGCGGCATGGCGGGCGCCTACCTCGCCACCGGGCTGCAGGCGGGCTTTGTCCGCGAGATGACCGCAGGCCGGGGCTACATCGCGCTGGCGGCGCTGATCTTCGCCAAGTGGCGGCCGTGGTACGCGCTTGGCGCCTGCCTGCTCTTCGGCCTCCTGCAGGCGGTGGCGCTGCGCTACCAGAACATCGACCTCGGCGCGTTCACCGTGCCGGTGCAGGTGATGGACGCCCTGCCCTACATCCTGACCGTGGTCATCCTCGCGGGTTTTGTCGGCAAGGCCATTCCCCCCCGCGCCGGGGGCGAACCTTACGTGAAAGAGCGTTGAGCGCAGGGCCGGAGCGCCCCGCTCCGGCCCCCGCTTTTCCCGGCGTGACGCAAAGAGGCGCACAGGCCGTCGCCGGGCATGAGAGGCCATCCGCCCGGCGCCACGGATTTTCCGGATTGCCGCACTTGCACAGTCGCGCTCAATGCGACTACGAATATACATGCAGGTCTACCTTCCCATTTCCGAAGTCGCGGTAAACGCTTTCCTTCTGCTGGGTCTCGGCGGTCTGGTCGGTGTGCTGTCCGGCATGTTCGGCGTGGGCGGCGGCTTTCTCCTGACACCGTTGCTGTTCTTCATCGGCATCCCGCCCGCCGTCGCCGTGGCAACCGGCGCGAACCAGATCGTCGCGGCCTCCTTCTCGGGACTTCTCGCCCACCTCAGGCGAAAGACGGTGGACCTCCGAATGGGCACCGTCCTGCTGCTCGGCGGCCTCGTGGGCGCCGGGTTCGGCGTGATGCTCTTCAACTACCTGAAATCGCTGGGCCAGGTCGATCTGCTGGTGCGGCTCTGCTACGTGGTGTTCCTCGGGATCATCGGCGGGCTGATGTTCATCGAGAGCCTCAACGCCCTGCGCAAGGCCCGCGCCGGTGCCCGCCCGAAGCGGCGCAAGCACAACTGGATCCACAACCTGCCGCTCAAGATGCGGTTCCGCACCTCCGGCCTCTATATCTCGGTCATCCCGCCTGCGCTCGTCGGCACAGCCGTGGGCGTGCTGGCCGCGATCATGGGCGTCGGCGGCGGCTTCATCATGGTGCCCGCGATGATCTACCTGCTGGGCATGCCCACGAAGGTCGTTGTCGGCACCTCGCTGTTCCAGATCATCTTCGTCGCTGCCTTCACCACGCTTCTGCACGCCACCACCAACTACACGGTCGATGTGGTGCTGGCGGTGATGCTGATCCTCGGCGGGGTGATCGGCGCGCAGTTCGGCACCATGCTGGGCACCCGCCTGAAGGCCGAGCAACTGCGCATCCTGCTGGCGGCGCTCGTCCTGCTGGTCTGCATCAAGCTGGGCCTGGAACTGGTGATCACGCCGTCCGAGCTTTACGTCATCGAACGGCCGACGCGGCCATGACCCGGCTCACCGCCCTTCTCGTCCTGATGCTGGCCGCCCTGCCCGCCAATGCCGAAGACGTGGTGCTGGGCCTGTCGCGCGACCAGGTGTCGATCTCCACCGATTTCGACGGGTCGGAGATCCTGATCTTCGGCGCCGTCAAGCGCGAGGTCCCGATCGCCGAGCCGCCCCTTCAGGTCATCGTCACCGTCGAAGGCCCCGACCAGCGCCTGACCGTCCGCCGCAAGGAGCGCCGCTTCGGCATCTGGGTCAACGCCGACGCGGTAGAGGTCGACGCCGCGCCCTCGTTCTACGCCATCGCCACCTCCGCCCCCTGGGAAGAGGTCATCACCCACACCGAGGACCTGCGCCACGGCATCTCCATCCCGCGCGTCATCCGCTCCGTCGGCGCGCCGATGACCGTGCTCGACAGCCAGAACTTCACCCGCGCGGTGATCCGCATCAACGAGAACAGCGGCACCTACGCGCTGAACGAGGACACCGTCACGCTGCGCGAACAGACGCTGTTCGACACCAGCATCTCGATGCCCGCCAACCTGACCGAAGGCGCCTACCCGACCCGCATCTTCCTGACCCGCGAGGGCAAGGTGGTGTCGTCCTATTCGACCGAGATCGAGGTCCGGAAGGTCGGCCTCGAACGCTGGCTCTTCACGATGTCGCGCGAACAGCCGCTGATCTACGGGCTGATGTCGCTGGCCATCGCCATCGCAGCCGGCTGGGGCGCCTCCGCCGCGTTCCGCCTTGTCCGCGGCAACTGACTTTCATATACAGCCGCAGCGCCAGTACCGACAGAGAACCCGATCAAATGCAGAAAGAGGTACAGTGCATCGAGCACGGCCCCCTTCGTTTCCTTTCGAACCATCAGACCCTGATGCAGGTGGCCGCAAACCTCCGTCGTAGCCTCCCCGAAGACCTGCCGCCCCTGCCAGAGACCGACATCTGGGTCGGGGCCCACCGCTTCGGCAGGACGACCCGAACCCCCGGCCGCAAACTGATCGTGCTGCAGACGGAGCAGGTCAAGTACCTCCGTGGCCACAAGATCAACCGCAAGCTGCGGCTGTCGAAACTGCTGCGCATCATGCTTCACGCCGATCTGGTTGTGGACTGGTCCCCGGCGCAACGGTCGGTCTACGGGCTGCTGCCCCGGCTGATGCCGCGCCGTTTCCTCTTCGGACCGTATGTCTTTCCGACCATCTGCCCGCCCCGCAGCGGCGGAGAGGGGATCATGAGCCATGGTGCGATCGACGAAAGACGCGCCCGCATCGTTGCCCGCCACCCCGAGATCGACCTGCGCCACAACGTCAGCCACTCAGAGGCGATGAAGGAAATCGCCGGGGCCGCCGCCGTCGCCAACCTGCACAGGCTCGAAGGCGTCTACACCGAGGTGCCGCGCATGCTCATGGCGTTGCAGAGCGGCAAGCCCGTGGTGTCGGAACCGCTCGCACCGCCGTTCGACGAGGCGTACCTGCCGCTTGGCACGACGCTCGATCCACAGACGCTGGACGCGGCCTATGCGTCGCTCTGCGACGTGGCGCGCGCCTATCCGATCATGGCCATGTTCGACCGGCTCGGCGGCAAGGCCTGACGCCCTACCCCCGCTCGTGGAAGAAGGCGTAGATCCGTTCGGCCAGCGCCTCCGACACGCCCTCCACCGCCTTCAGGTCCGCGAGGTTGGCGCGGCTGACCGCCTTTGCCGAGCCGAAGTGCTGGAGCAGCGCCCGCTTGCGCGCAGCCCCCACGCCCTGCACCTCGTCCAGCGGATTGGCCATCTGGGCCTTCGCCCGTTTCGCCCGGTGCGTGCCGATGGCAAAGCGGTGCGCCTCGTCGCGCAGCCGCTGCACGAAGTACAGCACGGGATCGTTGTGGCGGAGCGCAAAGGGCCGCTCTCCGGTGCGGTGGAACTCCTCCTTGCCGTGGTCGCGGTCCACCCCCTTGGCGACACCGACGAAGGGCACGTCCTGCACCCCCTGCTCGCGCATGATCTCGGCCACGGCGCTGATCTGCCCCGCGCCGCCGTCGATCAGCATCAGGTCGGGCCACAGCCCCTTCGAACGGTCGGGGTCGTCCTTCTTCAGCCGCACCAGCCGCCGGGTCAGGACCTCCTTCATCATGCCGAAGTCGTCCCCGGGCACGAGGTCTTCGCCCTTGATGTTGAACTTGCGGTACTGGTTCTTCATGAACCCGTCCGGGCCCGCGACGATCATCGCGCCCACCGCGTTGGTGCCCTGGATGTGGGAGTTGTCGTAGACCTCGATCCGCTGCGGCGGCCCGTCCAGCCCGAAGGCCTCCGCCAGCCCGCGCAGGAGCTTCGCCTGCGTCGCGGTCTCCGACATCTTGCGGCCGAGGCTTTCCTTGGCGTTGCGCAGCGCGCCCTCGACCAGTTCCGCCTTCTCGCCGCGCTGGGGCACGCTGATCTCGACCTTGCGGCCCAGCTTGTCCGAGAGCGCCTGGCACATCAGGTCCTCGTCCTCGATCCCGTGCGACAAGAGCAGCAGACGCGCCGGTTCCTTCTGGTCGTAGAACTGGCCGATGAAGGCCTCCATGACCTCCGCAGGGCCCACGTCGTCGCCGACCCGCGGGTAGAAATCCTTGTTCCCCCAGTTCTGGTTCGCGCGGATGAAGAACACCTGCACACAGGCCTGGCCGTTCTCCATGTAAAGCGCGATCACGTCCGCCTCCGCAGTGGTCTGCGGATTGATCCCCTGCGCGGTCTGCACCTGCGTCAGCGCGCGGATGCGGTCGCGCAGGGCGGCGGCGCGCTCGAACTCCATCGCCTCGGAGGCCTCCATCATGTCGGCGGCCAGCTTCTCCTGAATCTCGGTCGACTTGCCCGACAGGTAGCGCGCCGCGTCACGCACCGACGCCGCGTAGTCCTCCTCCGAGATCTTGCCGACACAGGGCGCAGAACAGCGCTTGATCTGGTGCAGCAGGCAGGGCCGCGTGCGTCCCTCGAACTGGCTGTCGGTGCAGTTGCGCAGCAGGAAGGCCTTCTGCAGCTGGTTCAGCACCCGGTTCACCGCGCCCGCGCTGGCAAAGGGCCCGAAGTACTGCCCCTTCTCCGACTTCGCGCCCCGGTGCTTCTTGATCTGCGGAAAGGCGTGGTTGGTGACGATGATGTTCGGGAACGACTTGTCGTCGCGCAGCAGCACGTTGAACTTCGGCTTGAGCTGCTTGATGAGGTTCTGCTCCAGCAGCAGCGCCTCAGTTTCCGTCCGGGTGGTCAGGAACATCATCGAGGCGGTCTCGCGGATCATCCGCTCGATCCGCCGCGAATGACCGTTCAGCCGCGCATAGTTCGACACCCGCGCGCGCAGGTTGCGCGCCTTGCCGACATACAGCACCCGGCTCTGCTCATCGAGCATCCGGTAGACGCCCGGGGACGTCTCAAGCGTCCTGAGATAGGATTGGATGACCTCGACCCCGCGGGGCGAGGTGGCGCTCTCCGGACCGTCGTTCATGTCACTCTGCCCATTCGGCTTCAACCTGTGTCGAATCCCCGTCTGCTGCAATGCCGGCGCCGCCGTTTCAAGCGGTATTACATCCACCGTTTCTGTGGATAAGTCTGGTGGCAAATTCGGGGCAGTGGCAAATTTCCATTGATTTCAGCCCACTTCGCCGGGATGCACAAAAATTAATCGCATTTTCAACCCATTGAAATCACGATAAAATTTTTGGGTCACCCTACAAGTGGCTGAGACTCTTAGCATTTTCGTAACGCTTCCGTGACAGTTCCGTGAACCGTGCAAAACTTTCGCCGCCGTTGCTCACTCTACTTCCGTCACGTCAGGGGTCTGCCATGCAAGGTGCTGTCCGCCGTCGACGCACAGAAGCTGCCCGGTGACGGCCTTTGCCGAAAGCAGGTAGACCAGCGCGGCGGTGATATCCTCACTGTCGGAGCCCCGTTCCAGCACCGTTGCGGCCCGCTGGGCGGCGAAATCCTCGTCCGACTGGCGGCCGCCGCGCAGGGTCGGCCCGGGGCCGATCCCGTTCACCCTGACACGCGGGGCAAGCGCCATCGCCGCCGTCCGGGTCATCGCCCACAGGCCCATCTTCGCGATGGTGTAGCTTGCGAATTCCGGCGTCAGCTTGCGCACCCGCTGGTCGATCATGTTGACCACCATGGCCTGCGCCACAGGCTCGCCGCGGGCGTCCGTCAGCGGCTCCGGCGCCTGCTCCGCAAAGTTCTGGATCAGCACGAAGGGCGCGCGCAGGTTGCTCTCGATATGGCGGTCCCAGCTTTCGCGCGTGGCCGTGCCGTAGTCGTCATGCTCGAAGATGGAGGCGTTGTTCACCAGCGCCGTCAGCGGCCCGCCAAGGGCCTCCTGCGCGCGGCCCACCAGCGCCTGCACCTCGTCCTCGACCAGCAGGTCGGCCTGCAGCGTGGCGGCCTTCTGCCCCAGCGCGCGGATCTCCGCGGCGGTCTCCTCGGCGGCGTCGGCGGACCCGCCGTAGTGCACCGCCACATCGTATCCCTGTTGCGCAAGCGTCAGCGCCATGTCGCGCCCCAACCGCCGCGCGCCGCCTGTCACAAGCGCACGTTTTCCCTGTTCAGACATCAGGCCTCCGTTCAGACGATCACGAGGATGACATAGCCCACGTAGAGCGCGGACAAGATGACACCCCACATCCGGTTCAGGTCGCGTTTGAGGAACACGAAGGGCAGCAGCAGCAACGAGGCGCCCAGCATCACCGCAAGGTCGAAGGTCAGCTCCGGCAGCTCGAACGGCATGGGCGCGATCATCGAGGCCACACCGATGATGGCCAGCAGGTTGAACATGTTCGACCCGATCACGTTGCCCAGGGCCACGTCCGCCTGCCGCCGCAGCGCCGCCATCACGGTGGTCGCCAGTTCCGGCAGCGAGGTGCCGACCGCGACCAGCGTCAGGCCGATCACCTCGTCGGAAACGTCGAACATGCGCGCGATCTCGGTCGCGCTGTCCACCAGCAGATCCGCCCCCAGCGGCAGGCCGATCAGGCCCAGCACGATGTAGAAGGCGATCTTCCACCACGGCATGTCCGGGTCGGCGCCTTCCGGTTCTTCCAATTCTTCGTCGAGTTCGCCCGCCCGCCGGTGCGCCAGCGCGTCCTTGATCTGGTCGGCGAGGATCCACGCCAGCACCGCCAGCAGCACGATGCCCGACTTCCAGTCGAAGACCTCGCGCACCGCCAGCCCGATGAACAGCACCGACGCGCAAAGCATCTGCACATAGCTCTTGCGGGTGTCGTGGGCAGAGGTGTGCATCACCGTGATCAGTGCAGGAATGCCCAGCACCATCAGCACGTTGGCCGTGTTTGAACCGATCACGTTGCCCAGTGCGATGCCCGGCACGTTGCGCATCGCCGCCTGCACGGAGATCAGCATCTCCGGCGCGGACGTCCCGAAGGCGACGATCGTCAGGCTGACGATCAGCGCGGGGATACCCACGCGCAGGGACAGGTTGACCGCGCCCTTGACCAAAGCGTCGCCCGCCAGAAGCAGGATCAGCAAGCCCAGCAGGGCATAGAGGAATACCATGTCAGCCTTTACCTTTCCGGCAGGCGCAGGGGGCGTCGCCGATGCTGTAGCCCCCGCAGTGCGGGCACTTCTTGGCGCTCAGCATCGCCTTCCTGCGCAACTGTCCGATCTTTTTCGCCCCCGGCATGCGCCATTTGCCGAACACGCCCAGAAGGCCCATGACCAGCAGGAACAGGAGGACGATCTTTGCGATCACGAGACGCCGAACCGTGCATAGTCGGCACGCTCCTCGATCTCACTCAACGCGCCCTGGGCGATCTGGACGCCCACGCGCGGCAGCAGGGGCCGCCTGGCCTCGTACCGCTTGAAGCGCACCTTGTCGCCGAAGCGCTGCTTCATCACCGGGACGAGGTGCCCGATGCCGTCGGCCAGACCCTGGTCGACCGCCGCCTGCCCCACCCAGATCTCGCCGGTGAAGAGGTCGGGGTTCGACGCCAGCTTCTCGCCGCGCCGGGCCCGGATCTGGTTGATGAAGGTGTCGTGCAACTGCCCCAGCAGCCGGTTCAGACGGGCCACGTCCTCTTCGGTCTCGGGGCGGAACGGGTCCATCATCGACTTCGACTTGCCCGCCGTGTGCACCCGGCGCTCGATCCCCTGCCGCTGCAGGAAGACATGCGCCCCGAACCCCGAGGAGATCACCCCGATCGAGCCGAGGATGCTGCTCGCGTCGGCCCAGATCTCGTCCGCGGCAGAGGCGATCCAGTAGCCGCCGGAGGCCGCAACGTCCTCGACGAAGGCATAGACGGGAATGCTGTGCTGCTCGGACAGGCGGCGGATGCGCGCCCCGATCAGCGAGGACTGCACGGGCGACCCGCCCGGAGAGTTGATTTCAAGCGCCACGGCCTGCGGTTTCGACCGGAAGGCCTTCTCCAGCAGGGGGGCTGCGGTCCTGTCGCTCAGGTTGCCTCTGGCGGGAACGGAAATCGCGCCTTGCAGGCGCACGACCGACACCCGTGGCCGGCTCTTCACGAAAGGGATCCATCGTTTCATGCAAAGGCATGTAGAGGCCGCGAAGAAGTCAGACAAGACGGCCGACCCAAGAACACCGGGGAAACCACAGGTTTATGCGCCCTGATCGCCTTATGGATGCGCCCGTCCGCCCTTCCCCTGCGGAAAGGGCGGACGGGGCGGCAAAGGGCGGCCGCGGTCAGAAGCCGGTCAGAAGAACGACTGCGGGTCGATATCGATGGCCAGCCGCAGGTCGCCCTTAAGCTTCACCGGGCGCACCCAGTCGGCCAGCGCGCCCTGCAGCGCCACGCCCTTCTCGGCCCGCACCAGCAGGCGCACGCGGTGCCGCCCCCGGACCCGGGCGATGGGCGCGGGCGCGGGGCCGAAGACCTGCGCCCCCACCCGCCGCAGCGCGCCATCGTTGCGCGCCAGCCAGTTCCCGAGGTCGAAGACCTCCTGCACGTCCGGACCCGACAGGATGATCCCCGCCAGCCGTCCGAAGGGAGGCATCCCGCCCAGCCGGCGCTCGTCGGCCTCCGCGCTCCAGAACGCCTCCTCGTCACCGGCAAGGATCGAGCGGATCACCGGGTGTTCCGGCTGGTAGGTCTGCAACAGCGCTTCGCCACGCTTCTCCGCCCGCCCCGCGCGCCCCGCCACCTGCCGCATGAGCTGGAAGGTCCGCTCCGCCGCGCGCAGGTCCGACCCCTGCAGCCCGAGGTCCGCGTCGATCACCCCCACCAGCGTCAGCAGAGGGAAGTTGTGCCCCTTCGCCACAAGCTGCGTGCCGATGATGATGTCCGCGCCGCCCGCCGCGATCCCCTCGATCTGCGCCTTCAGCTCGCGCGCCGTGCCGTAAAGGTCCGAGGACAGCACCGCGATCCGCGCCTCGGGGAACTGCGCCTGCGCTTCTTCGGCCAGCCGTTCGACACCGGGGCCGACCGCGGCCAGCTTGTCCTCCGCCCCGCAGGACGGGCAGACCTCCGGCATGGGCTTCGTCTCGCCGCACTGGTGGCAGACCAGCCGCTTGAGGAAGCGGTGCTCCACCATCCGCGCATCGCAGTGGTCGCAGCCGATCTGCTGCCCGCAGGCCCGGCAGAGCGTCACCGGCGCATAGCCACGGCGGTTGAGGAACAGAAGCGCCTGCTCTCCCCGTTCCATCCGCGCATTCACCGCCGCGGCCAGCGCGGGCGAGATCCAGCGGTTCGAGGGCACCTCCTGCCGCCGCATGTCGATGGCGCGCATCTCCGGCAGCACCGCCTCGCCGAAGCGCGAGGTCAGGACCAGCCGCCGGTACTTGCCCGCATCCGCATTGGCCCAGCTTTCGAGGCTGGGCGTGGCGGAGGCCAGCACCACCTGCGCGCCGAGGATGGAGGCCCGCAGCACCGCCATGTCCCGCGCGTTGTAAAGGACGCCGTCCTCCTGCTTGTAGGAAGTGTCGTGTTCCTCGTCGACGACGATCAGCCCAAGCCGCTGGAACGGCAGGAACAAGGCCGAGCGCGCGCCAACCACCATCTGCGCGCGGCCCTCGCCGACCATACGCCAGACGCGGCGCCGCTCCGTCATGGTCACGCCGGAATGCCACTCCGCGGGCCGCGCGCCGAAGCGGGCCTCCACCCGGGCGAGGAACTCCGCCGACAGCGCGATCTCGGGCAGAAGGACCAGCGCCTGCCGCCCCTGCCGCAGGCATTCCGCGACCGCCTCGAGGTAGACCTCGGTCTTGCCGGACCCGGTCACCCCCTTCAGCAGCACGGTGCCATAGGTGCCTGCCCGCTGACCGTCGCGCAGGACATCCGCCGCCGCCGCCTGATCCTCTGTCAGGTCCTTGCCGCCATAGTCGGGGTCGAGCGCGGGGAAGGCCGTGTCGCGCGGGCTTTCCTCCTCGCGGATGGCGCCGCTCTTCACCAGCCCCTTCACCACCGACGAGGTCACGCCCGCCGCCTCTGCCAGCTCGCCCAGCGTCAGCGCGAGGCCGCCCAGCTCTTCCGAGGCCGCGATCACCCGCCGCCGGGCGTCGGTCATGCGCTCCGGCTCGCCCTCGCCCCGGCGGTAGACCTTGCGCATCGACGGCCCGTCGCCGAGCCCCGGCGCGCGGGTCGCCAGCCGCAGCATCGCGGGCATCGGCGTCAGCGTGTAGGCCCCGGCCTTTTCGAGGAAGGCGCGCATCTCGGCCCGCATCGGCGCCGCGTCGAGCACCCGGATCACGCTGCGCAGCTTGGCGGCGTCGAACTGGCCCTCGCCCGGCCCCCAGACCACGCCCAGCACCTTGCGCGGGCCCAGCGGCACCTCGACATAGGCACCAAGGAAACAGCCGCCCTCGGGCGCGCGGTAATCCAGCAGCCGGTCCAGCGGCTGCGCCGTCAGCACGCCGACGCGCGCGCCCTGTTCGAAGAACTCCTGCATGCCCGACAGATGGCGCAAACCGGGGGCCACCGCAATAACCCGCGCCTGCCAACCGCACAGCGGAAGGTCTTGCCGACGGACCCGACGAGGCGGGGCGGCGACATCTGCAGGAGCTTTCGGGGAACGTGCCGAGACCCGAGGTGGTCAGGCTTTTGCCCCCGGTGACCTCGCCGGGACACACAGCATCGGCCCTCCTGCCGGTCGGCAAGGATCCGGCGGCTTTCCGTTAGCGCAAACCTAACTCTTTCGGAGGCGCCCGTCATGCGGTAAGACACGCGGGACTCTCATCAGGCCGCGCAAGGGGACCGATCATGAAATTCTTCGTAGACACCGCCGACATCGACGCCATCCGGGAACTGAACGACCTCGGCATGGTCGACGGCGTGACCACCAACCCCTCCCTCATCAAGAAATCCGGCCGCGACATCCTCGAGGTGACGAAGGAAATCTGCGACCTCGTCTCCGGCCCCGTCTCGGCCGAAGTCGTCGCCACCGAGGCCGACGCGATGATCGCCGAAGGCCGCCGCCTGGCCGAGATCGCCGAGAACATCGCCGTGAAGGTGCCGCTGACCTGGGACGGCCTGAAGGCCTGCAAGACGCTGTCGGACGAGGGCCGCATGGTCAATGTGACGCTCTGCTTCTCCGCCAACCAGGCGCTGCTGGCGGCCAAGGCCGGCGCGACCTTCATCTCGCCGTTCATCGGCCGTCTCGACGACCTGAACCTCGACGGGATGGAGCTGATCGCCGACATCCGCGAGATCTACGACAACTACGGGTTCGAGACGCAGATCCTCGCCGCCTCGATCCGCACCGCGAACCACATGAGCGACGCCGCCAAGATCGGCGCAGACGTGGCCACCGCCCCGCCGGCGGTGATCAAGGCCATGGCGAACCACATCCTGACCGACAAGGGTCTCGCGCAGTTCGTCAAGGACGCCGCGGACGCGGGTATCAAGATCGTCTGATACCCTCGCGGGCGGGGCGGCGCCCCGCCCTGCGGGACCGCCGCGACGACATGTAGGGTGGGGCTTTGCGCCACCCTTTTTCCTTGCGGAACGCGCGGACCGGGGCGCTGCCCCGGACCCCGAGGTATTTCGGCCAAGATGAAGGGCGGGCGGCGTGCCCGGGGCTCAGACGTTGGGTTCGCCCTGCAGGCCGAGGATCTTGCGGAACCCCGTCCAGTAGCCCGGCAGGCGCGGCGCGTCCTGCAGGCCCGGCAGCGCCTCCCCGGCCCAGGGCGCCATTTCCCGCGCGACGAATTCCCGTCCCCAGGCGAGGTAGGCCTCCGCGTCGTCGGGGCGCAGACGGCAGGCCGAGCCCACCAGCCCGACCAGCGTTTCCGCCGGCGAATACCATTCGTCCTGGATGCCGGTGACGCGCGCCTTCAGGAACGGCCCCACCACGCGCATCAGCCGCTTTTCGGAGAACTGGAGCAGCATCCTGCCCATCTCGTCGCGGCTGTAGTGGATCAGCGGCGGGAAGGTGTCGAAGAACACCGCCTCCCCGTCGACGATGGCGAAGTTGCGGATCGAGGGGTGGAAGCCGATGCGCCCGTCGAAACCTTCCGCCCAGTGCCAGAAGCGCGCGATGACCTGGCCCGCCGCCTCCATCATCTGCACGGTTTCGTCGAGCGGGCGGCTCTGCATCAGCGGGCGCATCAGGCTGGCGGGGTCGAGCGCCTCCTGCACGATCACCGGCACGCGCGCCTGTGCGCCCATGTCGACAAGGTGGAATTCCGTTTCCGGCAGCGGCACGCGGGCGGCGTGCAGCGCCGCCACGTAGTCGTCGTGGCAGGCCGCGAGGCGGTCCATCACCGCCGGGTCGGGCAGGCCGCGGTAGACCTTGATCACCCGGTCGGCCAGCGGGCCGTTTGCCGGGCGGAAGGGCGCGCAGAAGTAGCCCAGCCGCGAAACCGGCTGGCCCTCGGCTTCGCCATGGGCGCGCCACGCCGCGAGGATATCTGCGTGATCGGTCGTGCGACCTGTGCTTTTGCCTGCCATGAGGGGGCACCTCCGTCATCTGGCCCGGGCGGGCCGTCCGGTGCCCTTAGCGCGGTTTCAGCCGCTCCGCCACCTCTGCGACGAGGGCGGCGATCTCTTCGCGGGCCGGGCCCCGGGTCTCCATGGCGCCACGGCCGTGGCCCATCGCCTCGGCGTAGCCCACCCGCTGCGCCACCGCCGCGTCGGCCAGCGGCGCGCCCAGCTTCCTGGCCGCCTCCATCACCTCGGCGCCGAGGCGCGTGCCCGACCGCGTGCGGTTCAGCACCAGCAGCACCGGCTTGTTCTCGCGGTCGGCGAGGTCCATCACCCCTTCGGTCGCCCAGAGGTCCATGTGCCCGACCGAGATCGGCACCACGACCAGATGCGCCACCCTCAAAGCCGGGCGCAGGTCGCTGTCCACCTTCGGCGGCGTGTCGATCACCACCACATCGCAGACGTTGACCATCTTGCGCACCTCCATCGAGATGCCCCAGGCCGAGGATGTCGCGAATTCCAGCCGCTCGCAGGCGGATTCGTCCGCCTCGAAGCGCGTCATGTACCAGCGACCCAAGCTGCCCTGCGGGTCGAGGTCGATCAGCCCGACGGTCTTGCCCTCGGCCCGGAACCCCAGCGCCAGATGCGCCGCCAGCGTCGTCTTGCCCGATCCGCCCTTCTGCTGGGCCACGGTTATCACTTGTCCTGCCATCGTCCATCCCCCCGGGAGCCTGCCGCGATTGTGCACCTGCAGCATGGCCGGTTCCAGCCCCTTCCGCGGTCCCGGCACCGCGACACTTCGCGCCGACGGTAAACCGCCCGCACCCGGGCCTTTACGGCACCTTAACCAACATTGCGCCAGGATTACCACGTCTGCCGTATCCGGAGTGTCGCGCCATGCGCCTTTGCGCCGCCGTCCTTGCCGTGACCATCCTCGTCCTGACCTGCTTCGGCTGCGCCCCGGCGCAGGCGGGCGCCTGGCAGCGCGAGAAGGGGGCGGGGTTTGCCATGGTCTCGGCGCAGGTGTCCTGGCCGCAGGACCTTCTGCTCGCCACGGCGTTCGGGCCGACGGAGGATTACCAGACCTTCTACCTCGAATACGGGCTGACACCGCGGCTGACCCTCGGGCTCGACCTCGGGCGGTCGGTGTCGGGCGGCGACAAGACCATCGTGTTCTTCCAGACCCCGCTGCGCAACCGCGACACGGGGCCGAAGGTGGCGGCGCAACTGGGCCTTGGCCGGATCGACTCCGACACCGTGGTGCGGCCCGGCCTCTCCGTCGGCTGGGGGCTGGAACGCGGCTGGGTCTCGGTCGACGCGCTGGCGGAGATGCACACCGGCACCGGGCGCAACGACCTGAAGCTGGACGTGACATGGGGCCGGAACCTGAAGGACGACCGCAAGCTGATCCTGCAGATGCAGAGCGGCCTCAGGCAGGGCGACCCGGCCTTTGCCCGCCTCGTGCCGTCCTACGTGGTCCCGCTCGGCCAGCGGCTGAAGGCAGAGGTCGGCGGCACCTACGGGCTGACCGGCGACAGCTCCATGGGGCTGAAGTTCGGCCTCTGGACGGAGTTCTGAACGCGACTCCCCGCCCCGCCCGAAAGACCCACCACCTGACCGGTATCCGGACAGCCTGCGCCACCTCCGGTTTTCCTGACTTTCGCCTTGCGCGCAAAGCGGTAGACAGGAGAGCAGGACAAAGTTCATGCGATATGCCCTTTCAGACCCTGGTTCGGATCCTGGCCCGGGCCGCGCTTGCGGCCCTCATCCTTTTTCATGCGGAGACGGCGATGGCCCGCGCTGACGAATACCTCTGCTCCCCGATGAGCGGTCAGCTTGTCGACGCGGACGGTGCGCCCGTTCCCGACACGCCGGTGCGCCGCGCGTGGTTCTGGCGCGGCAAGCGGGGCGAGGACAGCACCGTGACCGATGCCGAGGGCCGGTTCTCCTTCGGAGCCGTGCCGCCGAAGCGCGGGATCTTCGAGATGATCCCCGCGCGCGAGGCCGTGACCCAGGACTTCTACGCCGACCTTCCCGACGGCGCCTTCCAGTTCCTCTACCTGTCGACCCGTGGCCTGACGCTGAATGCCGAAACCGATGGCCGCCCCTTCAACGTCCGCTGTGCCATCGGCGTGGAGCCCCACGCCGACGACATCCACTTCGGCACCTGCACCCTGATCGAGTGAAGGACACGCCATGACCCTCCTGACCGGCAGCCAGGCCGCCACCTTCGCCGATCTCGCCTACGACACCGCCGCGGCGACCGACGACGCGGCGGCAACGTGGCGCGCGAAGGGGTCGCTGGCGGCGGCGCAGAAGAAGAAGGGCCGCGGTACGGCGGACCTGTCGGAGTTCTCCACCCTCACCGGTTTCACCGGGCAGTCCGGCGCGTTCTCTCTGCGCGACACCTCGGGCTTCGGCGCGGTGTTCGAGACGCGGAACGGCGGCGGCGGGCGCGACCTCGTGGTGGCGTTCCGGGGCAGCGTGTCGGCCAGCGACTGGGTGTCCAACTTCAACTTCGGGATGGACCGCGGCCCGGGGGACTGCATCGTGCATTCCGGCTTCAACCGGATCTACAGGACCTTCCAGGACGACCTGCACCACATCGTCGATGCCGCAAAGCCCGAGACGCTGCACTTCGTCGGGCATTCGCTGGGCGGGGCGATGGCGACGCTTGCCATGGCCGACTACGGACTGAGGGGCGGCGCGGCCTGCCGGCTCTATACCTTCGGCACGCCCCGGGTCGGCGGCTTCGGCCTGTCCTCGCAACTGCGCCGGGTGCTGACGCCGGGCACCGTGCGGCGGGTCTACTCCGTGTCCGACCCGGTGCCGATGCTGCCCGTCCTGCCCTTCCAGCACTTTGCCGCCGGGGCGACCGGGCTCGACTTCGGCTTCACCTACATCACGCCCCGCGCGCACGACCGCATTCAGTACCGCAACCGGATGCCGTCGTCCGGCTGGCCGGCCGCCACGCCGCTGGCGCAGAAGAGCGACCCGGACTACTGGCTGGGACTGGCGGAGAAGGCGCAGGGCTTCTCGGCGCTGGGCTACCACGCGCTGTCTATGGCGCTGCGTGGCATCATGCGGATGGTCAACATGGCGGGGCTGGCGCTGTCGGCCGGGATCACCGTGCTCGACCGCATGGTTGAGGCGATCCACCAGGGCGCGCTCCTGTCGAAGAAGATCGCCGAGACCACGCTGCGCTTCGTCAAGGCGGCGCTCAGGATGTGCGGACGGCTGGCCCTGCGCGCCGCCGTCACCGCCGCCGACCTGACGGTGGAGTTCCTGCAGACCGTTTTCGACATGATGCTGGCGCCGGTGCGCCGCTCTGCCCTGCTGGCACTGAGCGCGGCCTGAACGCGCAAAGGCCGCGCCCCCGGCAGGGAACGCGGCCTATCACCCCCGAAGAACGGCTCACACGTCGGAGCGCATCGTCACCGCCACGTCGCCCAGCACCGGCACCGGCCAGACCAACTGCACCCTGTCCTTGTTGCTGCCGATGGCGGCCTGCGTGTAGGGCATCGCGTAGGTGCTGACGCCCGACGCGTCGCGCGGGCGCGAGGTGGCGGTCACGCCGTCCACCTGCTCTGCCCACCCCCCGAACGGCAGCCGCTGGTCGCTGTCGATCTCCCAGACCTGCGCGTGGGTGTTCTGGCTGTGCGTCACGGTCAGCGGGTTCTCGGCGCCGCGCACCACGTTGTGGTAGGTGTTGCCGTGGAAGCTGAGCGCCCGCATGCTGCCCATCTCCAGCGCCGCAAATGAGGTGTCGGCCTTCTCTGCCCGGTCGATAGACACGCGCACGCCCCGGAAGGTGTTGCCCGACACGTTCAGGCCGTCGACGAAATGCCCCGAGCCGTAGGGCTTCACCACGAGGAAGGCAAAGCTCGCAGCCACGTCCGACACCCGCATGACGTTGCTGGTGACCGACAGCCCCGCAAAGCCGGACCCGCCGGAGAAATCCGGCTCCGGCTCGCGCTCGTTGGTCCATTCGATGAAACAGTTGTCGATGCAGTTGCCGGTGATCTGCGTGTTGCAGGCGCGCAGGGCCAGGACGATCCCCGCCGTCCGCACCCCGTTCGTCGCATCGTCGCCCTGGAAGACGTGGTTGCCCGCGATGACGCTCTGCGCGCCGCTCACCACGGCGAAATGCCGGAACTGCGAGGCGCGACAGTTGCGGATCTTCACATCGTCGGCGTTGACCACGAGGCCCACCGACTGGCGGTTCTGCGACAGCGTCCCGCCCTCGGGACTGATGAACTGGCAATGGTCGACCAGCATCCCCCGGCACCCGTCGCCGATGGACACCAGCCCGCGATGGCCGGGCCGGTTGAAGACGCAGTTGCGTACCGCGTTCACCGCTCCCAGCGCAGGCAGCACCATGCCGCTCGCCAGTGCGTTGCACTGGAACTCGACGCCCTCCAGCTCGAACCCGTCGAGCCGCTCGAACCCGGTGAAATCCAGCAGGAACCTGTAGCGCGTGAAGGTGTAGACCTGCACGCCCACCGCGTCGGACAGCGGCTGCGACAGCGTCACCTCCTGCGCGGGCACGTTGACCTCCCGCACGTAGACCTCGCGCCCGACACCCGGCGCGGTGACATGGCTGCCGGCCTCGATGTTGGCGACATTGGCGACGCCGGTCAGCTTCCATTCGTTCGCCGCCGAATAGGTGGCTTGGCTGGTGACCGTGTCCGGCGTCCAGTTGCCGCTGTCCTCCGCCCGAAGCTGGCCGTTGCGGATCACCCGCCGCTGCGCATAGCTGGTGCGGTTCGGCACCGCCGCCTGCACGTCGATGGGCGCAAAGACCGAGATCCGCCGCCCGCAGAGGTCGAGGCTCTCGTGATCGGCGCCGTTCATCAGCGCCTGCACCGCCTTGCGGAAGGCCAGCGCCTCGTCGCCGCCGAAAGCGTCGATGTAATCCGGCAGCGCGAAATCCTTGGTCAGCGACAGGATCGCCTCTACCGGCATGTCGAGCGTCCCTTCGAAGGTCACGCGGTTCGCCAGCGTCACCGAAGACGCCAGCCGGTAAGTCCCCGCCGACACCAGCACCCGGCGCCCGTCCGCGGCGGCGTCGGCTGCGGCAAAGGCGGCGGTGTCATCCGTCACGCCGTCCCCCTGCGCGCCGAAGTCGCGCACGTCGACCCAGTTCATCATGTCGCGCAGGAAGGCGGCGGTGATATCCTCGATCACCAGGTCGTCGACCCGCACCACGCCGCCGTTCGCCCCGGTCAGGTCGATGCCGAAATGCCCGTAGGCCGCGCCCGTCCCCCAGACCAGGTCGACACCGCCCCGGTTGCCCGCCCCGACGATGGCCGAGACCTCGACCACCTCGCCGTAATCCGTCAGCGGGACCGACGCACCCACCGTCACGACGCCGCCTACCGCAGCCCCGCCCGCCGTCGCCGGATAGCCCGCGATCCGGACGGAGGGCAGCGCGCCCGCCACAGCCTTCACCCGCGCGGTCACCCGCAGGTAGCAGCCCGGCGGCAGCGGCGTCTGGCCCATGTAGCGCAGCTTCTGCGTGCCGCTGGTCTTCTGGATCTCGAGGCAGCCGCCAAAGTCCTGATCCGCCGGAACGAAGGCCGCCGAGGCAAAGCTGGCGTAGGTGTCCGACCCCGGCACCCCGTCGCCCCGGGAAAACAGGCCGAGGTTGCCCGCCGCAAACGCGGGCGGCATGAAGACCAGTCCGTCGGTAATCGCCTTGTTCATCGAGATCCCTTTCCACGCGAGGGGCACGGGCGCCCCGGTCGGGAAAGGGAAGTATCAACGCGCGGTTAACGCCTTGGAACCCGAGCGTACGCTGGGCAACCGCGCGACAACGCCCCGCTCAGGCCGCCACGTCGGGCGTCTGCAGGAACTGCACGCCGGAAATCCGCCAGGCGCCGTCCACCTCCAGCATCCGGTAATCCAGCGCAAAGTTGCGGCCGCGTCCGTCGGTGACATAGACCTCCTGCCACAGCGCGCCGTCGATCATCCGGAGATCGCCGAACAGCACGCCCGAGGGCTTCCAGACCATCGGATAACCGTTGCGCACCATGTCGCCGAAGATCTTCGGCGTGCGGAACATGCTCTGGATGTTGGGGGCCGCGAACTCGAACGCGCTTTCGACGTCCTCGGCGATGAAGGCATCCATCTGCTGGCGGATGACGCCCTCTATGGCGGGATCGCGGGGCTGCACCTCCTCGTCGGCGCTCACCGCACCGACCAGCAGCATCCCCGCCAGTCCCATCAGCATGACCAATTTCAGCAATCCGCGCATGACGTGCCTCCCCTGCATGTGTCGCAAGGTAAGGCACGCGGGCGGCCGGTCAAAAGTTTCAACCGCCCGCCGTCACGCGTCGGAATGCAGGACTGCCGCTCAGGCGGTCAGTTCGCCCGCCAGTGCCGTCTCGATCAGCGAAGCGGTTTCCGACACGCCGTAAAGCGCGATGAACCCGCCGAAGCGCGGGCCCTGGCTCTGGCCCAGCAGCACCTCGTACAGCGCCTTGAACCAGTCGCGCAGGTTCTCGAACCCGTGCTCCTTGCCGACGGCAAAGACCAGCGACTGCAGCGCCTCGTCGTCGGCGCCGCCGTCCCAGCCGCGCAGCCGGGCCGCGAGGTCCTCCATCGCCGCGCGCTCCTGCGCGTCGGGCGCGCGGAAGACCTTCGACGGCTTCACGAAGTCCTCGTAGTACTTCACGGCAAAGCCCGCCGCCGCGTCGAGGTCGGGATGCGTCTCGGGCGTGGCATCGGGCGCGTAGCGGTTGATGAAGGCCCACATCGCCGCCTTGTCCTCCGCCCCGGCCGCCGACGCGAGGTTCAGCAGCATGGAGAACGGCACCACCAGCGTGCTTTCCGGGACGTCCCCGCCGTGGATGTGCCACACCGGGTTGTTGAGCTGCGCCGCCGCGTCCTGCCCGTGATAGGCCCGGAGCTGCTGGTGATACTCGTCCACCGCCTTCGGGATCACGTCGAAATAGAGCCGCTTCGCCGTCTTCGGCTTCTGGAACATGAAGTAGGACAGCGACTCGGTCGAGGCATAGCTCAGCCACTCGTCGATCGAGATGCCGTTGCCCGACGACTTGGAGATCTTCTGCCCCTTGTCGTCGAGGAACAGCTCGTAGGTGAAGTGCTCGGGCGCACGCGCCCCCAGCGCCCGGCAGATGCCGTCGTAGATCGGCGTGTTGGTCGAATGGTCCTTGCCGTACATCTCGAAATCGACGCCAAGCGCCGCCCAGCGGGCGCCGAAGTCCGGCTTCCACTGCAGCTTCACCTGCCCGCCGGTCACCGGCAGCGTCCATTCGCGCCCGGTCTCGTCGTCAAACGTGATCTCGCCCTTCGCCGCATCGACGTTCTTCATCGGCACGTACATCACGCGGCCCGTCTCCGGGTGGATCGGCAGGAAAATCGAATAGGTCTGCTGGCGCTCCTCGCGCAGCGACTTCAGCATGATCTTCATCAGGTCGTCGTACCGCTCCGCCGCGCGCAGCAGCGTCTCGTCGAACTGGCCCGACTTGTAGAACTCCGTGGCCGAGATGAACTCGTACTCGAACCCGAAGGTGTCGAGGAACCGTCGCAGCATGGCGTTGTTGTGGTGGCCGAAGGACTCGTGCGTCTCGAACGGATCGTAGACCGAGGTCAGCGGCTTCTGCAGGTCCTCCCGCAGGCGCTCCTGGTTCGGGACGTTGCCCGGCACCTTGCGCATCCCGTCCATGTCGTCCGAGAAACAGATCAGCCGCGTCGGGATGTCCGAGATCTCCTGGAAGGCCCGGCGGATCATCGAGGTCCGCGCCACTTCGCCAAAGGTGCCGATATGCGGCAGGCCCGAGGGGCCGTAACCAGTCTCGAACAGCACGTAACCCTTTTCCGGCGGCGTCTTTTCGTAGCGTTTGAGGATCCGGCGCGCCTCTTCAAAGGGCCAGGCCTTTGCCGTCATGGCGGCGTCACGCAGATCGGACATGTCCGGAACTCCTCGGGATCATCAGGGGGTGGATACCGCGCGCTTCCTATTGCCCCGGCGCGCCGGGGTCAATAAACAGCGGATATACGAGACTTGCTGACCAGACGAAGGCTTCGACCATGACCGACGTGACACACCCGCTCAGCCCGCAGGACTGCCTCGTGGCCCTGATGATCGCGGTCTCCGCCTCGGACGAGAACGTCCGCACCTCGGAACTGGTCAAGATCGACTCCGCGGTGAACCTGCTGCCGGTCTTCGCCGACTACGACAACGACCGGATCGGCGCCATGTCGCGGCTGGTGTTCGAGCTGTTCGACCAGGAAGACGGGCTCGACGCGCTCTTCGGCCTGATGCGGGACAACCTGCCCGAGCGCCTGTTCGAGACCGCCTATGCGCTGGCCTGCGACGTGGCGGCTGCCGACGGCACGCTGCGGGAAACCGAACTCAGGCTGCTCGAAGAGATTCGCTACGAATTGAACATAGATCGCCTGCACGCCGCCGCGATCGAGCGCGGCGCCCGCGCGCGTCACCTTTCCCTCTGATATCGCCGCAGAAAACGCGCCCGACCGCGGCATTTTCGCATCGGTCGGCGCGAATGTCGCCGCGAACCCGTCAGGGGTCAGGATTCCCGGACTGACCGGGCGTTAACGTCATTGTATCCTCTGGATCGGCATATTTTCGCCAATTGCGCTGCCCGCGTTTTCCTGGAGGGACAATTATGAACCGATTTCTTGCTGCCGCCTTCGGTGCGGTGATGACCTGCCTTCTGCCGCTGGGCGCGCTTGCCGCGCCGCTCGTGGCGCAGGTCGATATCTCGTCGCAGACCATGACGGTGATCTACAACGGCCAGGTGGCCTACCAGTGGCCGGTCTCGACCGCGCGCAGCGGCAAGTACACGCCGCGCGGCGCGTGGTCGGCGAAGTGGCTGTCGCGCCACCATAAGTCGAGCCTCTACAACAACGCGCCGATGCCCTACGCGATCTTCTTCAACGGCAATTACGCGATCCACGGCACCGACCAGATCTCGCGCCTGGGGCGTCCGGCCTCGGCGGGCTGCGTGCGGCTGCACCCGGAACACGCCGCCGTGCTCTTCGGCCTGACCCAGCAGGTCGGCAAGCAGAACATGCGGGTGGTCATCACCAACTGAGCCGCAGGCGGGGCGGCGCAAAGCCCCGCCCTACCCTGCGTTCCGCGGGCGGACGGGCCTTGCAAAGGTCCGCGGACAGGTGCCCGTGGCACGCGAGGCCGTCGCCATGACCGGAAAAGGCCCGCTGCAAGGTGCGCTGCGGGCCGTGGTGCCAACCAGAAGCCGATGGGATCAGCCCCCGGCTCAGGTCTCGTAAAGCACGCCCCAGCGTTCGATCAGCGCCTGCTGCAGCATCTTCGCCCGGACGTTCCAGGACGAAGCGCCGTCAGGGCGTTCCCGTTCCTCCACCGTCAGCTTGGCGCGGCGGTCGAGATCGGCGGTGAAGATCGCAAAGGCCAGCTCCCGCCCCTTCGGCAGGTCGGCAAAGCCCGCCAGCCCGCTGACGAAGTTCAGCGTGCCGGTCTTCGCGTGGACCGCGATCGGGTGGTTGTCCATCACGCGGCGCTGGGCGTCGCGCATCAGGAAGGGTTTCATCAGCGGTTTCAGCTGCTTGTCGCGGTGCAGGGCGACAAGCGCCTCCATCATCCGCGCGGCTGGCACACGGCTCAGGTCGCCCAGACCCGAATGATCGACCAGCCCGATCTCCGGCACGCCGAGGCTCTCCTTCGCCCAGTCGTTCAGCGCGCCCGCGGATTCGCGCAGGTCGCGCGGCAACCGCCCCAGGCGCGCCCGGCTGGCCGACAGGCCCACGACCTCCGCCGTCAGGTTGGTCGAATAGGTCATCATGTCGTGCAGGATGTCGGTCAGCAGGCCGCTTTCGATGCGGGCCACGGGCTCTGCCCCCTCGGGCAGATCCTCGATCACCTGCGGCGCGCCCAGCTTGATGCCCTGCGCACGGGCGAAGCTCTGGAACACCTCGCCGGCGTAAAGCTCCGGCTTGCGGACCGGCAGCCAGCGCGCCCCGCCAGAGCCCAGCGCGCCCTTCGCCACGGTCCAGGCGTCCTGCCCGTTGGCGTCGTTGTAGGTGTAGACCGGCATGCTCCGGGCCTCGACGGCCATGCGCGCCATGCGCACCTCCGGCCGGTGCGCGCCCGACCGCGCGTCCATCGTGACCTCGTACTCGGCCCCGGCCCGGCGCCACTCGAAATGCACCCGGTTGTAATTCAGGCAAAGGCCGGACACCGCCGGGTTGTAGCCCACATGGTCGGGCTGGGCGGTGTCGATGTCGTGCTGGTAGGGCAGCGCGCCGCCCCAGACGCGGAAGCCGCCGGTCGCGCCGGTGACGCCCGCCGCCTTCAGCCGCTGCGCCAGCGTGGCGAGGTGATCGGTCTCCAGCGTCGGATCGCCGCCGCCGGCGAGGATCACGTCGCCCTGCACCACGCCGTCCGTCACGGCGCCGGTCACAAGCACGCGCGTCTCGAAGCGGTGATCGGGGCCCAGATGGGCCAGCGCGTAGCCCGATGTCAGCGCCTTGGCGACGCTGGCGGGCGGCAGGCCGATCTCGGCATCGTGGCTTTCCAGCACCTCGCCGGTCGCCGCGTCCGAGACGCAGAACCCCACGGTGCCGTCGAGCTTCGCCCGCGCGATGATCTCCTCGATGGAGGGCAGGTTGCGCAGCCGCAGGTCGTCGCCGCGGGCCACTGGCCTGAGCGACACCTCTGGCGGCCGCGCCATGGCTCCGCCTGCGGAAAGCGCCAGGGCGCCCGCGCCGAAAAGAAAGGAACGTCTTGAAACCCCGGTGGTCATGACGGCGATCTAAGCCAATCCGACAGCCCGCCGCAACCGGGCAATTGGGCCCGGGCGTTCACGTTTTCGACCCCCAGCGGCCGTCCGCCCGAAGCGCGCTCGAACTGTCCGGGCGCATCGGCATGTTGACGAAACACCACGCCGGCGCCGCCGCCGACCCCAGCAGGCGCGAGGCCCGGGCGGGGATGCGGGCATCGGCATAGGTCCGCGCCGCGACCGACCTCTGCGCCGAGAGCCTGTGGCCCGGACGGGCCAGCACGCCCACCGGCACGCGGTCCAGGATGTCGTGCCAGTTGTCCCAGCGGTGGAACTGCACGAGGTTGTCGGCGCCCATCAGCCAGGTGAACCGCACACGCGGGCAAAGCCCGGTCAGCGCGGCCAGCGTCTCGGCGGTGTAGCGTGTGCCCAGCCGGTCCTCGATGTCGCTGACGGAGATGGCGGGATGGCCGCCGAGGATGGCCTCTGCCACCGCCACCCGCTCGGCCATGGGCGCGGGCGGATGGGGTTTCAGCGGGTTGCCGGGGCTCACCAGCCACACCACCCGGTCGAGGCCGAAACGCTTCAGCGCCTCCCTCGAAAGCTGCACGTGCCCCATGTGCGGGGGATCGAACGATCCGCCCAGCAGTCCCACGCGGGCGCCGGGCCGGAACGCGGATGGCATGTCCGACGGTCTCAATCGCGGGTCCTGTTCCTGCGTGGCTCCTGTTTTCAGGCCTACGCATTCCCGGGGCCCGGATCAAGCGGATCGCCGTCAAGCCGCTGCCGTTTCTCAGAAATCCTGCCAGAGCGGCGCGGCTCCGCCGGCGGCTGCACGGACCGGGGACGCGCTTTTCGCAGGCAGGGGCCGTGCATCGGCGCTGTCCCAGCCGAGGTCCGCGGTGTCGGCATGGCCGCCGCCGGACGCGGCGGGCCGGGCGGCCCTGGGCTGGGTCTTCTGTGCGGCGCGCTTCGGCGCGGGGGCCTTCTCGGACACGGCTGCGGCCGGGCCTGCGTCCCTCGCCACCGGCCGGGGCTTTGTCCCCGGGGTGCCCTGGGTGCGGAACCGCGCCACGAGGCTGCGCAGCCCCACCGCCTTGTCCTTCAGCCCGCGGCCCGAGGCCACGCTCTCCTGCACCATCGCGGCGTTCTGCTGGGTCACCTGGTCGAGCATGGAGATGCCGTTGTTGATCTCGCCGATGCCCTGCGCCTGCTCTGCCGCGCCGACCGCGATGTGCTGCACCCGTTCGGAGACCGAGACGACCTCGTGCAGGATGCCCTCCATCGCGGTGCCCAGTTCCGACACCAGCCGCACGCCGTTCGACACGTTCTCGCTGGAGTTGGTGATCAGGCTGCGGATTTCCGACGCGCTGTCCGACGACCGCTGCGCCAGTGCGCGCACCTCGGAGGCGACCACTGCAAAGCCGCGCCCGACCTCGCCCGCCCGCGCGGCCTCGACGCCCGCGTTCAGCGACAGAAGGTTTGTCTGGAAGGCGATGTCCTCGATCACCCCGATGATCTGCGCGATCTGCTTCGAAGAGCTTTCGATCGCGCTCATGGCGTGCACCGCACGGCCCCGCACCTCTTCGCCGCGCTCCGCCTGGTCGCGGGCGACCCCGATGGCGCCGACGATCTCCTTCGCGCCACGCGCGGTGGAATTCACACTGGCCGAAATCTGGTCCATCGCGGCTGCCGTCTCTTCCAGCGTGGCGGCCTGGTTCTCCGTCCGGGAGGAGAGCTGTTCCGCCCCCTCGCCCAGCCGGTCGATATCCGTCTCCATGGAGATCGCGCTGGAGCGCAACTCCTCGATGATCGCCGACAGCGACTCCGCCGTGGCGTTGAAGTGCTCCTTCAGCGGCGCGTAGTCGCCGTCCAGCGTCTGCCGGATCGCACAGTCCAGATCGCCGTCCGCCAGCTTGACCAGCGCCTCGCGCAGCGCCTCCATGGCCTTCGCCTGCTGAGCCGCCTTCTGCTGTTCGCGGGCATGCGCCGCCTCGACCTGGGACAGGTCCTCGCGGAAGCCGTTCAGCGCGCGGGCGATGTCGCCGATCTCGTCGGTCGTGCCGGCCTGCGCCACTTCCGTATGGTAGTCGCCGTCAGCAATCCGGCGCACGCTCTGCAGCAGGTCGCCGATCCGGCCCGTCAGCATCCGCGCCACCACGATCGCCACGCCCATCACCATGACAAGCACGATCAGCACCTGCGCCACGGTCGTGACGAACAGCCCGTTCTCGGTGGCCATCGCCTCCTCCCGGTCCTGCTCCATCACGATGTGCCAGTCCGTGCCGTTGACCTCGAAGCTGTCGGCCAGCGCCAGCGCCGGATTGCCCGACAGCCCCGTGACGTCGTCCGAAAAGAAGGTCTCGTTCTGGCGCGTCGCAATGACCTGCGGCAGGTCCGGCAGCGGGTCGAGGATGCCGTGCCCGCCCGGGTGCTGCGATGCGGTCAGCGCCAGCCCCTCGCCATTAACGGCGTAGATCAGGCCGGTCCGGCCAAGGAACGGCGTCTGTCCGAGGATCGTGCCGACCTCCTCGACCCTGATCTGCAGCGCCGCGACCCCCAGAAGAACGCCCTCCGCATTGAGCACAGGTGCGGCGACGAACTTGGCGGGCAGACCGTCCCTCGGGGCGTAGGCTTCTATCTCGGAGAACACCGCGTCGACGGCCTCCAGCGCCAGGGCCTCCCGGAAGACCCTGCCCAGAGCGCTGTCGGCATAGGGGCCGGTCACGAAATTCGTGGCGAACTCCGGTCCCTTGACGACCGAGTAGACGAGGTTGCCGTCGGGATCGAACAGGAAGAGGTCATTGTAGTCCCGCATCTGCTGGAACCGGCGCAGGTCCGGGTGGAACAGCGCATGCGCCTCCGACCAGAGCGATCCGTCGCGCGCCGTCATCAGCTCGTCCTTGGCCCCCACCGGGTTGGGGTTTTCGTCGATATAGAGCTGGCGGAGCGTCTCGTCCGGGTTCTCCCCCACAAGGCGGCGCGACCGCGTGAAGCGGTTCAGCGCATCCCCGGTGCTGTCGAATTCGGCCATCAGGATGATGTCCGTCTCGATCTGCGCCAGCCATTCCCGAAGCGCCACCTGGCGTTCTTCCATCACCGCCTCCAGCACCGCGCTGCGCCGCTCTTCCAGCGCCCGCGCCGCCTGCCAGTAGGCAAAGGCCGAAACGGCGAGGACGATCGCAAGCGTGGGCATCGCGATCTGCAGCGGAACCTTCCACTTCAGGTTCATCGCCTTGGTCTTGCGGGACAGGGTTTCGGACGTCATCGGCTTCTCCGGCGAAAAAGGGTCTGGACGGGCGCGGCCCTCCGGCCCCGTCGGTCCGGGCTATTCATGATCGCGAAGTCTTTAGATCGAATTAATCGAAAACCGATCACAGGAGCGCCGGGCCGGATCCCCGCGCGCCACCCTTCAGGTCGCTGCAATCGTTGGGAAAAATGACCGCCGCGCCGCTTTGCCGGCAGGGCGGCCCGCAGGTGTCCCGCCGCTCAGGATTGCACCTTCACGGCCCATGCGATACTGCGCACGAAACCGACACCCTCAGCGGAGCGATGTTATGGCCTCTTACCAGTACGTTTACCACATGGACGGCGTCTCCAAGACCTATCCCGGGGGCAAGAAGTGCTTTGAAAACATTCGCCTGTCCTTCCTGCCGGGCGTGAAGATCGGCGTCGTCGGCGTCAACGGCGCCGGCAAGTCGACCCTGATGAAGATCATGGCCGGCATCGACAAGGACTTCACCGGCGAGGCTTGGGCCGCAGAAGGCGCCAAGGTCGGCTACCTCCCGCAGGAGCCGCAGCTCGACGAGAGCCTGACCGTGCGCGAAAACGTCATGCTGGGCGTCGCGGGCAAGAAGGCGATCCTCGACAAGTACAACGAGCTGGCGATGAACTACTCGGACGAGACCGCCGACGAGATGGCCCAGCTTCAGGACCAGATCGACGCCGAGAACCTCTGGGATCTCGACAGCCAGATCGACGTCTCGATGGAGGCGCTGCGCTGCCCGCCGGACGACGCCAATGTCGCCACCCTTTCTGGCGGTGAAAAGCGCCGCGTCGCGCTCTGCAAGCTGCTGCTCGAAGCGCCCGACATGCTGCTGCTCGACGAACCGACCAACCACCTCGACGCCGAGACCATCGCCTGGCTCCAGCAGCACCTGATCGAGTACAAGGGCACCATCCTGATCGTCACCCACGACCGCTACTTCCTCGATTCGATCACCGGCTGGATCCTCGAACTCGACCGCGGCCGCGGCATCCCCTACGAGGGCAACTATTCCTCGTGGCTCGAACAGAAGGCCAAGCGGCTGGAACAGGAAGCCCGCGAGGACAAGGCCAAGCAGAAGACGCTGGAGCGCGAACTCGACTGGATCCGGCAGGGCGCCAAGGCCCGCCAGACCAAGTCCAAGGCGCGGATCCAGGCCTACAACGAGATGGCCAACCAGTCCGAGCGCGAACGCGTCGGCAGGGCGCAGATCGTCATCCCCAACGGCCCGCGCCTCGGCGCGAAGGTGATCGAGGTGGAGCACCTGAACAAGGCGATGGGCGACAAGCTCCTGATCGAGGACCTGTCCTTCTCGCTGCCGCCGGGCGGCATCGTGGGCGTCATCGGCCCCAACGGCGCGGGCAAGTCGACGCTCTTCAAGATGCTGACCGGGCAGGAAAAACCCGACGCCGGCACGGTGGAACTCGGCGACACCGTGCAGCTGTCCTACGTCGACCAGTCGCGCGACGACCTGAACGCCACCGACACCGTCTGGCAGGCGATCTCCGGCGGGGCCGAGGTGATCAAGCTGGGCGACGCCGAACAGAACTCCCGCGCCTACTGCGGGGCGTTCAACTTCAAGGGCGGCGACCAGCAGAAGAAGGTGGGCCAGCTCTCGGGCGGTGAACGCAACCGGGTGCACATGGCGCGCCTGCTGAAGGAGGGCGGCAACGTCATCCTGCTCGACGAACCGACCAACGACCTCGACGTGGAAACCCTCCGCGCCCTCGAGGACGCGCTCGTCGACTTCGCCGGCTGCGCCGTGGTCATCTCCCACGACCGCTTCTTCCTCGACCGGATCTGCACGCACATCCTGGCCTTCGAGGGCGAGGCGCACGTGGAATGGTTCGAAGGCAACTTCGAGGACTACGAAGAGGACAAGAAACGCCGCCTCGGCGCCGACGCCCTCGAACCGAAGCGCCTGAAGCACAAGAAGTTCACGCGCTGAGCAATATAGGGTGGGCGGCAAGCCCACCCTACCCTGCATTTTCAGCACGACCCGTTTTCAAATGACTTTCCGCCGAAGAGGACAGACGCCCATGGCCCGCAGACCGAATTCGGCGCGCACGTCCGGCGCATACCCCCTCTGGCGCGTCGTCTCGCGCAGGCCCCACAGGCGGCTCCTCTGCACCGGGATGGTCCGCAACGAGATCGACATCATCGAAACCTGGATCGCGCACATCACGTCGATCTTCGACCAGTGCATCATCTACGATCACCTGAGCACGGACGGCACCCGCGAAAAGCTGGTGGAACTGGCTGCCAGGCACCCGAACCTGGACGTCCGTCCCTTCGAAGAGCCAGAGCTGGCCCAGGGCCGGCTCATGACATCGGTGAAGAACGAGCTTTTGGCCAGGGGCGAAAGCGGCTGGCTGTTCTTTCTGGACGCCGACGAGTTCCTCGATGTCCGCTCCCGCAAGCACCTCAGCAGGACCCTGCGGCGCTGGTCGTTCAGACAATGCGTGCACTTGTTCTGGGACAACGCGGTCCTGCTGGAGAAGGGCAAGGTGCAGCCGCACAGCCGTATCGGCCGCTGGAACGACACGGCCATCTGGATCCGCAAGTCCGCGATCAACCTCGCGATTGCCGACAGGGACCTGACCGTCGCCCAGGGCAATCACCGGTTTCTCGGCAAGCACAAGTACGCCCGGTCCGTGAATTGCGGGATACGTGTCCTGCACCTGCCGATCCGCTCCACCGCGCAGCTCCGCGCGAAACTGGCGACGGGACTGGCCGCGAACGACCGGCTCGCGGACGGCGAAGGCTACGCCACGCACTGGCGCCAGATGGCGGATCTGGAGTCCGATCACGACGCCCTGCTGACCACCCTTGTCCATCACTACGGGTCCGAAGCCCTGAACGATGTCGTCCGCCAGCCCGCGCCGCCCCACGACCTGGAAACTCGGCTGTGCGATGCCGTGGCCTTTGGCGCACCGTCTGACGAAGTCCCCGCGCACTCTCAGGCACGCCCGATGCGGCTGGGAAAGCTGCTGTTCGCGAAGGGCGCCCGCCTCGGCAAACGGCGACACCGGATGCCCCCGGGCAGCCATGACCCCGAAGAGGGATCGTCGGCAGCCAGCCACTGATCGGCCCCCAGTGCCGCGATCCCGTTCCCCTGCCTGGGTCCGCCGACAGCGCACAGATACGCCGCTGACAGGCGACACACCTTCCCCCTTGCGTCCGGGCCCTCAACCTGTCATACGCCGTCTTGCTGCAGTTACCACTATCGCCTCCCTGTCTCCCTCATCCGGCGACAGAGCATCGATTTTGCTCTGACCTACGCCGGACCGTAGCGATTTTGCGTGCGGTAAATCTATCAGGAGACACACGATGGCCACTGGCACCGTGAAATGGTTCAACACCACCAAAGGCTTCGGCTTCATTCAACCGGAATCCGGCGGCAAGGATGTGTTCGTGCACATCTCTGCAGTCGAGCGCTCCGGCCTGACCGGCCTCGCCGACAACCAGAAAGTCAGCTACGAGCTGCAGACCGGCCGTGACGGCAAAGAGTCCGCAGGCAACCTCGAGCTGCTCTGACGACTCTGCCTTCGGGCAGAACCGGACGCAGGGAGAGTGCCCTCTCCCTGCGGCTCGGGCGCAGACCGCCGCGCCCGATGTCTACGCCGCCGAAAAGAACGGCGCCAGACGACGCAGATTTGACGCTCAGGCCGAAAAGCGCCTGTCGCGCTGCGCGTTCAACACAACGTTAACGCAATCTCTCTTGCTCAGAATCACCAGATCTGAGATACGATTGCCCTTGCTACGTTACCAGATCGCCTACCTGTCTCCCTCATACGGCGACAGAGCACCGATTTTGCTCTGACCTACGCCGACCCGCAGCACTCCCGCGTGCGGAACAAGACAGGAGACATCACGATGGCCAAAGGCACCGTGAAATGGTTCAACACCACCAAAGGTTATGGCTTCATCCAGCCGGATGAGGGCGGCAAGGACGTGTTCGTCCACATTTCCGCAGTCGAGCGTTCCGGCCTGACCGGCCTCGCCGACAACCAGAAAGTCAGCTACGAGCTGCAGACCGGCCGCGACGGCAAGCAGTCCGCAGGCAACCTCGAGCTGCTCTGAGCACGCTTTCGGGGCTCCGCGCCGCCCGCGCGACGGGGCCCCTCCCCTTCCGGCACCAGCACTGTCGAGCCGCAGGCTCCGGTCATGCCGGTCCCCTTACGAATGCAGACGATTCGGGGCGCTTTCGGCGTCTCTGAGACTGTGCGGCAGCGCCTCTCCCGAAAAGGTTACCAACCGGCCGGTTCGGGGGGCCAAACCGGCCGGGACTCACCTTTCGCAAAGGTTAACGCGGCAGGATGAACGGTGCGGACGCGCCATTTACACTTGCCAGTTTCGCCGTTCTCGCGCTTCATGGCGCCATGTTGCGCAATATCCCGGCTATCCTGTCCCCCGACATCCTCCACACGCTGCGTGCCATGGGCCACGGCGATGTGCTCGCCATCACCGATGCGAATTTCCCGGCCTATTCAATGGGCTGCAAGGTGCATCGCCTCGACGGCATCCCGGCGACCGACGTTCTGGACGCGGTTCTGACGCTGATGCCGCTCGACAGCTTCATCCCGGATCCCGCCTATACCATGCAGGTCGTGGGCGATGCGGACGCCGTGCCCGAGATTGTCGCGGAATTCCAAGGCATTATCGACCGCGTTTCCGATAACCCAACGAAGATTACCAGCGCCGAAAGATTCGCCTTCTACGACCGGGCCAAAAGTAGTTTCGCCGTGATTCAGACCGGGGAAACAAGACTTTACGGCAACATCCTGCTGACCAAGGGCATCATTCCGCCGGGGTGATCCTGCCACACTCCGGTCACGTATTCCGTACTGGTGGAACCTCCTGATAGAGCACAGGTTAATCTTGTCAAAGGAGGTGCCAAGAATGGCTCGCAAGACACGCAAACCGCAACCCGAACTGCCGGTGGCCCCGAAGCCCAAGTCGTGGCGTTTCACCGACTGGGCTTCGCTATAAGGCCTGGGTCTAGATCCCGGTAAGTGCCTGGATCTGCTGAACAACGTCATCAGCCCCGGTGCCCTGCCGCAGGCTGGTGAAGATAAAGGGACGACCGTCCCTGACCCGGGTGGCATCCTCACGCATCACGTCGAGCGAGGCCCCCACGTAAGGCGCAAGGTCGGTCTTGTTGATGACCAGCAGGTCCGAGCGCCGGATAGCAGGCCCGCCCTTGCGCGGGATCTCTTCTCCGGCAGCAACATCAATGACATAGACGGTAAAATCCGCCAGTTCCGGCGAGAAGGTGGCGCTCAGGTTGTCGCCGCCGGATTCGATCAGGACGACCTCCACTTCGGGGTGCCGCTCTACCATTTCCGCCACCGCGGCCAGGTTGATCGAGGCGTCCTCGCGGATTGCCGTATGCGGGCAACCCCCTGTTTCCACACCGATAATCCGGTCCATCGGCAGGATCTGCATGCGCATCAGCGCCTCTGCGTCCTCCTGCGTGTAGATGTCGTTGGTGATGACCCCGATCGAATAATCGTTCTTCAGACGCTCCGCGAGGCGGGCGGTCAGCGTCGTCTTGCCCGCACCGACCGGTCCCCCGATCCCGATGCGAAGCGGCCCGTTCATGGTTGTCACGATTGGAAAATCCTTACGTCCAGTGTCTCGTGTGTCATGGAGGCGATATCCGCCATGAAGCTGTTCGACCAGATCTCGCCACCTTCTGTCACGACGGTCTCCGCCACCGCGACACAGGGCGCCGACAGCGCGGCGATGATCCGTTGTGCATCGGTCTGGCCCAGCGGCATCAGCCGTTGTCCGCAGGCCACGAGGTTGCTCACAACCCCCTGAAGATAAAGGATGAGCAGCGGCCCAAGCTCCAGCCCCACGCGGCGCGCGGCATGGCCCAGGGCGACCGGCAGCACCACCGCGGGCACCTCGATCTGCCACACGTCGGAGGTTATCCGGGCAAAGGCCGCGCCCTGCCGCTCCGCCTCCCTCAGCCGGTCGGAGGAGGGCATGTAGGACCGCGCCAGCGCGTCCAGTTCGGCAAGCGGCAGGTCCTCGTGCCATGCCCGCGCGATCCAGACCGCGTCCGACCGTCCGCTGCCCACCTCGACCACGTCGCGCAGCCAGGCCTCCAGCGACCGGGCATCGTGCACGTGGCCGTCCGCGCAGGCGCGCTCCAGCCCCTGGGAAAAGGCGAACGATCCCAAGGGGTAGGACGGCGACAGCCATTGCGCGACCGTCAGGAGCCGGGGGTCAATGTGCATGGGCGGTATGGCCGTGTTCATGGCTGTGGGTGCGGCCATGCCCGTAGGCGCCGCCCTCGGGGGTAAACGGCCGCACGGCTTCGCGCACTTCGGCGCCGACGTGTTCGAGCATGTGGCGGATCACCGGATCACGCTGGATCACAAGATGGTCATCGAGGATCTGGCAGGGCGTGTGGCGGTTGCCGATGTGCCAGGCCAGACGCGCCAGCGGACCGCGGATTTCCAGCACCTCCTCGGCGGCGGCCCTCACCGCCACAAGCCGTCCGTCGCCCAGCTCCAGCGCATCGCCATCGTCGAGCGAGGTGGTCTTTTCCAGGTCGACCACAAAGGCCAGTCCGCTCTCGGCCACCAGCCGTTTGCGCCGCAGAAAGCGGCCGTCATAGTCCAGAACCACGGTCTCGGGGGCGCCTGCGCCCTCACCGCGTTTCAGGATCTGTGCCACGGGGATATCGTTCATTTCACTGCCTCGATCCGGTGATAGCTGTAGCGGTCGGTGGTCCCGTCATAGGTGCTGCCTGCGAAATACGCGATGCCCAGTTCGGGCAGATAATGCAGCAGATCCACGGTGTTGGAGTCGTCCTCCGAATAGCGGATCTCGATCGGGATCATGTCGTAGGTGCAGGCACCGAAGGTCGCGCGGGCCTGTGGTCCGAAGTCGTAGGACTGCACTTCGCGCTCGAGGCTGCCGTTCTCGTTGCGCAGCAGCTCGAACTGGGCGGTCGACCCCGGCACGGGCCGCGGCAGGTGCTCGGCATTCTGCGGGAAGGCATAGGTCATGCGGGTCGAGGGGTCCGGTTCCTTGCCCGCCATCTCCACGAGTTCCAGAAGGTAGACCCCCTGCCCCAGCAGCGTACGCGTCGCGCCGCCGTCGGCGTGCGAATAGATCGCTTCGACCACGCCGGGGCGCAGGCTGCGAAAGACCTCGCTGTCGCCCTCGTCCACGTCGAACCGGATGCCTGTCTCGAGGTCCGCGGCCACCGGACATTCCGCCGCCACCGGCCCCGCGACCAGCATCGCTGCCACCAAGCCCAAGATTCGCATCGGTATTCTCCCGCCGCGCGTGCCTCTGGCCGATGGAAAAACACGCGTCTTGTTCGATTTGATAACCAAGTTTTTACCCCATCGACTTAACCAGTTTCGCATGGGCAACAGGCAAATCATATCCCGCATCTCCACCTCCCTGGATTCCATCCGGGAGCGCATGCAGATGATCAAGGAACTCCATGTCGAGCTGTCCGGGCGAGAGCCCGTCTACTGCCCGCAAGGGTCCGGATCGCACCCTGCAAACGACAGGCGGGACGCCGCGGTGCACATGCCGCCGCGTTCCGCGATGACTGGCAGCGACCGGCGGCCCTGACCTTCCGCCCGGCACGTCAGAACAGGAAATACCTTTGTGCCATCGGCAGTTCGGTCGCCGGCTGGCACGTCAGCAGTTCGCCGTCCGCGCGCACTTCGTAGGTTTCCGGGTTCACCTCGATCTTCGGGGTCGCGTCATTCAGCTTCAGGTCCGCCTTGCCGATGCCGCGGGTGTTGCGCACCGCCACGGTGGACTTCGCGAGCCCAAGCGACGCCCCGATCCCTTCCGACTGCGCGGCTTCCGACACGAAGGTCACGGCAGAGTTCTCGACGCTGCGGCCGTAGGCGCCGAACATCGGGCGCGAATAGACCGGCTGCGGCGTCGGGATCGACGCGTTCGGATCGCCCATCTGCGCGCAGACGATTGTCCCGCCGATCAGCACCATCTCGGGCTTCACGCCGAAGAACGCCGGGTTCCAGAGCACAAGGTCCGCGCGCTTGCCCGCCTCGATGGAGCCGATCTCGTGCGCGATGCCATGCGCGATGGCCGGGTTGATCGTGTACTTGGCGATGTAACGGCGGACGCGGAAGTTGTCGTTATCGCCCTTCTCCTCCGACAGCCGCCCGCGCTGCTTCTTCATCTTGTCCGCGGTCTGCCAGGTGCGGATCAGCACCTCGCCGACACGGCCCATGGCCTGGCTGTCGGACGCGATGATCGAGAACGCGCCCATGTCGTGCAGGATGTCCTCGGCGGCGATGGTCTCGCGCCGGATGCGGCTTTCGGCAAAGGCCACGTCCTCGGGGATCGACTTGTCGAGGTGGTGACAGACCATGAGCATGTCGAGGTGCTCTTCGATGGTGTTCACGGTGAAGGGCCGCGTCGGGTTGGTCGAGGACGGCAGCACAAACGACTCGCCGCAGATCTTGATGATGTCGGGGGCGTGCCCGCCGCCCGCGCCCTCGGTATGGAAGGCGTGGATGGTGCGGCCCTTCATGGCCTTCACGGTATTCTCGACAAAGCCGCTCTCGTTCAGTGTGTCGGTGTGGATCATCACCTGCACGTCCCAGTCGTCCGCCACCGAGAGGCAGCAGTCGATGGCGCCGGGGGTGGTGCCCCAGTCCTCGTGCAGCTTCAGCGCGCAGGCACCGCCCTTGATCTGCTCGATCAGCGCAGCAGGCAGCGACGCGTTCCCCTTGCCTGCAAAGGCGAGGTTCATCGGAAAGGCATCCGCCGCCTGCAGCATACGGCCAAGGTGCCACGGCCCCGGCGTACAAGTGGTGGCAAGCGTACCATGCGCGGGGCCGGTGCCGCCGCCCAGCATGGTGGTCAGGCCGGAGTGCAAAGCGTCCTCGATCTGCTGCGGGCAGATGAAGTGGATGTGGCTGTCGAACCCGCCTGCCGTCAGGATGCGCCCTTCGCCCGCGATGGCCTCCGTTCCGGGGCCGACGATGATGTTCACGCCCGACTGGGTGTCCGGGTTGCCCGCCTTGCCGATGGCCGCGATGCGCCCGTCCTTCAGCCCCACGTCCGCCTTGTAGACGCCGGTCCAGTCGACGATCAGCGCGTTGGTGATGACGGTGTCGACAGCGCCCTCGGCCCGGGTGACCTGGCTCTGGCCCATGCCGTCGCGGATCACCTTGCCGCCGCCGAACTTGACCTCTTCACCATAGACTGCGGCGTTGGCGCCGCTGCCACCGCTGACCGCGGCGCCCACGGCTTCGGCGGTCAGGTCGCGTTCGACCTCGATGATCAGATCGGTGTCGGCCAGGCGCAGGCGGTCCCCCGTGGTGGGACCGAACATGGCGGCATAGTCTGCGCGTTTGATGGACGTCGGCATTCCTGTAATCTCCCTCGTTCGCCGGTCTGCCCACGCAAGGCGCCCCGGCGGCTTGTTCTTTCCGGTCTCACCGGCCGCAAGGCGTCCCTCTCAGGGCCGCCGGAATCCTCTTCGCGACAGCCGGCGCCGGTTTTCCCGGGCGGCCCTGTCGAACGGCAGCACCACGGCGTCATAGACCGCGTCCGGCGCCTCGCCCCGCCACGCCGCCCGGATCATCCCGTGCCCGGCCTCGACCATCGCGGCCTGCTTTTCCGAGACCATGCGCGTGTTCTCGGACGCAGGCACCGACCAGATACCCATGAAGCCGAGCGTGCGCATGGTGATGACAGCCGAGGCCTCGGCCGCCATGAGGGCCAGCATGGCCTGACGTTCCGCGACGCGGAGATAACAGGTGAGCGGGGAAGAGGACTGCACGAAAATGCTCCTGTAGGAAAAGGCAGAGAGGCTGCGGCGCGCGCTCCCTGCAGGGTTGACATACCTCCCACTCACGCCCCCGGTCATGCCTTGAACGCCTCGTCGACCGGGACCTGCAACGCGTTGACGATCCCGTTCGTCTGCATGGCCATTCCGATCACCGCCAGAAGCTCGCCATGCATCTCTTCGGTCATGCCCTTCGCTTTGGCGGCGGCGCTGTGCGAATGGCAGCAGTATTCGCAGCCGTTCGCAGCCGAGACGGCGACATAGATCATCTCCTTCGTCAGCGGGTCGAGCGCCCCGGGCGCCATCACCACCTTCAGCCGCTCCCAGGTCGCCTGCAAGAGCGGCGGGTCGTTGGCCAGCGCGCGCCAGAAGTTATTGACGAAGTCGGTCCCCCGCACGCGGCGGATGTCGTCGAAGACGGCGCGGGCCGTCTCCGACAGGTCCTCGTCGGACAGGAGGGGGACAACCGCCATCAGACGACCGCCAGCACGCGGGCCGGGCCGCCCGTGCCCGCCTCGTGCTTCGGCGCGCCGACAAACAGCGTCGCGCCGGTGGCCGGCAACTGGCCCAGCCCTTTCAGGTTCTCGATCCCGTAGCGCCCGGCGGGCAGCCAGGAATAGTGCACGGCGAAGTCGGCGGAGTTGCCGGGGTCGAGCGAAAGCGTGTCCACCCCGATCGAGGCCACGCCCATATCCAGCAGCATGTCGGTCGCGGACTTCGCGAACCCCGGGAAGGCAAAATTCCCTTCGGCGTTGGTGCGATAGGCGTCGCTGCCCATCTTCTCTTCCCAGCCTGAGTTCATCGCCACGCAGGCGCCCTCGGGAATGTCACCGTTGGCCGAGATCCACGCCTCGATGTCCTCGGCCTCGACCATGGCGTTCGGGTCCTCGGTGGCCTTCGCGGTGATGTCGACCACGCAGAGCGGGCACATCAGGCTCTCCGGCGCGAGTTCGTCGACCGAATCTGCGCCTTCCGCGAAATGCGCGGGCGCGTCGATGTGGGTGCCCGAATGCTCGTAGAAGGTGACCTTCCAGATCTTGTAGCCGTCCGCGGCATAATCTTTGTCCGGTTCGAACATGATGCCTGGGTTGCCGTCGAAAGTCGGGAACTCGGGCGTCAGCGTCCATGTAAGGTCGACGACCTTCCCCGACGACTGCGCCAGCGCCGGCCGCGCGGTCACCGCACCGGCGGCGACGGCGGCCACCCCCGCCGCGGCGCTACGGCGAAAGAAATCGCGTCGGGAAAAGGCGGACTTCCGCACGTTCTCGATCAGGCAGGCGTTGCACATGACTTGGTACTCCCGGTTGGTGGTATGAGGCCGGTTACGCCCTTTCAGAGGGCGCCCATGACCTTCTGGTTGAATCCGTAGACGTGGCGCGACCCGCCGATGGGGATCAGGTTGACCTCCCGCCGCTGACCGGGCTCGAACCGCACCGCGGTCCCCGCCGCGATGTCGAGCCGCATGCCCCGCGCCGCCTCCCGGTCGAAGTCGAGCGCCGGGTTGGTCTCTGCGAAATGGTAGTGCGACCCCACCTGAACCGGCCGGTCGCCGGTGTTCGCGACCATGATCGTGATCGCCTCGCGGTCCGCGTTCAGCACGATCTCGCCCTCGGCGGGAAACAGCTCTCCGGGGATCATCTGGTCCACCGCGCCACGATGATCGCCGCGACCACCAGCACCGCCGCCGCCGTCATGGCCAGCCAGCCCTCGGACCCATGCGGGTGCATGTGCGCCCCGGCCTCATGTGCCACTGCGGGCGCCGCCACCATCACGGCCGTTGCCGCCAGTCCCATTGCTGTCTTCATCTCGATGTCCCCTGTTTCTCTGCTTTCCAAATACTCAATCGACGCCCGCCGCCCGCTCAGCGGATCGGGTTGTGCACCGTCACCAGCTTGGTCCCGTCGGGAAAGGTCGCCTCGACCTGCACCTCGTGGATCATCTCGGCGATGCCTTCCATGCACTGCTCGCGGCTGACGACCTCTGCCCCGGCCTGCATCAGGTCGGCCACGGACCGGCCGTCGCGCGCGCCTTCGACGACCGCGTCGGTGATCAGCGCGATGGCCTCCGGGTGGTTCAGCTTCACACCGCGGGCCAGCCGCTTGCGTGCCACCTCGGCGGCCATGGCCACCAGAAGCTTGTCCCTTTCGCGGGGGGTCAGTTGCATGCCGTCAAAGTCTCCATGATACGGGCAGCCCGTGGCCGGACAGCAGGTCCAGCGCGGGCAGAAGGGTCTTGCGCAGCGTGAAGCCGTCCTCGGCCAGCACGCGCGCCACAAGCACGTCGGGGCGCAGGAGGGAAGCGCCGCCGGTTACGGGCAGATGCGACCGGAGCTGGGCCAGCCGCCCCTCCGCATCCGCACCGACGTATACAATGCAGGCCATGGCACCGGCGCCGCCGCCCACCGCGGGCCGCGCCATCTGCACGGTCAGGTCGCCTTCAAGCCGCACCGCATCGGAATAGAGCGGCACGCCGTCGCGGCGGATCTCGATCCGGTCGCGCAGCGCTGCGTCGTGCAGCCGTTCGCCCATGGCCGCGCGCCCGAAGATCACCGGCTCCACCAACAACAGGCGGGCCTCGCCATGCAGGTCGGCGCGCAGGCTGCGCTGCAGCCGGGCGCCTTCGAAGAGGATCAGTTCCTGCGGCAGCCAGTCGATGCGGCCCCCCGCATGCACCGTCAGCCGCGTATCGACCCGCGCCCAGCCGGAGGCCGAACGATACGCCCGCTCCGCCGCCTGGGTGGTCAGCGTCAGGCGGGCGCCGGCGCCTGCCTCCGCGACCTGCGCCAGGCGGTCGCCGCCGGTCAGCCCGCCGGATGTGTTGATCAGGATGGCCTCGACGGCCTCGGCATTGCGCGGAAACAGCGTCTTCAGGCAGCCGGACGTCCGCAGCCGGTCGATGGCAGAGACACCGCCCCGCGACTTGGCCGACAGCACGAGATCGCCCACCGCCCTCGGCTGGGCGTTCGGGGCGCTTGCGGGCGCCTCCACATCCTCGCGCTGATGAAATGTCACGCGGGTCCCCCGTCTTCCACTTGCACAATTCGTAGACGCCATCCGGCTGTCAGAACAACGATTCCCCAAAATTTTGGCAACCGACCCCGAAATTCCGCCCATATTTTGATCACTCCCCCAAATATCAGGTCATTTCGTGGGCACACCTTGCGATTCACCATGCGTCACCCGCGCCGTGATTGACCGAACATCGTCTCGCGCCCCCAAGTGACGCTGCCCCTGCAGATGTGACGGATTTCGTCGGGCTTCAGAGGGCGTGCGAAAGCCCAGGATCATCGCCTCGATCACGCTGCCGCACGGGATGCAACAGGAACGCGAGGGACAGGAGCGCGCCTTGCCGCGCCGAGGGACACCTTCGCAGGGAGACAAGAATGAACAGATTCACCAAACTTCTCGCCGGCGCTGCCACCACGGCGATCATTGCCGGCACCGCTTCCGCGCAGGACTGCGCAGAGCCGATCAAGGTCGGCGTCCTCCACTCGCTGTCCGGCACCATGGCCATTTCCGAGACCACCCTGAAGGACACCATGGAAATGCTGGTGGCCGCGCAGAACGAAAAGGGCGGCGTGCTGGGCTGCGAACTCGAAGCCGTCGTGGTCGACCCTGCCTCCGACTGGCCGCTCTTCGCCGAGAAGGCGCGCGAGCTGCTGACCGTTCACAATGTGGACGTGATCTTCGGCAACTGGACCTCCGTGTCGCGCAAGTCCGTGCTGCCCGTGATCGAAGAACTGAACGGCCTGCTGTTCTACCCGGTGCAGTACGAAGGCGAAGAGAGCTCCAAGAACGTGTTCTACACCGGCGCCGCGCCGAACCAGCAGGCGATCCCGGCCGTGGACTACTTCCTTGAGGAACTGGGCGTCGAGAAATTCGCCCTGCTCGGCACCGACTACGTCTATCCGCGCACCACGAACAACATTCTCGAGTCCTACCTGAAGGACAAGGGCATCGCCGCGGAAGATATCTTCGTGAACTACACCCCCTTCGGCCACTCGGACTGGGCGACCATCGTGTCCGACGTCGTGGCGCTGGGTGAAGACGGCAAGCAGGTCGGTGTGATCTCCACCATCAACGGCGACGCCAACATCGGCTTCTACAAGGAACTGGCCGCGGCAGGCATCTCTGCCGACGACATCCCGGTCGTCGCCTTCTCCGTGGGCGAAGAGGAACTGTCGGGTCTGGATACCTCCAACCTCGTCGGCCACCTCGCCGCGTGGAACTACTTCATGTCCGCCGACACCGAGGCCAACGCCGAGTTCATCGAGCAGTGGCATGCCTTCATCGGCGACGAGAAGCGCGTGACCAACGACCCGATGGAAGCCCACTACATCGGCTTCAACATGTGGGTGAACGCGGTTGAGCAGGCCGGCACCACCGATGTCGACGCCGTGCGCGAAGCGATGTGGGGCCAGGAATTCCCGAACCTGACCGGCGGCACCGCCGTGATGGGCGTGAACCACCACCTCTCCAAGCCGGTCCTGATCGGCGAGATCCGTGCAGACGGCCAGTTCGACATCATCTCCTCGACCGAGCCGGTCCCGGGCGATGCATGGACCGACTTCCTGCCGGAATCCGCGGTGCTCGAGTCCGACTGGAAAGACCTCCAGTGCGGCATGTACAACACCGAGACCTCCACCTGCGTGCAGATCAAGTCCAACTACTGATCTCCTGACGGCGGCGGCGCCACGCGCGCCGCACGCCATCCGGACAGTACGCCGGCATGGCGGGGCACTGACCCCGCCATGTCTCCCGATCTTCCCCATATACAGGCGCTCGCCATGCTTCGTGCCCTCCTCGCGGTTCTCCTGTTGCTCGGACTGCCCGCAACAGCCCATGCCCAGGACCTCCAGTCGATCCTGCAGGAGCACCAGGCAGAGCTGGCCAAGCCCTCCCGCACCAAGGTCGGCCCCGCGCTCGAGGCGCTGACCGCCTCCGGGCTGCCCTCCGTTCCGGTGTTCCTCGAAAGCCTGCGGGACAAGCAGGTCTGGGTCGCCGATGACGGCACCTTCTACATCGTCCGCAAGAAGACCGTGCTGGACGTGGCCACCGCCGAACCCGTGCCCGAGGTGGAGCTTGCCTCCCTCGACCAGATCAAGCCCAACGGCGGCGTCCGCAAGGTGATCTCCGAGGCGCTGGTGCAGTTCCAGCTTTCCGATCCCGACATCGTCCGCCGCCGCGACGCGCTCGACGCCATATCGCGCAACCTCGATCCCTCGCAGATGGAGCCCCTCGCCCGGTCCATCGAGGACGAACCCGACCCCGCCCTCAAGCGCCGCAAGGAACGGCTGATGAACTACCTCGCCGCACGTTACGGCGAAAACGACGAGGCCCGGATCGAGGCCATCACATCCCTCTCCGACGACCTCTCCGTCGACGGGCGGGCCGTGCTCTCACAGATCCTCGCAACCCAGACGGAGATCGCGCAGGAGGTGCCCGACGATGCCAACGTCGCCCGCGTCCTGGAGATCGGATCGGATCTGAGGCGCGAACAGGCCTACGCCATGATCGGCGAGGAAACCGACCTGCCGCCGATCCTGAGCGCCTCGCAACTGAGGTCCGCGCTGGAAACGCAGGTCGAGGACAACAAGATCGCCGGTGTCTCGATCAACACGCTGAACACCCAGGCCGCACGCGAAGAAGCCTACGACCGGCTCGCCACCGAAGGCGCCCTGCCGCCGCGCGCCACCCCCGAGGGCATCGACGCCACGCTCGCCAGCTGGACGATCTACGAGACCTACCGAGAGAACAACAAGGCGATCACCGACGCCGCGAACGAGGCGCAGGCTGGCGTGCAGACCCGTGTCGCCGCCAGCCAGACCGCCGACCTCGCGCTCGACGCGCTGTCCCTGGCCTCGATCTACTTCCTCGCCGCCATCGGGCTCGCCATCACCTTCGGCGTCATGGGTGTCATCAACATGGCCCATGGCGAATTCATCATGATGGGCGCCTACACCGGCTACGTGGTCCAGCAGTTCATCCCGAACTATACCGTGTCGCTGATCGTGGCCCTGCCGCTGGCCTTCGCGATCACGTTTGCCGCGGGCGTCGCCATGGAGCGGCTGGTGATCCGCTGGCTCTACCATCGCCCGCTGGAAACCCTGCTCGCGACCTTCGGGATCTCCATCGCGCTGCAGCAGCTCGCCAAGAACATCTTCGGCACGCAGGCCCGCCCGCTGACCTCGCCCTCCTGGCTCGATGGCGCCTGGCAGATCAACGAGGTCATCGCGATCTCCTACATCCGCATCGCGATCTTCGTGCTGGCGCTCTTGTTCCTCGGCCTGCTCCTCTTCATCCTGAAGAAGACCCGCCTCGGGCTCGAGGTCCGGGCCGTCACCCAGAACCCGCGCATGGCTGCGTCGATGGGCATCAATCCCGACCGCATCAAGATGATGACCTTCGGCCTGGGCTCCGGCATCGCGGGCATCGCCGGCGTGGCCATCGGCCTTTATGCCAAGGTGACCTCGGAAATGGGCTCCGACTACATCGTGCAGTCCTTCATGACCGTGGTCGTGGGCGGCGTCGGCAACGTCTGGGGCACGCTTGCGGGCGCCGGCCTCATCGGCATCCTGCAGAAGGGCATCGAGTGGTTCAACCCGTCCAACACGCTGGCGGCGCAAACCTACATGATCCTCTTCATCATCCTCTTCATCCAGTTCCGTCCCAAGGGCATCGTCGCCCTCAAGGGCCGCGCGGCAGGAGACTGATCACGATGCGCTCCCTCTTCACCTCCGTCCCGCCCGGCTACCCCGTCACCGCGGCCTTCGGCGACGCGCCCGAGGACACGCCGCTCCAGGCGCCTTCATCTTGGCTGAAATACCTCGGGGTGAATGCCGCAGGCAGAGGGGCAGAGCCCCTTTCGGCCGCGCATCGCGCGGCCGCCCACGGCGTCCACATCCTCCTCTGGTGCGCCGCCGTGGAACGTTCCCCTCCCCCTTCCCCCGCCGCCCCCGCCCCCCCCCCCCCCCCCCCCCCGGCGGCCCCCCCCGCGCCCCCCCGCCCCCGGGCGGCCCGGCCTGCCGGGGCGCAACACCTCCCCCGCCGACCGCGGAGCCGATACATGACCAAAGCCCGACCGACACACCGCAGCTTCTTCGCGCAGAACCCCTCGATCCTCTGGTTCATCGCCATCCTCGGGCTGTTCACCCTCGTCGTGACGGTGACATCCGAGGCCTTCGGCACCGGCCTGATCTCCACCTCCTTCGTGAAGACGCTGGGCAAGACGCTCTGCCTCTGCCTGATCGCCATCGCCATGGACGTGGTCTGGGGCTACTGCGGCATCCTCTCGCTCGGACACTTCGCGTTCTTCGGGATCGGCGGCTACGCCATCGGCATGTGGCTGATGTACGCCCGGACCGAGACCATCGTCGCCCGCTCCATGTCGAACCAGGTCATCCCGCCCACGGGGCAGGAGATCTCGGACGCCATCGCCTCGCAGATCTTCGGCGTCGTCGGCGCGTCGGAGTTCCCGCCGATCTGGGCCTTTGCGCATTCGCTGCCGCTGCAGCTCCTGATGGTCATCGTCGTGCCGGGCCTCCTGGCGCTGGTCTTCGGCTGGCTGGCCTTCCGGTCGCGCGTCACCGGCGTCTACCTGTCGATCCTGACCCAGGCAATGACGCTGGCGCTGTCGCTCTACCTCTTCCAGAACGACAGCGGCCTGCGCGGCAACAACGGTCTGTCGGGCCTGCAGAACATCCCCGGCGCAACGGACGTGCCGCAAAGCGTCATCTCCGTCTACTTCCTCTGGGCCTCCGCGCTGGCGCTGGGTCTGGGCTACGTGCTCTTCGCCTTCGTGACCTCGGGCAAGATGGGCTCCGTCATTCGTGCCATCCGCGACGACGAGCGGCGGGTGCGGTTCCTCGGCTACCACGTGGAAAGCTACAAGCTCTTCGTCTTTACCCTGACTGCCGTGGTCTCGGGCATCGCGGGCGCCCTCTATTATCCGCAGGCGGGCATCGTGAACCCGGCCGAGATCGCCCCCATTGCGTCGATCTACCTTGCCGTCTGGGTGGCCATCGGCGGGCGCGGCCGGCTCTACGGTGCCGTGCTGGGTACCGTCTTCGTCACACTCCTGTCGAGCTGGTTCACCGGCGGCGGCGCGCCCGACATCAACCTCGGGTTCTACACCGTCAAGTGGACCGACTGGTGGCTTGTGCTGCTCGGCTTCTCCTTCGTGGCGGTCACCCTTTTCGCCCCGCAGGGCCTTGGCGGGCTGGTCGACAAGATCGTGAGGAAATCATGAGCACCCTTCTCGAAATGTCCGGCGTCTCCGTCTCTTTCGACGGGTTCAAGGCGATCAACAACCTGTCCTTCCAGATCGGCGAACCGGAGATGCGGGCCATCATCGGGCCGAACGGCGCGGGCAAGACCACCTTCATGGACATCATCACCGGCAAGACCAAGCCCGACGAGGGGCGGGTGATCTGGGGCGACAAGAACATCTCCCTGCTCGGCATGTCCGAAAGCCAGATCGCCCGCGAAGGCGTGGGCCGCAAGTTCCAGAAACCCACCGTCTTCGAGGCCCAGACCGTACGCGAGAACCTCGCCATGGCGCTGAAGAACCCGCGCGGCCCCTTCGACGTGCTGTTCTACAAGAAGACCAGGCAAGGCGCCGAGCGGATCGAGGAGATCGCCGAACGCACCGGCCTGTCGGACAGCCTGAACCGCATCGCGGGCGAGTTGTCGCACGGCCAGAAGCAATGGCTGGAAATCGGCATGCTGCTGGCCCAGGAACCGCGCTTGCTGCTGGTCGACGAACCCGCCGCCGGCATGACCCCGGCAGAGCGCGAGAAGACAACCGAGATGCTGGTCGAGGCCGCCAAGACCCGCGCCGTTGTCGTCGTCGAGCACGACATGGAGTTCATCCGCCGCCTCGGCTGCAAGGTCACCGTGCTGTGCGAAGGGTCGGTGCTGGCCGAAGGCTCCATCGACCACGTGACCTCCGACCCGCAGGTCATCGAAGTCTACCTCGGGCGCTGAGGCCGATGCCCCGCCCCGCGCCACACCGCCAAGCCTTCCACGGCCCGCACTGACAGGACAGCCCATGCTCACGCTTTCCGACCTGACCCTGCACTACGGTCACAGCCAGATCCTCTACGACATCTCGATGGAGGCGAAGCCCGGCGCGGTCACCTGCCTGATGGGCACCAACGGGGTCGGCAAGACCTCGCTTCTGAAGGCGATCTCCGGCACGCATCCGCGCTCCGGCGGCACGATGATCCTGAACGGTCAGGACGTGCCGGCCTCCACCCCGCCACAGGCGCGGGCCCGCGCGGGAATCGGATACGTGCCGCAGGGCCGCGACATCTTCCCCCTGATGACGGTGCGCGAGAACCTCGAAACCGGGTATGCCTGCATCCCGAAGGATCAATGGACAATTCCAGACGAAATCTTCGAGCTTTTCCCGATCCTGAAGAGCTTCCTGAACCGCCGCGGCGGCGACCTGTCGGGGGGGCAACAACAGCAGCTCGCCATCGCCCGCGCGATGATCGCGCAGCCGAAGCTCCTGCTGCTGGACGAACCGACCGAGGGCATCCAGCCCAACATCATCAAGCAGATCGGCGAGGTGATCAAATACCTGCGGTCAAAGGGAGACATGGCCATCGTTCTGGTCGAGCAGTTCTTCGATTTCGCCTATGAGCTGGGCGACCATTTCGTCGCGCTGGAACGGGGCCGTGTGATCCATAACGCCACCCGCGCGGATACGGATCGCGACGAGCTTCTGGCCAAGGTATCGGTCTGATCTCGCGCCGGCATTCGCCTTAAATGCAAGGGACATTGGCGGTCGCGCAGCCGCTCCGGGCGACGGCTTGTTAATGGATTTGGGTTCACCTTGGGTCACCTCCAGCGAAGGGGACGGACAAGAGATGACCCACGATTTTGAAACCAAACTGAAAACTTACCAGCTTGACGGCGAACACCGCGAGATGTTGATCAAGGCTGGCGTGCTCCTCCTGCCGGAACTCGACACGGTGCTGGAAAATTTCTACGCCCGGGCGACGGCCAATCCCGAAACGGCTGCTTTCTTCGACGGGCCCGACCGCATGGCCTTTGCCCGGTCAGCCCAGAAGAAGCACTGGGAACGTATCCTGACCGCGCAGTTCGACGCCGAGTATTTCGCCTCGATCGAGCGGATCGGCCGAACACATGCGCGGATCAAGCTGCCGCTCGAATTCTACATGGCGTCCTATTCACAGGCGACGTCGGATCTGGTGTCGATCTTCCTGAAGAAGTGCCGCATCGGATTCCGCGGGCGTTCGGTGGACCTGATCCGCAACCAGATCGGCGTGCTGGTCCGCGCCTTCTCACTCGATATCGAGCGTGTGGTGGAGACGACCTTCATGGTCCTCGCCGAGGAACAGACCTGCGCCTTCCAGCACATCAACACCGCCATCGACAAGATGGCCGCCGGGGACCTGACGCATGTGATCCCATCGGCTGAGACAAGCGATTTCCCCGCCACCTTCGATCCGGTGCGGCGCAAGCTGAACGAGGCGACTTTCAAGCTCGGACAGACGCTGGCACAGGTGTCGGCGACGATGGACAGCCTGCTCGGCATGATTTCCGACGTGAACACCGGCACCTCCGACCTGTCGAACCGCACGGCCAGCCAGGCGGCATCGCTGGAGGAAACGGCGGCGGCGATCCACGAGCTGACAGAAAACGTCCGGCAATCGTCCGACAACACAAACCGGGCGAAGTCCGTGGCCGACGACGCGGCCCGCACGGCAGAGGCAGGCGCCGCCACGGTGGCCGAGGCCTCGGAGGCGATGGGCCGTATCCAGACCTCCTCCGACCGGATCACGCAGATCATCGGCATGATCGACGACATCGCGTTCCAGACAAACCTCCTTGCGCTGAATGCAGGGGTTGAGGCGGCGCGCGCAGGCTCCGCCGGACGCGGCTTTGCCGTCGTCGCCGAAGAGGTCCGGGTGCTGGCTGGCAACGCCTCCGACGCGGCCAAGCAGATCAAGGACCTCGTTTCGGCCAGTTCGCAGGAAGTGGGCTCCGGCGTGGACCTGATCCAGCGCGCGGCAGAGACGCTTCAGACCATCGTCCAGAACTTCGACCACGTGGCGCAACTGTCCACGGACATCGCCTCTGCCTCGCGCGAGCAGTCGACAGCCCTGAGCGAGGTCAACGCGGCCATCGCGCAGATGGACATGGTCACCCAGCAGAACGCCGCCATGGTCGACGAGACGACGACCGCGACGGAACGGATGCGGCAGGAGGCGACCGGGCTGCAGACGATCCTGATCAAGCTGAAGGTGCCGGAACTCGACGCCCCGGCGACGGTCAGCGCAACGTCACGGGCGGCCTGATCCGGGCCGCCTCAGAAACCCGCGGCGTCGAGGAAGTGCAGAAAGCGCATCCAGTCATGGGGCAGCATCTCGTGTCCGCCCGGGCGCAGATGCCACCCCGACGCCCCGCGCAGGATCTGTCGGCCCGGGTCCCACATGGACGCCACATCGGGCCAATCCTCTCCGCCGACCGTGGTGAGCGCCAGGTAACTGCCCACCGGATCGGCCCAGAGGTCGCCCACCGCACCGGACAGGTACAGCCGCCGCGGCGCGCAGAGAGCGAGCAGAGCCTGCTGATCCGGTACGCCAACGACCCCAGGACCACCCTGCCGAAGCCAGTGCGGAAACCTCCCGATCAGTTGCGCGCGGGTTTCGCCGATGCCGTGCGCCTCGGGCGCGGCACCGCAACAGCCGGACGCATTGGCCCAGACAGCCGTGATCTTGGTGTCCTGCGCCGCGGCCCAGAGCGACGCCTTGCCCAACCGCGAATGCCCGGCCACGGCAAGGCGCTTGGGGTCGAGTTCGGGCAAGCGCTGCGCCACATCGAGCAGCCGCATGATCGCCCAGGCCCAGAGGGAAATCGCACCGGCATCGGTTGCCCCGGTCAGCGGCCTCACCCCGGTCTCGTCCCAGGCAGCCTGCGAATCCGGCACCCACGACCCGTAGCAACTGACGAGCACCGCGTATCCCCGCTTGCAGAGCATCCTCACCGGCCAGCGATATCCGGACGCCCCGCGCTGGAACTCCTGCAATGTGCCATGCCCTCCCAGCGCCTCGGGCGCCTGCACCACGGCGTAGGGATCAGAGGGGAAAACGTCAGTGGTCGTGATGCCCACGGGACCAAGGAAGTCCAGCCCCGCCACCAGCGGAAACGGCCCGGCGCCCGGCGGCAACCACAATCCGGCATCGACCCGCAGGCGACGCACCCCGACCGTCACCTCGATCACGATCCGCTCCATGCCGGGTTCGGAGGTTGCGATGCGTTCGAACGACACGGCATCCGGCGGTGCGGGCAACGCACCGTAAAGGGCGTCGAAGTCCGCCACCCCGCCGGCCATCGCCGGCAGGGTTGTCAACCCGGTCCATGTCTCAGGCGGGCAACCAGCCATCGTAAAGCGGGAAATCAGGCCCCAGCGGCAGGTTGACCGGCAGGCCTGTGCGGGACGACTGGTAGATCGCGCTGACGAACTCCAGCGACCGGCGTCCGTCGGCCAGAGTCACCTCGCGCCCGCCCTTCCCGGCCAGGGCCTCTCCGACCGCGCGGAAAAACCCGGTGAAGCCGACATCCTGCGGGCCGACCCCGGACAGCACCTCTGCGATCTGCTCGGCCGTGACCGGTACGCGCGGGGTGAACTGCCATGCGGACTGGGCGGGCTTGTAGGGCGACAGGCCGGTCTCGACCGTCACGCCCTCGAAGACCAGCCGCATCCGCGTGGTGTCCGTCGCCGCGCCCAGAGTGACCGAGGAGGTCAGGACCGCGCCACTCTCCATCCGCAGCGACAGGGCGGCGCAGTCCTCCACCTCGATCTCGTTCACCCGGGTCGCCAGTTCGGCGTAGACGCGCGCGACGGGGCCGAGGAACGCCGGAAGGAAATCGTGGATGTGGATCGCGTGGCCGAGGATCGCGCCGCCCCGCTCGCCGGCCCATGTCCCGCGCCAGTCCACGGCGTAATAGGCGGCGTCGCGGTTCCAGTGTGTCTCGATCGTGCCGGCGTAGAGCTTGCCCGCCAGCCCGGCGTCGACGATGGCGCGCAGTTGCGCGGTGCCCAGGCCGAAGCGGTACTGGAACACCGGAAAGACCCTGCCCCCGGTCTCTGCCGCCTTAGCGATCAGCTGGTCCGCCTCGGCCAGCGAGGCGACGAGGGGCTTTTCGCAGACCACGTCCTTGCCCGCCTCCAGCGCCCTGAGGCAGGCAAACAGATGAAGGTGCGGCGGCAGGCAGACGTCGATCAGGTCCACATCCGACGCCAGCACCGCGTCGAAATCCGCCGTCGACGGGATGCCATGGGGAGAGGCGACCGCCTCGGCCCGGGCGAGGTTCAGGTCGCAGACCGTCGCCACCTCGAACAGTTCGGGGAGTTCGGCATAGGCGGCGAGGTGTTCGGCCCCGATGCCCGCGCCTATGATGGCGACCCGCGTCACAGTCCGTCCGCCTTCATCTGCGCCCGGATCGCGATCTCCATCGTGCGGAAGGTGTGGGCCTGCGTGGCAGCCGTTTCCGTCCGGTCCTGCACGTCCGCGATGAGGCGCCCGAAGTAGGGCAGTTCCACATCGCGGCAGTCGATGTGCACGTTCTCCTCCGCGTTCACGAGGTAGAGGTTATCGGTGCGGTGCGGCTGTCCGATGTCGGTGTATTTCCGGCATTCTATGGTGCCCTCAGTGCCCAGCAGGAAGAGCCGCCCGTCGCCCCAGGTGGGCAGGCCGTCCGGGGTGAACCAATCGAGACGCAGGTAGCCGTGCCCCTTGTCGCCGACGAGGGTCATCTCGCCGAAGTCCTGGAAGCCGGGATACTCGGGGCGGGTCGTGTTCTCTGCCAGCGCATGGGCGATGGTCACGTCGGTGGAGCCGGTGAAATGCAGGAACTGGTCCACCTGGTGGGAGCCGATGTCGCAGAGGATGCCGCCGTACCGCTCCTTCTGGAAGTACCACTCGGGGCGCGTCTTCAGGTTCTGCTTGTGGGGGGCCAGCGTAACCACCTGCACGACGCGCCCGATGGCGCCCGCGGCCACCAGTTCCGATGCCTTGGCCGCCGCCCGCACCTGGAACCGCTCGGAGAAGTTCACCGACCAGATACGGCCCGTCCGGGCCACGCAGTCGCGGATCGCGTCGAGCTGGTCCAGCGTGGTGCAGCCCGGCTTGTCGACCATGACATCCTTGCCCGCTTCCATTGCCTCGATCGCCAGTGCGGCGCGGTCGGCGGGCACGGCGGAGATCAGGATCATGTCCAGATCGGCGTCGAGGATCTCGCGCCGGTCGCTGACGCGGGCCACCTCCGGGAAGACCTCGTTGAACTTGTCCTCGGTGACGGCGGGGCCGTCGGTCCAGTATTGCGCGCAGGTACACCCCAACGCCTTCATGCCGCCGAGCATTCCGAAGATATGCCCGTGGTCGATGCCCAGTACGCCCAGCTTCAGGCTCATGTCAGATATCCTTCAGGGAAACGGTCGTGCCGGTGCGCCCGGCCTTTTCGAGTGCCGCGATCAGGCGGTGCACCTCCAGCGCGTCGCGCCCCGGGACAAGCGGCGCACGCTTGTCGGTCAGGCTTTGCGCGAAGTCCTCGATCACGAAGCGGTGCCAGTCGGAGGTGAAGGCCATGGGATCCGCCCCCGCGCCCGAGGTCGCGGCCTGCCCCAGCACCTCGGACGTACCGTCGCGGCGATCGATCTTCAATTGCCCGGCTTCGAGATGCGCGGAGCCTTCGGCGAAATGCAGGGTGACGGTCTCTCCCCTCCCCGGGAAGCTGGCGGTCGTCGCGAACAGTTGCCCGACCGCGCAGTTGGCAAAGCGCAGCCCGGCGCAGACGAAGTCCTCGGATTCCATGTCGTGGAACCCGGTCGTGGCGGACATGGCAGACACCTCGGTCACCGGGCCGGTCAGCGACAGCATCAGGTCCATGGTGTGGATCGCCTGAGAGATCATCACCCCCCCACCGTCACGCGCATAGGTGCCCCGGCCCGGCTCGTCGTAATAGGCCTGCGGACGCCACCACGGCACGTTGACCTCGGCCATGCGCAGGGGCCCCAGGTCGCCGATCACCGCGCGCAGGTCGGCGACGACAGGACGGGCGCGGTGCTGGAGCATGATCCCCAGCGGCACGCCCGCCGCCTCGCACCGTTCGACCAGAGCGGTGGCGGCTTCCAGCGTACGCTCCACCGGCTTCTCCATCAGGATCGGCTTGCCCGCCGCAGCCAGCGTCTCGACGATCTCGGAGCGCGCGTTGGGGGGCGTCGTCAGGATCACGAAGTCAACGTCGGAGGCGGCGATCTCGTCCACGTTCGACGCCGCGCGGGCGTTCAGTTGCGGCCAGTCGGAAAGGAATGCCTCGCGCGCGTCAGGGCTGCGCGCGTAGACCAGCGACAGGTCCACCGTCTCGCATTTGGCAATCGCGTCGCCGTAGGTCTGCGAGACCATGCCAAGGCCGATCAGTGCGCATTTCACCGTGTCATCTCCAGTGTCTTTTCGTCTTCTCCGAACAGATGGAACGCTTCGGTGGGGAATGTCACGCCGATCTGTTGCCCGCGCTTCAGGGGGATCTGGTGGGCGTGCTGCACGGTCAGGCGTTCGCCGTTCGCGAAGGCGCCGTAGATGTAGGTCACGGCGCCGAGCTGTTCGTAGTTCTCGACCGTAATGACCTCGTCCCCGTGCCCGTCGAGCGAGACGCCGATCCGTTCCGGGCGGATGCCCAGCGTGACCTTGCCCGCGTGAGCGCAGGGCACGTCGCGGACCATCCCGCAGTCGAGCTTCAGCACACCGCCTTCCAGGACCCCGTTCAGGAAGTTCATCTGCGGCGCGCCGATGAAACCGGCGACGAAGCGGTTCGCCGGGGTGTTGTAGAGGTCGAGCGGCCGGCCCACCTGTTCGATCCGGCCGCCGCGCAGGACGACGATGCGGTCGGCCATGGTCATCGCCTCGATCTGGTCGTGTGTGACGTAGATCATCGTGTTGCCCAGCTTGGCGTGCAGGTCGCTGATTTCCACCCGCATCTGCAGCCGCAGCTCAGCGTCGAGGTTCGAGAGCGGCTCGTCGAACAGGAAGATCACAGGCTCGCGCACGATGGCGCGTCCGATGGCCACGCGCTGCCGCTGGCCGCCGGACAGCTGCCCGGGACGGCGCGACAGCAGCTGATCGATCTGCAGCATCTTCGCGGCGGCATCCACGCGCTGCGTGATCTCCTCGCGCGGCATGCGCATGTTCTCCAGCCCGAAGGACAGGTTCTGGCGGACCGACATGTGCGGGTAGAGCGCATAGCTTTGGAACACCATGCTGAGGCCGCGTTCGGATGCGGGGATGCCGTTCACCCGCTTGCCGTTCAGCACGATGTCGCCCGAGGTCGGATCGTCCAGCCCCGCGATCAGCCGCAGCAGTGTCGACTTCCCGCAGCCGGAGGGACCGACGAAGACCACGAACTCCCCGTCCTCGATGGCGAGGTCGATGCCGTGGATCACGTCGACGGGGCCAAAGCTCTTGCGGATCTGGTTCAGCTCCAGCGCGTGGGTCGTGTCGGTCATGTCGAACCTGTCATTTCAGCCCGGTCGTGGCGATGCCGGTGGTGATGAACCGCTGCAGCCAGACGAAGACCAGCGTGATCGGGATCAGCGTCACCACGGTCATGGCAAGGATGTAATGGAAGTCGGAGTTGAACTCTCCGGCGAACTGGGTGAGGCCCAGTTGCAGCGTGTGTTTCGTCGGGTCGGAGATCAGAACGATCAGCGGCCAGAGGAAGTCGTTCCAGCGCCAGATCACGCTGAGGATGGCCAGCACGCTGAGCGCGGGCAGAGAAAGCGGCAGCACGATCCGCCAGAAGATCCGCCATTCCGACGCCGCATCCATGCGCGCGGCCTCCAGCAGTTCGTCGGGAATGGTCAGCATGTACTGCCTGAGCAGGAACACCCCCGTAGGCGTGGCGGCGGCGGGAATGATCACGCCCCAGAGCGAGCCGAAGATCCCGAACGACCAGACCACGAAGAACAGCGACACGAGGATGATCGAGGCCGGGATCAGGAGCGTGGCGACGATCAGGATGGTAAAGGTCAGCCGCCCGGGAAAGCGGTACTTCGACAGGGCGAATGCGGCCATGGCGTTGATCAGCAGCGTGATCAGCGTCGCCGCCACCGTGACGAAGACGGAGTTGGCGAGATAGGTAAAGAAGTTGAACGTCTCCTGCCCGTTCCGCTTCAGGATCGGGTCGAGGTAGTTCTCCACCGCAACGCGCATTTCCTCCTTCTCACGCAGCTGTTCGCGCGGCACCTCGAAGACGTCTTCTGGGGCGTCGAGCCGCGCCACCTCCGTGATCTTGCGCGTCGGCCCCGCCTTGAAGACCAGCGCCTCCGTGCCGTCCTCCGCCGTCCAGATCCAGACGGGTTTCTCGCCCACGCCGTCGATATCCTGCATCACCTGGCTCATCGGCAGGATGCGGGTATCGAAGCTGTCGACGGCGGTTTCGGGCTTGATGGAGGAGAACAGCGTCCAGAGCACCGGCACCAGGATGACCAGCACGCCCAGCACGAGGTAACCGTAGGCCAGCACGTCCTGGATGCCGATGCGTTCGGCGGTCTCGCGGTTGCCGGAGGTGCGGGAAAGGAAGGTGGCGACGCTCATGCGGGTCTCCGCCCGTGGTGCGGGTGGTGGGGGCGGATGCCTCCGGCGGAGGTATTTCGGCCAAGGCGAAGGGCGGGCGCCTGTCTGTGGATGGATGGCGTGTGTGTCAAAGGTCCGATTGCCTCCGTGTCAACCAGAGCTGGAAGAAGGTGAAGACGGCGATGACGACCGCCATGAGGATCGATCCGGCGGCCGCCTGTCCGTAGTCGGGGTGGTTCGAGGAGAAGGCGACCTCGTAGATGTTCTGCACGACCATGAAGGTTTCGCGCCCCGGGCCGCCGCCGGTCAGCAGGTAAACCTCGTCGAAGATCTGGAAGGAGCGGATGAGCGAGAGCACAAGTACGACGGTCAGGGTCGGCATGACCAGCGGAAGGGTGATGCGGCGGAATGCACGGAAGGGTTTCGTCGCGTCCATCTTGGCGGCCTCGTAGAGGTCGGCTGGGATGGCCTGAAGGCCGGCCAGCAGGATCAGCATGTACAAGCCCATGTGCGACCAGCAGAAGACGAAGACCAGCCAGAAGAAGGGCCAGCCGGTGTTGGGCGTCACCAGCCAGTTCACCGGGCGGTAGCGCCCGTAGTCGAAGACCGCGTCGAACTGGATCGACAGCAGCATGAGGACGGCGGCGATGCCGAAGCCGATCACCGCCGCGCGGGCGATGGCCCGTTCGCTGGCCACCAGCCACAAAAGCAGCGCCGCCAGCGCCAGCCCCAGCCAGCCGCTGCCGGGCAGGCCCACCATGGACAGCGGCTGTGCCCATGCGGTCAGGAGTGCGAAGACCCCGCAAAAGACACCCGCCCAGGCGGTGGAGAGACCGCCCTCGCCGCGCAGGGTGCGCTCGGAGACCACCATCAGCACGATGCCGAAGACCACGGTCGCCGCGATGTCGAAGCCCGACAGCCCGGCGAGTGTCGAGAGCGTGTCCTGCGTGCCGCCGATCGCGGCGTTCAGTGCCCCCTTGCGATGCAGGACCCAGTTCCAGATGTTGGCGATGACCACCGGCGACAGCATCACCGGGTAGAAGAACATTGCCCGCCAGAACCCCCTGCCCCGGATGTTGCGGTTGACCACCAGCGCGGTCAGCAGCGCCACCACGACCATCACGGGCACCTGGATGACCACGAACCAGAGCGTGTTGAACATGCCGGTCCAGAAGTTGTAGCCGGCGTTGCTGCAGGTCTTGGGGATGAAGATGTTCGCGCAGTCGAAGATGTCCCGGTACTTCTCCAGCCCCACGAAGGGCCGGTCGAAGAGCGCGATGGACGATCCGCCGGTCATCGAGACATAGACGTTGAGGATCATCGGCAGGAAGGTGAAGAAGCCGAAGATCAGCATGTTCGGCAGGAGCAGCGCGTAAGGCACGCCGATCCGTCCGAACAGGCTTTGCGACAGCTCCACCGGGAACCCCAGCAGATCGGCGAAGAAGCGGGGCACCTGCCGGAGGGTGTAGCTTCGGTGGCTCAGAAGCCACGCCGCGCCCCCCACGACCCAGGCAAGCCCGAGGATGGTCATCGCCAGTCCGGCCGGTGTCATGGTCTCTCCCGTTCCAAGGGGGGTGCGGCGTGACGGGGCGGACCGTGGCCCGCCCCATGCGCATCCGTCAGCGGGCGTTGGTTTCCAGTTCCTCGGAAATCTTCTCCATCGCCTCGTCCAGCGTCAGTTCGCCGTTCATCGCGGCCGACAGGTACTGCACGGTCGCGTTGTACATGACGAAGCCGAACTGCGAGCCTTGAAGGTCGTAGGCCTGCGGGGTCTCTTCGGCGGCGGCAGCCGCCATATCGGTGAAGGTCTTGAGCGCCTCGGCCACGGCCTCGGTCGCGCCGGCGGCCTGGTAGTCCAGGCCCTCCTTCTGAAGCCCGGCGTGCGCCGGGATCGCGAAGGTGCGGGCGTACCACTCGCGCGCCTGTTCCTCTTCGCCCATCCAGCCGACGAAGGCGGCCGCGGCGGCTTCCTTTTCGGCGTCGCCGGACTTGAAAGCCACGAGACCCGCGCCGCCCGGCATCACGCCGCAGCCCTCGGGACCGCAGGGAACGGGAACCACCTTCCAGTCGAAGGCGTCGCCAACGTTGTCCTGCACGTTCGAGGTGTTCCACGACCCGGACATGTAGAACGGCACTTCCTGGTTGAAGAACAGCTCGTTGCCGTTGGTGTACTTGGCGCCCGATGCGGCGGGCCAGATGTCGGCGGGCATCAGGCCGCTTTCATGCCAGTCGAGCATCATCTGCGCGAAGGTCCTGAAGCCTTCGTCGACGATCAGGTTGCCTTCGCTGTCGAAGTACTTGGCGCCGTAGGACATGGCCGGACCGGCGGAGCGGTGGCCGGAGCGGTCCATCACCATCCCGGCATAGGATCCAGTCTCGTCCATGACCGCCTGCGTGGCTTCTGCCCACTCTTCCCAGGTCGCGCCCGGTTCCGGCAGGTCCACGCCCGCTTCCTCGAACATGGTGAGGTTCACGTAGGGACCGGTCACCGTCATCTCGGTGTGGAAGCCGTAGATCCCGCCCTCGGTGCCCGCACGGTACCACGGCAGGACCGCGCCATAGGCGGCTTCCCAAGCCTCGGCATCGACGTGCGGGGTCAGGTCGACGTAATAGGGGTGCATGCCGCCAAGGTTGGTGACGAACGACAGGTCCGGCCCGGTGCCCGCCTCGAGCTGGATCGGAAGCTGCTCGCGGATCACGTTGTAGCCCACGGCGTTGAGCGTGATCTGAACGTCCGGGTTCTGCTTCTGGTAGCGTTCCGCGAACTCCTGGATGATGGCTGCCTTGCCGTCCACGTCCGAGATCATCAGGTCGAGTTCCACGGCCTGGGCCGCTCCGGCGGTCAGGGCAAGGGCCGAAACGGATCCGGCCACGACGGCGCGCAGCGCTCCGCGTCTTGTCAGCATTACGAATTCCTCCCATGTCGTCCCCGCTTTGCCGCAGGGATCTGCCGGGATACTGCGGTCGGTCGCGGCCCGGGTCAACCTGCTACCGACCAGATTGATGCACGATTGCTACTGCCCCTAGATGCGCTGGCCCGCGGAGGATTTTTCGCAAGGGGAAAGCTCTCCTTTACCTTGGCCGCGTTAAGCCTCGGAGTTGGATACCGAAGGACCAGCCCCATGAAACTCGGAACGCTTTCCGACAGCCTGCATCAACTGCCGTTCGAAGAGATGCTGGACACCGCCGCCACGCTTGGCCTGGCAGGGGTGGAGGTGAACGTCGGCGGCTGGTCGGCAACGCCGCATGCCGACGTGCCGACGCTTCTGTCGGATGTGAGGGCGCGCGATGCCTACCTCAGGGCTTTCGCCGCCCGCGGACTGGAGATCTCGGCGCTGAACGTGACCGGCAATGCGCTCAACCCAACCACGCGCGACCATGCCGACGCGCTGGCCGATGCCATCCGGCTGGCAGGCGCGCTCGGGGTGGGGATGGTTGTGACCACGTCCGGCCTGCCCGCCGCCAATGCCGCCGACACCGCGCCGAACTGGATCACCTCCTCCAACTCGGCCGAAAACACCGCGGCGCTGCGCTACCAGTGGGAGGACGTGCTCTATCCTTTCTGGACGGGCATGGCGGCGCTGGCGCGGGAAAACGGCGTGTCCAGGATCGCGATCACGATGCATGCGGGGCAATGTGTGCACAACGTCTATACGTTGCAGAACCTCCGGGAGGTTATCGGCCCGCAGATCGGCGCGAACCTCGACCCGTCGCAATTGATGTTGATGGGGGCCGACCCGATCAGCTCCATCGACGCGCTGGGGGATGCGCTATACCGGGTCCATGTCACCGACATCATGATCAACCCGCCGGTGCTGGCCACGACCTCGTATATCGACACCGGCTGCCTGACGGACATCAATGCCCGCGCGTGGAGTTACGCCACCCCCGGCTACGGTCATGACGAGGACTGGTGGGCACGATTCGCGTACCGGTTGTGCCTGAACGACTACGATGGCTGGTTGTCCCTCGTTCACCAGGACCAGGTGCTCTCGCCCAAGGCCGCACTCGAGAAATCGACCAGCGTCATGCGCCGGGCGCTGCCCGGACCGCTGTGCGCGACACGGTCCTGACGGGCGGCGCGCCTCGGGGCAGACCGTGAATGCCCGTCAGTGCGGGCGGTGTCTCGCGGCGCCTGTCTGCCCAGATGCCCCCGGTAACAGGTGCTCTGGCCAGCGCTAACATTTCCCGAAGAATTTTCTTGTCAGGTCAGGTCCGCCGTGCCAACGATGGTATACCAAAGCCGCAGCGGCACGAAGACCCGCGCAAAATCAGCGGCACTTGGAAGGGAGGAAGACGGACGAAACGACAGCGCCGCTGTCGCCTTTCCGCACGTCGAACGGATCGTTCTCTCCCTGTTCTGAAACGGCGGCGCGCCATACGCCGCTGACGACAAACAAAGCCCGCACCCGGCACGTCAGAGGCCGGGGCGGACAGGGAGGACCAGACCGACATGAGCCTTATCGAATTGAAAGGCATCACCAAAAGCTTCGGCGCCATCCATGCGCTGAACGGGATCGACCTGACGATTCAGCCCGGCGAGGCCGTGGGTCTAATGGGCGACAACGGCGCCGGCAAGTCGACCCTGATGAAGATCATCGCCGGCAACTTCTCTCCAACGGCGGGCAAGATCCTGATCGAGGGCAAGCCCGTGCACATGACAAGGCCGATCGAGGCCCGGGAAAACGGGATCGAGATCGTCTACCAGGACCTCGCGCTCTGCGACAACCTCACGGCGGCGGCGAACGTGTTCCTCGGGCGGGAAATCTCGACCGGGGTCTGGCCCTTCCGCAAGCTCGACTACCAGGCCATGTATGCCAAGGCGGGCGAACTCTTTGGCGAGCTGAAGTCCGAGACCCGCCCGCGCGACCTGGTCAAGCAGATGTCGGGCGGCCAGCGGCAGGCGGTGGCCATCGCCCGCACCCGGCTGTCGGACCCGAAGCTGGTGCTGATGGACGAACCCACTGCCGCGATCTCTGTCCGGCAGGTGAAGGAGGTCCTCGCCCTCATCAAGCGCCTGAAGGACACCGGCCACGCCGTCATCCTCGTCAGCCACCGCATGCCGGACGTCTTCGACGTCTGCGACCGGGTCGCCGTCCTGCGGCGCGGCACCAAGGTGGCCGACAAGCGCATCAACGACACGACCCCCGAAGAGGTCACCGGACTCATCATCGGAGCGATCGAAGCAGCATGACCGACACCACCCCCACCGAAGATCACGCCAAGACGGCGCAGCAGCCGATCGACCACGCGGCCATCGACGACAGCATCACGTCGCGGCAGGAGGTCACGGGCTTCGGAGCCATGATCCGGACCCAGCCCTTCTGGGTCTTCATCGCGATCCTGTTCATCGCACTGGTCATGAGCTTTGTCTCCGACGCCTTCATGACCGAACGCAACATGTTCAACATCACCCGCAACATGGCCTATTTCGGCATCATGGCGCTGGGGATGTCGGCTGTGATCTGTACGGCCGGGATCGACCTTTCCGTCGGCTCCCTTCTGGGGCTGTGCGGCATCAACCTCGCCCTCGTCCTGCAGGCCGGATGGGGGGTCGAAGCCGGCTTCGTCGTCTGCATGGTGACCGCCGCCATCGTCGGTTTCATCAACGGCGTGCTGATCGCCTACGTCCGGCTCGCGCCCTTCGTGGTGACGCTGGGCATGCTGGCCATGGCGCGATCCGTCGCGATGGTCGTTTCGAACAACAAGATGATCTACGAATTCGGCCCCGACCAGGAGATCTTCGAGTGGATCGGCGGCGGCGACGTTCTGGGCATTCCGAACGTCGTCTGGGTGCTCATCATCATGACGCTTCTGTTCCTGTGGGTCTGGCGCTTCACCCAATGGGGCCGCTGGGTCATTGCCATCGGCGGCAACGCCCACGCGGCGAAGCTGGCCGGTATCCCGGTCGAGCGTGTGATCGTGTCGGTCTACATGGTGTGCTCCATGTGCACCGGGATCGCGGCCTTCATGTTCATCGGCTACACCGGCTCGGCCACCAACGCGATGGGCGTCACCTACGAGCTGAACGTCATCGCGGCCACCGTCATCGGCGGCGCCAACCTGATGGGCGGCGTGGTCTATGCGCTTGGCGCGCCCATCGGGGCCGCGCTGGTCGAACTGATCCGGAACTCGCTTCTGCTCGCCGGGATACCCGCGCTTTGGCAGCAATTCTTTGTCGGTCTGTTCCTCATCCTCGCGGTGCTCCTGGAACAGATCCGCAATCGCGGGGGCAAATAACCCCCGGACTTTCATGCTAATTCAGGGAGGATATACGCATGAAGAAACTACTGACGGCCACGGCCCTGCTGGGCGCCCTCGCGGCACCGGCCTTTGCCGAAAGCCACGGCGGCTACACCTTCGCCCTCGTGCCCAAGGCGATGAACAACCCGTTCTTCGACCTCGCCCGCGACGGCTGCTACAAGGCGCAGGAAGAAATCGAAGGCGTGACCTGCGAATACATCGGCCCCGGTGAGCACACCGAGCTGGAGCAAATCCAGATCGTGCAGGACCTCATCACCAAGGGTGTGGACGGCATCGCGGTGTCGCCCTCGAACGCGCCCGCCATGGCGAAGACCCTGCAGGAGGCCGAAGCCGCAGGCATCCCTGTCATCACGTGGGACGCGGACCTTCTGGAAGAAGACAAGGGGCTGCGCGCGGCCTTCGTCGGCACCAACAACTACGACATCGGCGTCGAACTTGCGAAGCTGGTTCAGGCCCGTCACCCTGACGGCGGCACGATCTGCCTGCAGACCGGCGGTGCCGCTGCGGCCAACCACAACGAGCGCCTGAAGGGTGCGCGTGACACGCTGGCCGGCGAGGACATGGGCGAAGCGCCGGGCAGCATGCTGGACGGCCAGGGCGGCTGGACCGAGATCTCGGGCTGCCCGCTGATCACCAACGACGACGGCAACGTCGCCGTGCAGGGCATGACGGACATCCTTGCGGCGAACCCCGACCTGACCGCGTTCCTGTCGACCGGTGCCTTCACCCAGTGGTTCGACAACGCCTATCGCGGCGCGGCCGAGCCCTACAAGGACAAGATGGCCTCCGGCGACCTGACCATCGTCGTGGCAGACACCCTGCCGATGCAGGTTGCGCAGACCAAGGACGGTCTGGGCAACGGTCTGGTCGGTCAGCGTCCGTTCGAGATGGGCTACCTCGCCATGCAGATGCTCAAGGACCTGAAGGAAGGCGGCTCGCTCGAGGATCCGACCTACACCGGTCTCGACGTCTGCACGAACGAGAACATCGACACCTGCGTCGAATAAGACGATACAGGCAACAACAGGCGGTGGCGCGCATTCCGCGCCACCGTTCTTCTTTTGAAAGACACCCGGACCAAGCATGACAGAGACCCGTTACGCCGTGATCGGCGCTGGCTGGATCAGCCAGATCGCCTTCCTGCCCGCCGTGCACCAGACCGGGAATTCGCGGGTCACTGCCCTTGTCACCGGCAACCCGGAGCGCGCCCGCGAGCTGGCCGATTTCCACGGCATCCCCGACGTGATCTCTTACGACGAACTGGACGGCTATCTCGCGTCGGGACATGCGGACGCGGTCTATATCGCAACGCCGAACAGCAGCCACGCCGACTTTGCCATCCGCGCCGCGCGGGCCGGGTGCCATGCGCTGGTCGAGAAACCGCTGGCGATCACGGTGGACGAATGCGACGCGATGATCGCGACGCACGCCGAGGCGGGCACCTACCTGATGACCGCCTATCGCCTGCACCACGATCCCGGCACCATCGACATGCTGGACCGTATCAGGGGCGGCGAGATCGGGGAGCCGCGGCTCTTCTCCTCCGTCTTCGGGTTCCAGATCGACGCAGGCAACCACCGCCTGAAAGGCGGACACTGGGGCGGGCCCTTGCAGGACCTGGGCGTCTACTGCCTGAACGCCGCGCGCCATGTCTTTCAGTCCCAACCCGTCGAGGTCACCGCGGTGTTCGGCCATGGCGACAACGACCCGCGCTTTGCCGAGACGCATGAAACGGTCGCCGTCACCCTGCGCTTCCCCGGCGACCGGCTGGCGCAGTTCATGGCGAGCTTCGGCACCGACGCGCGCGACATGATGCAGGTGCTTGGGACCAAGGGGACGCTGACCGCCGACCCGGGCTTCAAGTTCGAGCAGGAGCTGCACCTGACCCGGCACGCCGATGAAGAGGTCGTCGAACAGGTCCGCACCGCGGAGAACGACGACTTCGGCGCGATGATCGCCTATTTCTCCGACTGCATCCAGACGGGCACGCCGCCGCAGAACGACGGGGCGGAAGGGCGCGCCGACGTGGTCATCATGCGCGCCATCGAGGAGGCGGCGCAGACCGGGCAGCCGCAGCGCATCGACCTGCCGCCCCGCCCCGGCCACCCCGACGCGACCACGCTGCGCCGCGTGCCGCGCACCGACAGGAGGCTCGTGTTCTGATGACCGTGACCGTCGACGCTCACCACCACTTCTGGCACCCCGCACGCGGCGACTACGGCTGGATGCCTCAGGACGATCCGGTACTGTCCCGACCCTACGGTCCCGCCGATCTTGCTTCCGGACTGGCGAAGACCGGTGTCGCGCAGACCGTCCTCGTGCAGGCCGCACCCACGACGGAAGAGACTGAGTACCTGTTGGGCATCGCCGATGCGACACCGCATGTGGCGGGTGTCGTCGGCTGGATCGACTTCGAGGACCCCGCGCAGGCGCGCACCCTCGAACGACTCGCGCAGCATCCGAAGTTCAAGGGCGTGCGCCCGATGATCCAGGACCTGCCCGATGACGACTGGATGTTGCGGGACGACGTGCAATGGGCCTACGCCGCGCTTGTCGACCTCGACCTGACGTTCGACTGCCTGGGCTTCCCGCGCCACATGCCGAACTTCCGCCGCCTGCTGGACCGCTACCCGGACCTGCGCGCGGTGCTGGACCATTGCCTGAAACCCCAGCTTCGCGCCCATACGCCCGAAGCCCACGCCGAATGGTGCGAAGGCATGTCGAACCTCGCGCAGACGCAGGCCTTCCTTAAGCTCTCCGGCCTCGTGACGGAGGCCGACACCGACTGGTCGGCAGAGGCCTTGCGCCCCTACACCGACCATGCGCTTTCCGTCTTTGGCGCAGAACGCACGATGTGGGGCAGCGACTGGCCCGTCCTGCGGCTGCGCGCCGAATACGAAAACTGGCACGCCCTCGCCCACACCCTGACCGACCATCTGGACGCCGCCGCAAAACATGCGATTTTCGGCGCGACCGCGACACGCTTCTACCGACTGGAGACCTGACCATGTCCATGCCCCGATACAAACTGGGCCGCACCGACCTCGAAGTGACCGAGGTGTGCTTCGGCGCCAGCGCGCTTGGCGATATGCCCGACACCTACGGCTATTCCGTCTCCGAGGACCGCGCGCGCGACACCATCAACGCCATCTTCGATTCGGAGGTGAACGTCCTCGACACCTCGCGCAACTACGGCTTTGGCCGCTCCGAGGAGCGGATCGGCAAGGTCATCAAGGAACGCGGCGGATTGCCCGAAGGGTTCGTCTTGTCCACCAAGCTGGACCGCGACATGGAGACGAGGCGCTTCGACGCCGCCCGCGTCCGCCAGTCGGTGGAGGAAAGCCTGAAGGCGCTGAACCTCGACACCATCCCGCTGCTGCACCTGCACGACCCGGAGCACGCGCGCGACCTGGATGAGATCACCCGGGAAGGCGGCGCGCTGGACGAGCTGTTCAAGCTGAAGGAAGAGGGGATCGCGCAGGCCGTGGGTCTTGCCATGGGGCGCATCGACATCATGTTCCCGATGCTGCGCGACCGGCCCTTCGACGCGCTGATCTCGCACAACCGGTTCACCCTGCTCAACCGGGCGGCCGCGCAGATGTTCGACTACGCCTACGACAACGACATCGCGATCCTGAACGCCGCTCCCTTCGCCGGTGGCGTGCTGGCCAAGGGCGCGGCCGAGATGCCGCAGATCACCTACCAGGAGGCGACGGACGAGGCGCTTCAGCCGGTCCGTGCCATCGAGGCGATCTGCGCAAACCACGGCATCGCACCGGGCGCCGCCGCCCTGGGCTTCTCTCTGCGCGATCCGCGGATCACCTCGACGCTCATCGGCGTGTCGAAGCCGGAGCGCGTGCAGCAGACGCTCGACTGGGCCGCCACGAAGATCCCGGCAGAGGTCTGGGACGAGCTGGACGCCCTGCCCTTCGACGCCGACGACCCCGAAGCGAACCGCGTCTACCGGCCCGGCTGAGACGACGTGGCCCCTGCCCTATGCGTTGGCGAACCAGTCGAGTTCGCCATCGTAGGCAAAGGGGATCTGGTGGATGACCACGTCGTCGCCCCGGATCAGGACGACGCGATAGGACGGGTCCAGCGGGCCGATGGCCGTCCGTGCCGCCGGAGACAGGTTCGGGATGCGCTGCATCATCGTGGAGGGCACGCCGGAAAAGGCGATGCCCCCCATGGTCCCGCAGAGCGACGCATGCACATGCCCGAAGAACAGATGCGCCACCTTCGCCGCGTTGGCTTTCAGAAGGTCGCGCAAAGGGCCCTGATCCGCGTCCCGCAGAGAGTCCGCGTCCGCCGACGGATCGCCCGTGTGCAGCGGGTTGTGGTGGAAGAACAGGAAGGCGCGGTCGCAGCCTTCCAGTTGGGCGGTCAGCCAGCCCAGACGATCTGGGCCGAAAGACCCGTCGTCCCGGCCCTTCTCCACCGTGTCGCAGAAAATGAACCGGCCTTCCCGGAAATCCGCCGCGTGGTTGACGTAACCCTCCGCGTCTCTCGGATGATCCCGGAAGACCTTGAAGAACACGTCCCTGTCGTCATGGTTGCCGACCATCAGGCGCACCGGCATCGGCAGCATCGTCAGTGCCTGCTTAAGCCGGGCATAGGCCTCGCGTTCGGCATACTCGGTCAGGTCGCCGCTGATCACCACAAGCGCTGCGTCTCGATGGTGTTCGGCGATATGGCCGAAGGCGCGGGCCAGACGGTCGTAAGGGTCGAGGCCGCAGCTCGTCATGCCCGGCGGGCCGAGATGGATATCGGACAGATGAATGACCTTCATGAAAATCTCCGGGCCTGAATGCGCTGGCGTCGATGGTTCAAGCCAGACACGCGCCGCCGCAGCCGTCAAGCCTCCGCGGGTTCCAAACCGCTGGCCATGCTGCCAAAACCGTCAGCCCTGCCCCGCCTGAACGCGCCGCGGAGGACAAAATTGACAAGGCAGGGCAACCGACGGAAGCTGCCGGACAAAATCCAACCGGGAGTCCCAGACATGAAACTCGTCACGACCACCGCGCTCGCGCTTTGCCTTGCCGGCGCGGCCCTTGCGCAGAACGACTGCGCCGCCGGCAAGACCCTGAAGGACGGCACCCTGACCATCGCCACCGGCAACCCGGCCTTCTACCCTTGGGTTCTGGACGACAAACCGGAATCGGGTCAGGGCTACGAGGCCGCCGTCGCCTACGCCGTGGCCGCCAAGATGGGGTTCGAGCCCGATGCTGTGGAATGGGTCCGGTCCTCTTTCGACCAGGCGATCCAGCCGGGCGAAAAGGACTTCGACTTCAACCTCCAGCAGTTCTCGATCACGCCGGAGCGTGAAGAGGTCGTCGATTTCTCGATCCCCTACTACAGCTCCGCCATGGCCGTGCTGACGACAGACCGCGTGGTCGAAGGCGGCGCCACCGCCACGATGGACTCGCTCAAGGGGCTGGTGTGGGGCGCCGATGCCAACACCACCGCCGTGCCGATGCTGCAGGACCTGATCGGCCCGTCGAAGGACCCGATGCTATATAACGACAACGTCGACGTGACCGCAGCGATGCAGGCGGGCCAGATCGACGCGGCGCTCTTCGATCTGCCGACCGCGCTCTACCTGTCGGCGGTCGTGGTCGAGGGCGGCACAATCCTCGGCCAGTTTCCCGCCGACCGGACGGAGAACCCGGACCAGTTCGGCCTGCTGATGCCGAACGAAAGTCCGCTCAAGGAATGCGTCGACGCCGCCCTGCAGGAGCTGATCGATACAGGCACGCTGGCCGAGATCGAGAAGAGCTGGCTCGAAGAGACCACCGGTGTCCCGGTGATCGAGTAACCTCAGCGCAAAAGCCTGCCCAGCCGGGCGATGCCCTCGTCGATCCGGGTATCGTCCGCGCAGGAGAAGCTGAGCCGCAGCGTGTTCCGCCCGGACCCATCCGGGAAGAACGCGCCGCCGGGCACGAAGGCCACCCGCGCCTCGCGCACGGCTCTCTCCAGCAGCTGCGCGCTGTCCGTGCCTTCGGGCAGCGTCACCCAAACGAACATCCCGCCCTCGGGTCGTGTCCAGGTGACACCCTCCGGCATCTCGCGTGACAGGGCCGCCAGCATGCGGTCGCGCCGCGCGCCGTAGACCCGGCGCAACCCGGCGACGTGGTCGTCGAACATGCCGCGCGCCACGCGCTCCGTCGCGATCTGGTTCAGGGTGGGCGAATGCAGGTCCGCCGCCTGCTTGATCAGCACCAGCCGCTCGATGACCGGGGACGCGGCACAGACCCAGCCAACGCGCAGCCCCGGCGCCAGAGTCTTGGAGAACGAACCGCAGTAGATCGTCCGGGTGTTCTCGATCCCGCCGCTGCGGGCGATGTCGGTGGCAAGGATCGGCGGCACCGGATCACCGTCATAGCGCAGCGCCTGGTAGGCTGCGTCCTCGATCACCGCGATCCCCAGCGCTTCGGCCCGGTCCAGCAGCCGCACGCGGCCCTCCGCATCCAGCGTCTCGCCGGTTGGGTTGGCAAAGTCCGGCGACAGGTAGGCCATCTTGACCGCCCCGCCCGCGGCCTCCGCCTCTGCGCGCAGATCTTCGGGCGCGGTGTTGGACCACGGGTCCAGCGGAATGTACCGCGGCTCGCAGGCGTTGAAGGCACCAAGCGCCCCGAGGTAGGTGGGCCAGCCGACCATCGCCGTATCCCCGGGCGTCAGCAGCAGCTTGCCCAGGTAATCGAGCGCCTGCTGCGAACCGGAGGTGATCACGATGTTCTCCGTCCCGCACGGCACGCCGATGGTGCCCATGTGATCGGCCAGCCAGGCCCTGAGCGGCGCATAGCCTTCGGACACGGAATACTGCAGGGCCTGCGCGGCACGCGGACCGGTCATCGCTTCCGACATGGCCGTGGCAAAGGCCTCTGCCGGGAACAGCGCCGGATCGGGGATGCCGCCGGCGTACGAGATGATGTCCGGCTGGTCCAGCAGTTTCAGCAACTCGCGGATCTCCGAGGCCTTCATCCGCCCCGTCCGCCGCGCCAGCACAGTTTGCCAGTCCATGACCTTCCCCTCCGTGAACTCCCTGCTTCGGGATACGCCCGAGGATATAGGTACGCAATGCTTACCTATATCCCTGAAACACAGATGTGAACGGTTTGACACGCCGCTGCCCTGCGGCAAAAGTCGGCCCGAAACGAGGGACACGCCCATGCCCACCCGCCGACAGGTCTTCGAGGCCCGCCAACGCCGCCGCGCCAACCTGATCGCCGCCGCCTCGACCGGCGGCGTACTTCTGGCGCTTGTCATCCTGGTGCCCCTCACCCCGGGCTGGGAGGCGGTGCAGCGGGCGTTCTTCAACGGCTCGGTCTTCGCCCGTACCTTCCCCGGCCTGCTGCAGGCCTTCCTGATGGATGTGGCGATCTTTGCGTGGAGCGCGCCGCTGATCGCGATCCTCGGGCTCGTCCTCGCCGTGGCGCGCGACCTGCGCAGCCCCGCGCTCACCCCGGTCCGCCTGTTCGCCACGCTGTTCATCGACGTCTTCCGTGGCCTGCCGGTGATCCTCGTGATCTACCTGATCGGCTTCGGCATCCCGGGCCTGGGCTTGCCGAGACCGTGGAACTCGCCCTACATTTGGGGGTCGCTGTCGCTGATCCTCGTATATGCCGCGTATACCGCCGAGGTCCTGCGCTCCGGCATCGACTCGATCCACGAAAGCCAGCGCGCCGCGGCCCTGTCGCTTGGCCTTTCCGGCGGCGACACCATGCGCTTCGTGATCCTGCCTCAGGCCATCCGTCGGGTGATCCCGGCCAACATGAACCTCTTCATCGCATTGCAGAAGGACGTGGCGCTGCTCTCCTTCATCGGCCCGGTCGAGATCTTCCGCCAAGCCGGCGTCTACAAGTCGCTACTCGCGAACTTCACGCCCTACGTGGGCGCAGCCCTGATCTTCCTCGCGATTACCATTCCGGCGACCCGATACGCCGACCACCTGATGAACCGCGAACGGCAGGCCCGCTCATGAAAAGTCTCGAACTGCGCGCCGTCACCAAGGCCTTCGGCAGCAACACCGTGCTCGACGGCATCGACCTTTCCGTCTCGCCCGGCCAGATGGTCTGCCTGATCGGCGCCTCGGGCTCCGGCAAGTCGACACTGCTGAAGTGCCTGAACCTGCTGGAACCCATCGACGACGGGCAGATCCTGCTCGACGGCCAGGACATCGCCGAACCCGGCCTCGATCCGCAGCCCGTGCGTCAGCGCATCGGCATGGTGTTCCAGAGCTACAACCTTTTCCCGCACATGACCGCGCTCGACAATGCGCTGCTGGCGCCGCGCCGGGTCCGCCGCAAGTCCCGCGCCGAACTGCTCCCGGGGACAGAGGCACTGTTTGCCCGCTTCGGCCTTGCCGACCGGATGCACCACTATCCCGACCAGCTTTCCGGCGGCCAGCAGCAGCGGGTGGCCATCGTCCGCGCCCTTGCCATGCAGCCCGAGATCATGCTCTTCGACGAGATCACCTCGGCGCTCGATCCGGAACTGGTGGGCGAAGTGCTCGACGTGCTGCGCCAGTTGCGCACCGAGGGCATGACGATGATCCTCGCCACGCACGAAATGGCCTTTGCCCGCGAGGTCGCGGACACCATCTGCTTCCTCGACAACGGCCGCATCCTCGAACAGGCCCCGCCGTCAGAGTTCTTCACCGCACCGCGCCACGCCCGCACCAAAAGCTTCCTCGCCCGCGTGCTCTGACCCGCTGTCCTTCAGCTTGGCAAAAATACCTGAACAACCGACGCCCGCTGCAGAACCGCGGCCGGGCGGTCGAACCACTGCAAAGCCACAGGACGGCATCCGCTCCACTTCCCCGGTCGCAAGCGGCCCTGCAGTCGCGTTCCACAGGATCGTTTCCTCCTGCATCCCGCTCTTTCCACCTTGGTCGGGTTTTCCCTCGTTGACGTGAGGTCGCCCGTCATCGAACATATCGGTGTTGAAGACAAAGCCTTTATCGAAGGGAGGAGGGAAGCCGTGCGCTCTCTGGTTCTGACGACCATCCTGATGTCCCTCTTGTCCCTGCCCCAGTCTGGCGCGGCGCAGGAGTTCGTGGGCTTCGACCGGAACAGCTTTGGCCAGGTCGTGCTCGACCGCAAGCAGTTCGCCATCATGGACCGGCAGGACGGCAGCAGCACGGGGCTGACGCAGCCCGGCGAGGGCACCAGTGAATCCATCGGGTCCTATTCGCCGGAGAACTTCTTTGCCAAGCTCGGGCGCCCGGTCGGGCGGCTCGACATCCTGACCGACAACGGCGTCTTTCCCTGCACCGCCTTCATCGTCGACGACGAACACATCGTCACCAACTACCACTGCATTCCCGGGGCCGCCGGGGCCGACCGCACCGGCGCGACCCGGATCGAGGCGGCACTGTTCTGGGCCGGCTACACCCGCCAAGGCGTTGAGGAAGGCGCCCGGAGCTACACCGTCCTGCCTACCCCGGTCGAGGCGGACGAGAAGCTCGATTACTCCGTGCTGAAGGTGATCGGCGACCCGTCCGAGGACTACGGAACGCTGGAACTGGCCGCCAACATCCCGCACGACGGCGACCCCTACTGGGTGATCGGCCACCCCATGGGCGAGGCGCAGCGCATCAGCCGCGAGAAGTGCCAGGCGAATTCGCCCGCTGTTTCCGGCGGGCGGCTGCTGCACACCTGCGACACGCTGCCGGGCAACTCCGGTTCGCCGCTGATCGATGCCGCTTCGCGCATGGTGATCGGTCTGCACAACGCAGGGTCAGGCCAGGACGCTGTGAACTTTGCCACGCCGATGCAGGCGATCCTGGAGCACAGCCGCATCCTGAAGGCCGCCGTCGGCGGCGTCCCGGGCGGTGGCAGCGGCGGAGGCGGTGGTCAGGAAACCGGCGGCACCGTTCCGCAGCCCAGCTTCTGCGACACGCTCTACAACAAGGCCGAGACGCTCAACGCCTGCTACGCCTACGACGCCTACCTGCAGTCCTGCGGCGACCATCCGTTTGCCATTCTCGCCAAGGGCTATGTCGCGCGCGAGTGCAGCACCACGCCCCCGTCCGGAGGATCGACCGGCGGAGGCAGCACCGGCGGGTCCGGCGGCGGGACAACGACCGAGCTGCTGCGCCCCTGGTGCTCCTCCAGCCGCCTCAACCCGACGGAGGCGACGATCTGCGGCGACCGCTACCTGGCCGGGCTCGACGCGGAACTCGACCGGGCCTATGCGAACCCGGCCCGCAGCGTCTCTGCCTCCGCGCAGGGAGCGTGGCGCACCGGCACACGGGACCGCTGCGGCACGGACACAAGCTGCATTTCCCGGTCAGTGATCGACCGCATCGCCTACCTGAAGACGCCGGCGACCTCGTCCGGCGGCTCATCGGGCGGCGCGACCACGCGGTCCGGCAACTACGAGCTGTCGTCGTCGTGCTACATCATGACCGCCTCCCGCCCCTCCCTGTCCGAGGCCAAGGCGTTCATCTCTCAGTGGTTCGGCAGCGGTCAGGGCATTCGCATCTTCCGGTCGACCAACGGGTACTACGGCATCGCGCTGGAGACCGTGTCGCGCAGCAGCGCCGACGGGCGCATCGCGCAACTGATCTCTGCCGGGCGCATCCCGAACGACAGCTACTGCTCCACCGGCTCCCGCTTTGTCGAAGAGGTGCTCTGGAACGGCGGATCGTCTGGCGGCGGGTCCTCTTCCGGCGGCGGCGGATACACGATGTACATCGACAACACCGCCAGTCTGAACGTCCGATCCGGCCCCGGTACGCAATACGGCCGCATCACTGCCGTCGACCGCGGCACGCAGGTGACCGTCACGGGCAGCAGCGACGGCTGGTCGAACATCCACCTGCCCAACGGGCTGAGCGGCTGGGTCTCGGCCACCTACCTGTCGAGTTCCCGCCCCTCGGCGCAGCGCCAGTGCTACGCCACTGTGACCAACCTCAGTCCCTATTCCAGCCGGACACGCTCGGACGGCTCCGGCTATCTGAACGTGCGCAGCGCGCCGTCGACCCGTGGCAACATCCTGACCGAGGTCTACCTCGGTGACACGGTCCAGGTGGTGGCGCAAAGCAATGGATGGGCGCAAATTCGATGCGTTTCCGGGCAATGCCAGCAGCCGTACGTGGGCAACGGCGGCGCCACCGGCTGGGCCTCGGCCAAGTATCTCGCAGTCCGCTGCAACTGATGCGGATGCAAAAAGCATTTTACAGGAGACACGCGCGATGACCCCCATTTTCCGGATGACGGCAGCCGCACTGGCGCTTGGCATCGGCCTGACGTCAACCGCCTCTGCACAGGACCAGTCGATCCTCATCGACGTGGAGCTTGAGCTGAACGGCATGCCCCTGCCCGAGGATGCCACGCCGGAGGAGACGGCGGCCTACGAGGTGCTGAACAAGTACTGTTCCGGCTGCCACCAGCAGGGGATGCTCGACGAGGGGCTGACCAATCCGAAGTCGGGGTTCGGCCATATCCTCGATGTCCGCCGCCTTGCGCAGGATCCGAAATTCGTCGTCTCGGGCGAGCCGACCAAGTCGAAGCTCTATCAGGTGATCGCAGGCGGCGCCCCGGCCATGCCGGACAATTGCTGGGATCCGACCTGCACGCCCAAGGCCGAGGAGATGGCCGCGCTCGAAACGTGGATCACCAAGATGGGAGAGACCGCGCCGCCGGAACGCACCTTCGTCCCGTTGTCCGAGCTTTATGCCATGGCGCTGCAGGACCTCTCCGCCCAGCCCACCAACCGCCGCGACCGGACGCGCTATATCTCCATGCGGACGCTGTGGAACGACAGCGAGGTGACGCAGGAGAACTACGACGCCTACCTCGCCGCGACGGTGAAGCTGATGAATGCGCTCAGCTTCAACCCCAACGTCTACAAGTTCGAGAAGATCGACGAGAAGGGTATCCTGCTGCGGGTCTTCCTGCCCGATCTGGACTGGACCCACGAGAAGTGGGCCGTGATGGAGCGCGAATATCCCTACGGGATGGAATCCGACACCGATCCGAACCTGAGCACGCTGCAGACCATGGCGGGCACCCAGATCCCGGTGATCCGCGCGGACTGGTTCGCCGCCACCGCCTCCGCCGCGCCGATGTACTACGACGTGCTGGGGCTGGCCGACACGCTGCAAGGGCTGCAACAGCAGCTTGGCTTAGACATGCGATCCAATATCCTGAACGAGCAGGTCGTCCGCGCCGGTTTCCAGGATTCCGGCGTATCCACCAACAATCGCCTGATCGAGCGCCATCCGCTCGGTTCCGGCATGTTCTGGACGTCCTACGACTTTGCCGGTTCCAAGGGCCGGCAAAGTTTCTTCGAGTATCCGCTTGGCCCCGTCTCGGTGCATGGCGAGGAGGTCTCCTTCCACGAGGACGGGGGCGAGTCGATCTTCACCCTGCCGAACGGCTTCCACGGCTATTACCTGAACACCACGGACGGCACGCGCCTGAACGTCGGGCCGACCGCCATCGTGCGCGATACGGACTACCCGGACGGAACCGGCGAGGTCGTGAACGGCATCTCCTGCATGTCCTGCCACTCCAAGGGCATCCGCTTCAACGACGACCGCGTCCGCGAGGTGGCGCTGAACAACCTCGCGCTGTCGCCCGCCGTGCGCCAAACCGTCGACGCGATCTATCCCGGCAAGGAGGTGGTCAACGACTACTTCCAGAAGGACATGGAGGCGTTCTTTGCCACCCTCCAGAAGGCCGGCATCGACCCGGAGACCAAGGCCGCCGGGCTCGAACCCGTGCGCGGCCTGATGGTCTATTTCGTCGACTACTTCGTGAACTACGAACAGGCCGCCAACGAGCTGGGCCTGACCGAGGACGAGTTGACCGCCCGCGCCGCCTTTGCCGGGACCGAGAACGCCTCCCTCCTGCAACGGCTGAAGGTTTCTCCGATTGCGCGTGACGAATGGACCGCGGTGTACCCGGTGCTGCTCGACAAGCTGACCGATTACCGTCCGATCCTGACCGACCACCGCACCACCGCCGCCCTGTCGCATTCGGTCAAGCAGGTGGTGCAGGGCACGCCCTACGACAGCGTCGGCCAGACCGGCGGGCAGCCCATCGTCACCCATGCCGACGCCAAGCAGTTCGGCGCCGACTACGATGCCACGCAGCACTCGGTCACGGCGCAGAGCCACCTGACCGTCTACACCGACAAGCCCACCTACAAGGTCGGCGACCCGCTGCGCATCTTCATCGAGCCGCGCCACGACTGCCGCCTGACGCTAATCTCCATCGACGACGACCATGACAGTTGCGTCCTCTACCCCTTCCCGGGCCTGCCGGACGTGGTCATCAAGGGCGGCTCGCAGTACGTCTTCCCGCCGCAGGGTGCGCTGCGTACGTCCGAGCCGGGGCTGGAAACGGTCTTGGCGATCTGCAACGGCTCCGACGCGGCGATCAGCAAGGAACGGTCGGGCACCAACTCCGTCTCCTGCTCCGCCAACCACCAGCCGATCTCGCGCGAGAGCTACACGTCGGTGGTGAACGAGACTCTGATCCTCGACCTCAACCCCGGCGGCGGCGACCAGCTGTCTACCGCCAGCGGCGCCGACTACCGCGCTGTTTCCAGCCACAACCCGGACGTGACCAAGGCGCAGATCTCGGTCCTCGTCCAATCGCACTGAGGGCCGCCGATGCGACACCTGCTCCTTGCCATGGCGCTCTGCGCGCCGCCCGCAGCCCACGCGCAAAGCGGCGAGATCTTCATCCCCGGCGGCGACGACAGCGCGCTGCCGGACGATACCGCCGCCCAGCCGACCAGTGCGCTGGCCCGCTGCCTCGCCTCCCCGGACGCGGCCACCTGCGCCGGGGCGACGGTCGATCCGTCCGGCGCGATGAACGAATCCGCCGTGCCGCAGGTCCAGTTCGAAACGCTGGTGCTGGACCTCGACCAGAAGAAGGTGACCTCCACCGCCGCACCGCCTGCCGCCGCGCCGAACTACGCCGCGCCGCAACAGGCAACTCACGGGACGGTTGCGCTGCCCTCGGTCGCGGTCACCATCGAATTCGACTTCGACAGTGCCAACATCCGGGGCGACCAGTTCGGCAAGCTGACCTCCCTGGTGGCCGCGCTGTCCGACCCCGCGCTTGCCGGCACCTCCTACGCGGTGATCGGGCATACCGATGCCTCCGGCTCGGAGGGCTACAACTGTGACTTGTCCCGCCGCAGGGCCGCTTCGGTCGCGGGCGCGCTCAACGCTGCCTATGTCACCCTGCCGCTGTATCCGGTCGGTTTCGGCGAGCATGTGCTGAAAAACGTCTATGATCCCCGCGCTCCGGAGAACCGCCGCGTGACCTTCATGCGGTTGCCGGACGCCCCCGGCGCGGTGCTGCAAACCGCTGGCGCCGTGTGCGAATACTAGGCGAAATACCACCTATGCGCGTATGGCATACCTGAGGCGCAGGGGCATTTGAACCGTTGACACCGCAAGCGACAAGTCTAAGTCCTGAGGACACATGTGCTCAGGACAAAGAGGGATCGCGGGAATGAACACGGCGCCCGAGACCGAAATCGACACCCAGACACCGGCCGGCGATGCCCCTGCCAAGTTCCTGACGTTTCGTCTTGCGCGTGTACAGGCCAAGCTGAACGCCCAGTCGAGCCGCATCCTGAAGGACCATGCCGGGATCACCCTGACACAGTGGCGGCTGCTGTCGCTGATCGGTGGCGCGGGCCGCACCACTGCCGCGCACCTGTCTCGCGAGGTGGCGATGGACAAGGGGCTGATCTCCCGCAACATCAAGACGCTGGTGACGGACGGTTTCGTGCAGGTGACGCTCGACCCCGAAGACCACCGCGCCCAGCACCTCGAACTGACACCGCACGGGCTGCGCGTGTTCCAGGACACTCTGCCGCGGATGCGCGCCCGTCAGGACGCCCTGCGCGCGCATCTCGACATCGAGGAAGAGCTCATCCTCGACCGCGCCCTCGAAAAGCTGGAGCGCGCGGCAGAGGATCGCGCCCTCGGCTGACCCCTCCGGCAGACCGGCGCGCGGCCTGGAGGGCAGGCCGCTGAGCCTGAGAAGGCTCAGTCGGGGCGTCCGGAAGGGTGCGCCGCAGCACCGTTGCACCGTAGATCAGAGCGTTACCCGGACCGATCCGCCCCGCGCGCTTTCCGCGATGGCGTGGATCACCTTCTCGAACGCCAGCGCATCGGTCATCGACGGATAGGCCTGCGCGCCGTCGCGGATCGCTGTCAAGATCTCGGCCGCCTCGATCACCTTCAGATCGTTGAACCCGATCTGGTGGCCCGGCGCAGGCACGAAGGCCCCGAACGGCGGATGATCGGGGCCTGTCAGGATCGTGCGGAACCCCTGCTCGCCGCGCGGCCCCTCGTTCAGGTAGACCTGCAGCTCGTTCATCCGCTCCTGCGCGAAACAGATCATGCCCTTGGTGCCGTGTATCTCCCAGTCCAGCCTGTTCTTACGGCCCCAGGCGGAGCGCGAGGTAGAGATCGACCCATGCGCGCCATTGGCAAAGCGCACCAGCGCGGTGGCGGTGTCCTCGTTCTCGACAGGTGACCGCCCCGAGCCGTCCGCCAGCGGCCGCGTCTCGTGCACCACCTGCATGTCGGCAACAAGGCTCTCGACCGGCCCCACGAGTCCGACGATCATCGACACGAGGTGACAGCCCAGGTCGCCCAGCGTGCCCAGCCCGGCATCCGCCAGTTTCGCCCGCCATGTCCACGGCAGGTCCGGATCGGCCTGATAGTCCTCGTCGACCCAGCCGCGCACATGCACCACACGCCCGATGCGCCCGTCCTCGATGATCCGCTTCGCGTGCTGGAAGGCGGGGTTGCGGATGTAGTTGTAGCCCAGCATGGTCACGACCCCCGCCGCCCGGGACGCAGCCTCCATCTCTTCGGCGTCGGCCAGTGTCAGTGCCATGGGTTTCTCGCACCAGACGTGCTTGCCCGCCTCAAGCGCGGCGAGCGCCATCTCGCGGTGGAGGTTGTTCGGCGTTGTGATGCTGACGACATCGACCGCCGGATCGGCCACCAGCGCCCGCCAGTCGTCGGTGGCCCGGGCAAAGCCGAATTGCGCCGCCATCTGCTCTGCCTTTGCCAGTGGCGTGTCGCAGAGCATCTCCATCCGAACGTCGGGGAGAGTGCCTCCCAGAACCGCGCGGGCGTTGCGCCACCCCAAAGCGTGCGCCTTGCCCATGAACCCCGTGCCGATCACACCCACGCCAACCCCGGTCATCTTCGAACTCCTCCCGTTTGCCTGACATGGCGTAGCCGGTCGCATGCCGCTCCGGCAACGAGCCGCGTCATCGGCGACAGAATTTCTTGCAAAACCCATCAGAATGCCGCAGTCCGATGCGGGTATATCATCAGGACACGCCATGGCCCGCCGCCCCACGATCAACGATCTCGCCGCCGAGGCGCAGGTTTCCGTCGCCACCGTCGACCGCGTTCTCAACGGTCGCGCCAAGGTGCGGGAGGAGACCGCGCGCCGCGTCTACGAGGCGGCACAGCGCATCGGTTATCACGCCGCAGCTCTGATCGGGCAGCGCATGATGGCCGACCTGCCAGAGATCCGGTTCGGCGTCGTCTTCAACAAGGAGCGCCAGCCGTTCTACCAGGATTTCCGGACGGAGATGGAGAATGCTATCGCCCGCGCCACCAACATCCGCGGGCGCATGATCGTCGATTTCGTACCGTCGCAAAGCCCGTCTGACTTCGCCGCCGTGCTGGAAAAGACCGCCGCGCGTGCCGATGCGCTGGTCGCGACCGCGGTGAACCACGTGCAGGTCACGGACACCATCGCGCGTATCCAGGAAGAGGGCACGCCCTGCTTCTCGCTGCTCAACGATTTCGCACAGGGCATCCGGCAAAGCTATATCGGCGTCAACAACATGAAGGCCGGGCGGGTCGCGGCGCACATGATCATGAAGGCGATCCAGCGTCCGGGCAAACTGGGGGTGTTCGTGGGTGGTTTCCGCTGGCACGGACACGAGCTGCGCGAGACCGGGTTCCGATCCTACTTCCGCGAATTCGGGCCGGACTACAGCGTCCTCGACACGCTGGTGAACCTCGAGACCCGGCAACTGACCTACGAGGCGACGCTGGAACTGCTGCAAAGGCACCCCGATCTGAAGGGGCTCTATTGCGCGGGTGGCGGCATGGAAGGCGCCATCGCCGCCCTGCGCGAGGCGCGTGCACCCGGGCAGGTGGCGCTCGTCGTGCATGAGATTACGCCCGAGTCCCGCGCTGCCCTGGCCGACCGCTATGCGGAGATGGTGATCGCGACGCCCCTGCGCCAGCTTTGCGAGGCAGCGGTGAAACTGGTGTCGGACACTGTGCTCAACGGCACCTCCGGCACGCCGGGGCAGCTGTTCCTTCGTCCCGATCTCTACCTGCCGGAATCCGTCTGATCGTTTCATCTCACCGCTGCGACGCCTCTCAGCAATGATAGGAAAAATCGCAGAAGCGTTGACGCAGGGCGCTGCTTGCCGACAGGTATCGGCAGAGGAGACGGCGGTCCGCGGGCCCCGTGGAGGATTCTATTCGCGAAGGCAGAACACATGACGAAACCCCTCGACGTGATCACGATCGGGCGGTCCTCTGTGGACCTTTACGGCGCACAGATCGGCGGCCGTCTCGAAGACATGGCCAGCTTCAACAAGTATATCGGCGGCTCCCCCACCAACATGGCGGCTGGCACGGCACGGCTCGGTCTCAAGTCCGCACTCATCACCCGCGTCGGCGATGAGCACATGGGCCGGTTCATCAAGGAACAGCTTGCCAAGGAGGGCGTCGACACGCGCGGCATCGTCACCGATCCGGAGCGGCTGACCGCGCTGGTTATCCTCGGCATCCGCGACCAGGAGCAATTTCCGCTGATCTTCTACCGCGACAACTGCGCGGACATGGCGCTGTGCGAGGATGACATCGACGAGGGCTACGTGACCTCCGCCCGCGCGGTGGTGGCGACCGGGACCCACCTGAGCCACACGCGGACCGAAGCCGCCGTCCTCAAGGCGCTGAACATCGCCCGCGCGAACGGGATGCAGACCGCGCTCGACATCGACTACCGCCCGAACCTCTGGGGGCTGTCCGGCCACGGCGACGGCGAGAACCGCTTCATCGCCTCCGACAAGGTGACGGCCAAGCTGCAATCGACGCTGCACCTCTTCGACCTGATCGTCGGCACGGAGGAGGAGTTCCACATCGCGGGCGGCACCACCGATACGATTGCGGCGCTGCGCGCGGTCCGCGAGGTGTCCGGCGCGACGCTGGTCTGCAAGCGCGGCCCGATGGGCGCATCCGCTTTCGAGGGGCCGATCCCCGACAGCCTCGACGATGGCCAGACCGGCCCCGGCTTCCCCATCGAGGTGTTCAACGTGCTGGGCGCGGGCGACGGCTTCATGTCCGGGCTGCTGAAGGGCTGGCTCGATGGCGAGGACTGGCCGACCGCGCTGAAATACGCCAATGCCTGCGGGGCCTTCGCAGTCAGCCGTCACGGCTGCGCGCCCGCCTATCCGTCCTGGACCGAGCTGCAGTTCTTCCTTGACCGCGGCGTGAAGGAGAAGGCGCTGCGCAAGGACAAGGCGCTGGAACAGATCCACTGGTCGACGAACCGCAAGGGCGACTGGTCGACGATGCGGGTCTTTGCCTTCGACCACCGGATGCAGCTGGAAGAGCTGGACGGCGCGACCGACGCGAAGATCGACGATTTCAAGGAGCTCTGCCTCGACGCCTGCACCGCCGTCGCGGACGGTCGTCCCGGCTATGGTTTGCTGTGCGACGGGCGCCTTGGCCGGCAGGCGCTCTACAAGGCGGCAGGCACCGGGCTGTGGATCGGCCGCCCGGTGGAATGGCCCGGGTCGCGCCCCCTGACGCTCGAGCCCGAGATCGGCCCGGACTTCGGCGGGCTGAACGAATGGCCGCTGGAACACGTGGTGAAGTGCCTCTGCTTCTACCACCCCGACGACACGGCGGAGATGAAGCAGCAGCAGGAAGACACCGTCACCCGCCTGTTCCACGCCTGCCGCCGCAACAACCTTGAGTTCCTGCTGGAGGTCATCCCCTCCAAGGTCGCCGCCGTCACCGACACCACGACGGCAGAGATCATCCAGCGGTTCTACGACATCGGCGTCTACCCCGACTGGTGGAAGCTGGAACCGATGAAGTCCGAAGCGGGCTGGCAGGCCGCCTGCGACGCCATCGAGCGCAACGACGCCCATACCCGCGGGATCGTGGTGCTGGGCCTCGCCGCGGAGGAGGATGCGCTGGCCGAAAGCTTCAGGGCCGCCGCAAAATTCCCGCTGGTGAAGGGTTTTGCCGTAGGCCGCACGATCTTCGGCGATGCCGCGAAGGCGTGGATGAAGGGCGAGATGTCCGACGCCGACGCCGTCGCGCTGATGAAAGACAACTACACCCGGCTCTGCACCATTTGGGACGATGCGCGCGCGCAGGCGTCCGCGCAGACCGGCACCACACGACAGACCGCCTGAGGGAGGACGACGACATGGCCACGATCCGACTGACCGCCGCACAGGCGATGGTCCGCTACCTGTCCAACCAGATGAACGAGGACGGCGAACGCTTCCTTGCCGGATGCTGGGCGATCTTCGGCCACGGCAACGTGGCGGGGATGGGCGAGGCGCTCTACCACGGGCGCGGGTCATTCCCCACATGGCGCGGCCACAACGAACAGACCATGGCCCATGCCGCCATCGCCTATTCGAAGCAGCTGGGCCGCAAACGGGCGATGATGGTGACCTCCTCCATCGGGCCGGGCGCGACCAACATGGTCACCGCCGCAGCCCTGGCCCACGTGAACCGCATTCCCGTCCTGCTGGTACCGGGCGACGTCTTTGCCAACCGTGGCCCCGATCCGGTGCTGCAGCAGGTCGAGGATTTCGAGGACGGCACGATCAGCGTCAACGACTGCTTCAGGCCGGTGTCACGCTACTTCGACCGCATCATGCGCCCCGAACACCTTCTGACCGCCCTGCCCCGGGCCATGGCGACGATGACCGACCCGGCGCAGTGCGGGCCGGTGACACTGGCCTTCTGTCAGGACGTGCAGACCGAGGCATACGACTACCCGGAGTCCTTCTTCGAGCCGAAGGTCTGGTATCAGCGCCGCATCCGTCCCGACGAGGGCGAACTGGCCCGCGTGGTCGAGGCGATCAAGGCGGCAAAGAAACCGATGATCGTGGCCGGGGGCGGGGTGCATTTCTCTGACGCCTGTGCGGACCTCCAGACCTTTGCCGAAACCTTCGGCATCCCCGTGGTCGAAACCCAGGCGGGCAAGTCCGCGCTGGCGTGGGACCATCCGCTGAACCTCGGCCCCGTGGGCGTGACCGGCGCTGAGTCGGCGAACCGGGCCTGCGCCGAGACGGACCTCGTGCTGGGTGTCGGCACTCGTTTTCAGGACTTCACCACGGGATCTTGGACCGTGTTTAACGGCGGCGCAAAGCTCGTGTCCCTGAACGTACAGGCCTACGACGCGGTGAAACACGGCGCGATGCCCCTGCTGGCGGATGCGCGCGTCGGGCTGAAGGACCTCGCCTCCGCGCTTGGCAGCTACAAGGGCGGGCTGAGCATCGACGGCTTCAAGGACGCATGGTTCGGCAAGGTCGACCCGCTGACGGATGCGCCCGCGGAGGGCAACGAGCTGCCGACCGACCAGCAGGTCATCGGCGCGGTGCAGCGGGCGTCAGGCCCGGACACCGTCGTCATGTGTGCCGCAGGCACCATGCCGGGCGAGTTGCACAAGCTGTGGAAGGCGCCGCGGCCGGGCGCCTATCACATGGAATACGGGTTTTCCTGCATGGGCTACGAGATCGCCGGCGCCATGGGGATCAAGATGGCCCAGCCCGAGCGCGACGTGATCTGCATGATCGGCGACGGGTCCTACATGATGGCCAACTCCGAGCTTGCCACCGCGGCGGCGATGGGCCTCAAGATCACCCTCGTCATCACCGACAACCGCGGCTACGGCTGCATCAACCGGCTCCAGATGGGCACCGGCGGGGCGGAGTTCAACAACCTCCTGGACCACTCCTCTGCCGCCGACAGCAACATCGACTTTGCCGCGCACAGCGCCTCGATGGGCGCGGCAGCGGTCCACGTGTCGAGCATCGCGGAACTCGAGGACGCACTGGCCCGCGCCAGGGACGCGGCCGGTCCCTTCGTGGTGGTGATCGACACGGACCCCTACCCGTCGACGCCGCACGGCGGCAACTGGTGGGACGTGGCGGTGCCCGAGGTCTCGGAGCGCGCCGAAGTGAATGACGCCCGCAAAGTCTACGAAGCCGCGCTGCTCGAGCGCACGTAAGGATAGGACCATGACCGTCAAGATCGGCATTTCCCCCATCGCCTGGCAGAACGACGACCTGCCCGACCTGACCTCTGCCTTCACCATGGAGCAGTGCCTGAAAGAGGCGCGCGAGATCGGCTATACCGGGGTCGAGCGTGGACGCCGCATGCCCGCCGACACCGAGGGACTGAAGGCCTACCTCCAGAAGTACGACATCGCGCTGTGCGGCGGCTGGTGCTCCGGCAACCTTCTGGTCGCCAGCGTCGAGGAAGAGTGCGCCGCGATCACCCAGCAGGTCGACCAGTTCATTTCGCTGAACGCGCCCTGCCTTGTATACGCCGAGTGTTCAAACACCGTCCAGGGCATGGCCAACACCCCCGTCAACGACCGGCCCAAGCTGTCGAAGGACGAGGTGACGACCTATGCGAAGAAGCTGTCGGAGGTGGCGAAGTGGATGCAGGACCGCGGCATGGTCCTGTCCTATCACCACCACATGGGCAGCTTCATCGAAAGCGAGGAAGAGGTGAACTGGCTGATGGAAGGATCGTCCCCCGAGGTCACGCTCTGCTTCGACACCGGCCACCTGCTGTTCGGCGGTGGCGACGTGATGGCAACCATGGACCGCTGGGCCGATCGTATACACCATGTGCACTTCAAGGACATCCGCCCCGACGTCGTGAAGGACGTGCGCGACAACGACCGCTCCTTCCTCGACGCGGTGATTGCGGGTGCCTTCACCGTCCCGGGAGACGGTTGCATCGACTTCCAGGCGGTGGCCGACAAGCTGGCGAAGATGTCGTTCAATGGCTGGATCGTCGTGGAGGCCGAGCAGGACCCGGCCAAGGCCCCGCCCTACGAATACAGCCGGAAGGGCTATCAGCACATTCTCGAGGTCTGCGCCAACGCTGGCCTGACGGTCGAGACCTGATCCAATGGCCCGCTTCCTCGACGTCCAGCACCCGTTCTTCAAACCGCTCTGGCGGCGGATCGTGACGGTCGCGGCCTGCCTCGGCTGGGCGCTGCTGGAACTGTCGTGGGGCGGGCCGATGTGGGCGCTGCTCTTCGGTCTGATCGGCTTGTACTGTGCGTATCAATTCTTCGTCGTCTTCGATCCGAAAGAGGCGGAAACCAAGGAGGAGGATTCATGAAAGACGTCGGTTACTTCGATATCGAGGACTGCGACCTGCAGGACTTCGCCCGGCTCTGCGGTCAGACGCTGTCGGCGGGCCAGTTGCGCTTTGCCTCTGACGTGCAGAAGAACGTCCCCCTTTACGACATGCCCTCCCTCACCGCTGCCCTCAGCGACCCGGCGCAACGACTGTCCCTGCTGGCCGAATGGGGCTGGGTGCTGGGACAGTCCGCCGGTGTGCTGGTGCTGAAAGGCGCTTACGAGGACACCGCCCCCATCGACGCTGCCACCCGCGCCTACGAGGCGATCATCGCGGAGGAGAAGGCGCGCTCCGGCGGCGGGGCCGATCACTTCGCGGCGGCAGGCGCCAACGACCGGATCTGGAACTCGCTCCAGAAACTCTGCGAGAAGGACCCGGAGACCTTCGCCCTCTACTTCGGCAACGACGCCATCGCGGCGGTCTGCGAGGCATGGCTCGGCCCCTGCTACCAGATGACCGCGCAGGTCAACCTCGTGCGGCCCGGCGGCAAGGCACAGGTCGCGCACCGCGACTATCACCTCGGCTTCCAGACGGCTGAGGCGGCGGGGCGCTTCCCGGCGCATGTGCACGACCTGTCGGCGGTCATGACGCTGCAGGGCGCGGTGGCGCATTGCGACATGCCGGTGGAGAGCGGCCCGACCAAGCTGCTGCCGTTCAGCCAGCTCTTCCGCCCCGGCTACATGGCCTACCGCCGCGAGGACTTCCGCGCCTATTTCGAGGATTACTGCATCCAGCTTCCGCTTGCGAAGGGCGACGCCGTGTTCTTCAACCCGGCGCTGTTCCACGGCGCAGGGTCGAACCATTCGGCGGACATCAACCGCATGGCCAACCTCCTGCAGGTCTCCAGCGCGTTCGGCCGGGCGATGGAGTCGATCGACCGCACCGCCATGGTCCGGACGCTCTACCCGGTGGTGAAGGCGCTGCGGACGGAGGGCCGGCTGGACGATCCCGGCACCGCCGCGGCCATCGCCTCCAGCGCCGAGGGCTACAGCTTCCCCACCAATCTCGACACGGATCCGCCTGTGGGCGGGCTGGCGCCGGAAACCCAGGCGGCCCTGTTCCACCGCGCCCTGGCGGAGGACATGGACGAGGCCGCCTTCAACGCCGCGCTGGACGCCCAGAACGCCCGCCGCCGCGCGTGAAACCGCCTGTAGGGCGGGGCTTCGCGCCGCCCACCTCTCGGAAAGGACGACCCATGACACATCTCCTGCGCAAGCCGACCGGGACCTCCGGGCAGGTCCAGAACGTCACCATCGACAACGCGAGGACCCCGGACAGCCCGGACTGGGGCTACGTCGGTTTCGACCTCTGGCGGCTTGCCCCCGGCGAGACCGCGACGGGAGAGACCGGCGATCTGGAGGTCATCCTCGTCCTCGTCGAAGGCAAGGCAGAGGTGACGGGCGCGGGTGTGTCCTTCGGAGAACTGGGCGACCGGATGAGCGTCTTCGACCGCACGCCGCCGCACGCGGTCTACGTGCCGAAGGGTGCCGCATGGGAGGCCGTGGCCACCACCGACTGCACCGTCGCGGTCTGCTCCGCACCGGCCACGGGCGACTATCCGGCGGCGCAGATCAGCCCGGAGGGCGTCGACCTCGTGACCCGCGGCAAGGGCGCCAACACGCGCTACATCCACCCCATCGCGATGGAAGAGCGTGACGTCGCCTCCTCCCTTCTTGTGACGGAGGTCTTCACGCCCGCGGGCAACTGGTCCTCCTACCCGCCGCACCGCCATGACGAGGACAACTTCCCCGACATGACCTACCTGGAAGAGACCTACTATCACCGCCTGAACCCGGCGCAGGGTTACGGCCACCAGCGGGTGTTCACAGAGGACGGCTCGCTCGACGTGACCATGTCGGTCTCCGATCACGACGTGGTGCTGGTGCCGAAGGGCCACCATCCCTGCGGTGCGCCTTATGGATACGAGATGTATTATCTCAACGTCATGGCCGGCCCGATGCGCAAGTGGCGGTTCAAGAACCACCCCGACCACGACTGGATCGCACAGCGCGACGCCTGATTGCACTTCCTGCGGGCCGGGTTGCGCCGGCCTGCGTCCTCTGATGCTGAGCGCCCGACGCCACCCCCAATCCCTCAGGCCGGAGGCAGCAGTTTCCCCGGGTTCAGGATGCCCTTCGGGTCGAGCGCCGTCTTGATCGCGCGCATCATGTCCAACGCGACCGGATCCTTGCGGCGCGCCATGCTGCCCAGCTTCGACCGGCCGATGCCGTGCTCGGCCGAGAAGGTGCCGCCCAACGTGCGGACAAGGTCTTCCACCGTCTCCATCACCGGCGTGACCAGGGTCGCATCGGTCACGCGCACCGCGTAGTGCACGTTCCCGTCACCCAAGTGCGCCACGACCATGGCGTCGGCCTTGGGGTCCACCCTGGCGACGCGCTCTTCGGCCTGCTCAAGGAAGGTCTGTACCTTGTCCAGCGGCACCGCCACGTCGTTGACCACGCAGGGTTTCCTGGCCAAGGACAATTCTGCCGCTGCCTCCCGCCTTGCCCAGAAAGCGGCGCGCTGCGCCTCGCTCGTGGCGACTGCGGCGTCGATCACCAGCCCCTCTTCGAACAAAGTGCCCAAGGCGTCTTCCAGCAGGCCCGACAGCGGCACACTGCCGTCCGGGCCGGGGGCCGCGTCGCGCGGAGCGGTGGCGCCCAGTTCGACGAGGATGTTCACCGCGTGCGGTTCCGCGAAAGGCGCCTGTGCCTCCGGGCGCAGCGCAGCGTAGGCGTCCATGTAGGCGCGGGGCATGAACTCGAAGGCCTCGACCGCGCCGCCGGTGATGTCCTGCAGCCGGTTCAGCAGGGTCAGTGCCGCATCGACCGACTGCGCCGCCACCATCGCCGTGGCAAAGGCGCGGGGCTGCGGGACCAGCTTGACCACGGCCCGGGTGATGATGCCGAGCGTCCCTTCGGAGCCGATCAGCAGGTGCCGCAGGTCGTAGCCCGTGTTGTTCTTGTGTAGCTCCGACATCAGGTCGACGACGCGACCGTCCGCCAGCACCGCCTCCAGCCCCAGGACAAGGTCGCGGGTGTTGCCGTACCGCAGGACGTTGGACCCGCCCGCGTTCGTCGCCAGCAACCCGCCCAGCCGGGCGGACCCCTTCGCGCCGAAGGTCATCGGAAAGGCCAGCCCGTGCGCCGCCGCCGCTGCGTGCAGGTCCGAAAGGATCACCCCGGCCCCGATCCGCGCCAGACGCGCCTCGGGACGGATCTCCTCGATCCCGTCCAGCCGGTCGAGCGAGAGCATGATGGCGCCCTCCCCCTCCGTCCCGCCGGACAGCCCCGTGTGGCCGGAGACCGGGACCACGTGCGTCCCGCTGTCATGTGCCAGACGCATCACCGCCGACACCTCCGCCGTGTCGCGCGGGCGGGCCACGCACAGCGGCGTCCATCGGTATTGCCCCGTCCAGTCCTGCGACCAGGGTGCCATGTCGGCGCCGGTCAGGACCTCCGTCACGCCACGCAGCGCGTCGATCATTCGGGGACCTTGAAGGTCAGCGAGGCCCAGAGGCTCTCCCACGCCGGGTCGCCGTTGGCGCCGGGATCGCGCTCTTCCATGACCACACTGTCGACGAGGTAGAAGTGTCCCGGCGACAGGTCGAGTATTGCCCGCCCCTCTGCATCGGTGCGGTAGAGGCGGATGTCCAGCGTGCCATCCGGCGCGCGGTCGAACAGTTCGACCTGCACGTCGGCCCTCGGTTCGTCCTTGTAGAAGACGCGCACCGGAAAGCCTTCGGACAGGTCGTCGGTGAAGGGGTTCGCCTCTGCCACGATCTCTGTCAGCAGACCGGCCTGCACGTCCTGCCCCTCTCCGTCGCCGACCGCGATCAGGCTCTTGGCGTGGCGGGAGTAGCGTTCACGCACCGCCTCGGGGTCGAGACCGCGTTCGATGTGCCGCGCGCAGGCCCATTCGATGTCCTTGTGCGCGCAGAACCGTTCGAAGGTGGCGAAGTCCTTGTAGGTCAGCGTGTAGTCGCGCGTTACATGCACCACCGTGGCCAGCCCTTCTCCGGGCACGGCCATGTTGAGTGCGGGCTTGTCCCCGGCGCGGCCCTCGACCGGGAGGACCTCGCCGTCGATCAGGATCTCGAACCGGGTGAAGTTGGGCGGCACGAAGGAGAACGAGGCGCCCTCCAGCTTGTCGCCGACATAGAGGTCCGCCACCAGCGGCGCGCCCTCGGCCACCACGCCGTCGACCGGTTCGATCCAGAATTCATGGGCGCTAGCGGGCAGGGCCGCCGTGCAGAGCGCCAGAAGCAGACGTTTCATTCGATGTCCTCCTGCGCTGGCGACGTAGCGTTCAGCCCGTCGCCTGCAAGCGGCGTTCAAGCTCTCGTGCGAGATCGTGAATCCGGCCCTGGAACCGCTTTTCCATCCCGCCCTTGGCCAGCTTCAGCGATTGCACCAGCAGACGGGCCGAAAGCGTCGTTGGCGCCATCTCGACCTCTACGCTGATCCGGGTGCGCGTGCGCGACAGGGCCACCACGTCCATCACCATGACCACCTTCAGCCCGCCGCTGATCGAGGAAAAGACCATCCGTTCCGGCGGCGTGTATTCCGTCAGGGTGATCTCGGCCTCGCGCTCCTTGCCGCGGAAGGTGAAGACAACTCGCCACGCCATGCCTTCGGTCGGCGCGCCGCCGCCCCTGATGCGCTGGACGTCGATGCCGCGCCGGAGCGCCTGCCGCTCGACCGTTTCGAGATCGGAGAGCGCCGCGAACACCTTGTCCAGCGGCGCTTCGATGTCTTCGCGTGCCTTCAACTGCATGTCGTTCTACCGCCCCTGTCCTGGCCCCTTGATCCCGTTGGATGAGGACCACACACATCAGGTGCCGTCAATCCAAACGGTCCGCCAGCCACGCCCGCAGCATGAAATGGGCAATTGCACCGCGCCTTGCGGGCATCAGGTCGGGCCGCAGACCGGCCGCGGCATCGGCAACGTCTTCCCGGCTGACCCAGCGCGCGTCCTCCAGTTCAACCGGATCGAGCACGATTTCCGAGGTCTCAGCCTCGCCATGACAGCCGATCATCAGGGAGGACGGGAAGGCCCAGGGCTGGCTGGCGAGATAGCGCACCGGCCCCACGCGCACCCCGGCCTCTTCGAAGACCTCGCGGCGGACGGCGGCCTCGATCGTCTCGCCCGGCTCCACGAACCCGGCGAGGCAGGAATACATCCCCTCGGGCCAGCCGGGCGAACGGCCCAAGAGGCAGCGGTTGCCGCGGGTGATCAGCATGATGACCACCGGATCGGTGCGCGGGAAATGCGGCGCGTTGCAGGACGGGCACTGCCTCTGCCATCCCGACTGCCGGATGTCGGACGCCGCACCGCACCGCGCGCAGAACCCGTGGCTGTCGTGCCAGCCGTGGATCGCCTTCGCGGTCGCGGCCAGTTCGGCATCGCGCGCCGTGAGCCGCGTCATGATCCGGCGCAGTTCGGCAAACCGACCTTCCGGCGCCTGCGGATGCTGCTGTTCACTGGGGTCGACGAAACTGCCGAGCGTCTCCGCCGCTTCCTCCGGCTCCCAGGCCGAGATGTCGGCAGCCCAGGTCAGGACGCCCTCTTCGCGGCCCAGCAGGATCGGCGCCCGCACGGCGTCCTTCAGCACGGGGTGGTCGATGGGCAGCCGCAGAAGGGTGAGGTCGCGGTCCTCGCCGGCCACCAGCGGCTTGCCGTTCCACAGCACCACCATCTGCCCGCCGTGATCGGCCAGAAGGTCCGTCGTGCCGCGCAGCTCCGCCGCCCGGTCCAGACCCGATCCGCCGAATGTCACTTGTTCCGCATGACGCATGTGCCGCCCTCCCTGCCCTGCCCCTTCATGCACAGCGACACGCAAAGATGCAATTGATCGGCGACGACCTGCCATGCCGTTGCGGAATGCGAAAAAACTGTCACACCGCCGTGCCTTTTCCGTGCAACCTGAGCGCAGAAAAAACCTGAAAACCAATGGGGGAACGTATGATGTATCAACAGAAACCGAAGTTCAGCCGCCGCCAGTTCCTTGCGGGCACCACCGCCGGGGCGGCCCTGATCGTCCTGCACCCGTATTCCGCCAACGCCGCCGCCAACCAGGCGCACCTGCGGATCATGGAGACCACTGACCTGCACGTGCACGTCTGGCCCTACGACTATTACGCCGACAAGCCGGTCGACACCGTGGGCGTGGCCCGCACCGCCTCAATCATCGACGAGATCCGGGCCGAGGCAACCAACGCGCTGCTGGTGGACAACGGCGACTTCCTGCAGGGCAACCCGATGGGCGACTACATCGCCTACGAGCGGGGCATGAAGGAAGGCGACATGCACCCGGTCATCACCGCGATGAACACGCTGGGTTATGACGCCGCCACCATCGGCAACCACGAATTCAACTACGGTCTCGACTTCCTGGCGAAATCCACCGCCGGGGCAGAGTTCCCGGTCGTGCTTGCCAACATCGCCAAGACCCAGGGCGCCAACCCGCGCGAGGACGAGACGCTCTACAAGCCCTACGTGATCCTCGACCGCGAGGTGACGGACGGCGCGGGCACGGCGCATCCGATCCGGATCGGCATCATCGGCTTCACCCCGCCGCAGGTCATGAACTGGGACCGCAAGCACCTCGAAGGCAACGTCACCGCCCGCGACATCGTCGAGACCGCCGAGGCCTACGTGCCCGAGATCCGCGAACAGGGCGCCGACATCGTGATCGCGCTGTCGCACTCCGGCATCGGCTCCGCCGACCACGAGGACGGGATGGAGAACGCCTCCGTTCCGCTGGCAGCGGTCGAGGGGATCGACGCGCTGGTGACCGGCCACTCGCACCTCGTCTTTCCGTCGCCGACCTACGAAGGCTTTGCCGCGGTCGATGCCGAGAACGGCCTGCTGCACGGCAAGCCCGCCGTCATGGGCGGCTTCTGGGGCTCGCACCTAGGGCTTATCGACCTGCTCCTGGAACGGGACGGCAACACCTGGCGCGTGGTCTCTGCCACGACGGAGGCGCGCCCGATCTCCCAGCGCAACGAGGACCGCTCCATCACGCCGCTGGTCGAAAGCCACCAGCCCGTGCTGGACGCCACCGAACAGGAGCACGAGGAAACGCTGGCCTATGTGCGCCGCGCCGTGGGCAAGACCTCTGCCCCGCTGCATTCGTACTTTGCCCTCGTGGCCGACGACCCGTCCGTGCAGATCGTCTCCATCGCGCAGAAATGGTACATTGAGCAGATGCTTGAAGGCACCGAATACGAGGACCTGCCGGTTCTATCTGCCGCCGCCCCGTTCAAGGCGGGGGGCCGTGGCGGTCCGGAATACTACACCGACGTGCCGGTGGGCGACGTGGCGATCAAGAACGTCTCCGACCTCTACCTCTATCCCAACACCGTGCGCGCGGTGAAGGTGACGGGCGCGCAGGTGAAGGACTGGCTCGAACGCTCTGCGGGCATGTTCAATCAGGTGGAGCCGGGCGCGACCGACGCCGTGCTTCTGAACCCGGAGTTCCCGTCCTACAACTTCGACGTCATCGACGGGGTGACCTACCAGATCGACCTGTCGCAGCCGTCGAAGTTCGACCGCGAGGGCAACGTCGTGAACGAGGGCGCCAACCGCATCGTCGACCTGATGTACGAGGGCAAGCCGGTGACCGACGACATGGAGTTCGTCATCGCGACCAACAACTACCGCGCCTCCGGCGGCGGCAGTTTCCCGGGCGCGAAGGGCGACACCATCATCTTCGAGGCGCCCGACACCAACCGCGACGTCATCGTCCGCTACATCGTCGAACAGGGCACCATCGACCCGAAGGCCGACGACAACTGGTCCTTCAAGCCGCTGGAAAACACCACCGTCCTGTTCGAGACCGGCCCCAAGGCGCGCGACCTGCTGTCTGAGGTCGACGGCGCGAAGATCGAGGATGCAGGCGACGGCGAGAACGGCTTCGCCCTTTTCCGCATCACGCTCTGACCCGGCGGCGGGGCGTTGCCGGTCGGTGCGCCCCGCGACCAAAGTCGCGCATCCGACATTCGACCGGTGCCCGCCTTCCATGCTATGCTGCCCTCCGGAGGAGACATGACCGGAGGGTGGCGGGATGCTGGAGGAGGCACTCTTGCTCGACGCTTCGGGCGCGCCCGCGCGACATCGGGGGCGTACCCGTTCGAACGACTGGGACGAGGTGCAGGACTTCTGCCGCACCGTCTACATGCCATATCGAGTGCGGCCGCTGGAACGCGGCGCGCGCCCCGATGCCACCATGCTGTCGGCACATGCGGGCCGCGTGACGATGACGCGGTTTTCCTATGGCACAGGCATCTTCCTCGACCGCTTCGACCCCGAGGCGGGCAACATCATTGTCCTCAACACGCTGCGCGGGGCGCTGTCCCACCAAACCTCTGGTGCGCCCGCCTCCACCGGCGCCGGTGAGAGCTTTGTCGTCGACTGTTCGCGTGCCGACTACTGGCTGGAGGGCGACAGCGACCACATGCAGTTCAACCTGACCATCCCCCACGCGGTGATGGAGGAAACCGCCCGGCGCTGGTTCGGCTTCGTCCCGGACGATCGGCTCTGGACCTGCCGAACGAAGTTCGGGGGGCCGGGCTCTCCGTGGCTGGCGCTGCTGGACTACGCCGCGCGCACCATGGCCGGTCCCGGTCCGATGCCCGCAGACGGCCCGTTGGCCCGCCACCTCGAAGAGATCATCTGCATCGAACTCCTGCGCCGCTGGGCTGCCGCCGCCGGTATCCGACTGGAGGACGGCGCGCGCACCGCGGCCCCCGGCTATGTCCGCCGCGCCGAGGAGATCCTGGAGGCCGAGGCACGCGACGCCCCGGTGATCGGGGATGTGGCCCGCCGTATCGGGGTCTCGGCACGCACGTTGTCCGGCGGGTTCCAGCGGTTCCGGGGCGTGTCGCCGCGCGAATTCCTGGCCGGGCGCAGGCTCGACGGATTGCGGGCCGAACTGGAAAGCGCGGAGGCGGATCGCTCCGTCTCGGACATCGCGTCCGACTGGGGCTTCGTGAACCTCGGAGCGCTGGCAGGGCGTTATCGCGAACGCTTTGGCGAGCTGCCGTCGCACACCCGCGCGCGCGCCATCACTGGCCGCAAGCCGGACTGAACAACGCTTCCGAAACCGGACACTCCCTGCCGGTCACGGACAGAAAGCCGCCCGAGGGGGCGGTACGCTTTGGCCATGGGAAAACCCTAAGGGAGGACACTATGAAGGATCTCAAGGCCAATTGCGACGCCGTGCTGTCGCGCGTGACAAGCGGCAGCCCCCGCGTGCCGGGCGTGGTCGCCATGGTCACCGACCGCGACGGCGACATCTACGCCGGCAGCGCGGGCGACAGGCGTCTGGGCGACGGGGAGATGAGCCTCGACACGGTCTTTGCCATCTTCTCGACCACCAAGGCGATTGCCGGGACGACCGCCCTGCAATGCGTCGAAGAGGGGCTGCTGGACCTCGACGCGCCGGCCAAGACCTACGCCCCGGCCATCGGAAACCTGCAGGTGATCGAGGGGTTCGACGCCGATGGCAGCCCGCGCCTGCGCGCGCCGAAGTCCGACGTGACCACGCGCCAGCTGATGCTGCACACCGGCGGCTTCGGCTACGACTTCTTCAACGAGACCTACAAGCGCCTGGCCGATGAGCACGGACAGCCCTCCGTCGTGTCCGGCACCCGGGCTGCCATCGAGACACCGCTGCTGTTCGATCCGGGCGAGAAGTGGGAATACGGCACGAACATCGACTGGGTGGGCCAGGTGGTCGAGGGCATCCGGGGCAAGCGCCTGGGCGCGGTCATGGCAGAGCGGGTCTTTGCGCCGCTCGGGATGACCGACATCGCCTTCACCCGCACCGACGACATGAAGGCGCGGACCGCGACGATCCACGCGCGCGGCGAGGACGGCAGCCTATCTCCAATGGACGGCTTCGCGCTGCCAGACAACCCGGAGGTCGACATGGGCGGCCACGGTCTGTACGGCACCGTGCCCGAGTACATGAAGTTCATCCGCATGTGGCTGAACGACGGCGCCGGTCCCAACGGACGCGTGCTGAAGCCCGAGACCGTCGACTGGGCGGTGAAGGGCGCGCTGGTGCCGCCGCAGAAGGTGACCATGCTGCCCGGCGTCATCCCCTCGCTGTCGAACGACGCGGAGTTCTTCCCGGGCCTCGGCAAGGACTGGTCCTACACCTTCATGGTCAACACCGAGACAGCGCCCACGGGCCGTCCGGCGGGCGCCATCGGCTGGGCCGGGCTGGCCAACAGCTTCTTCTGGATCGACCGCGCGGCCGGTGTCGGCGGCTACTGGGCGACCCAGATCCTGCCGTTCGGCGATCCGGTGTCGTTCCCCGGCTATCTGGATTTCGAATCCGCCGTCTACCAGGCCATCGCCGCCGCAAAGGCCGCCTGAGCGCGCTTTCGGACCGTCCGGAAATGTCAGCGGGGGGCGGCACGTCGCCCCCCGCTTTTTTCATGGCCTTTGGGAGGAGGAGCGATGAAAGACCTGATCACTTTCGAAACCCTGCCGAACTGGGTGCCGGGCCGCCTGCTGCTGGCCAGCGACGGCTTGGGCTGGAAAAACGTGGCACTCCGGTCCTACCACTACGAGGGACAGGATGTGACCGTGCCCGCGATGCGGGACTTCATGCTTGTCGGCTACAGGTCCGGTGTGACCCCGATGCAGCGCCGGTTCGACGGGCGCTGGACGAAGGAGACGCTGGGCCCCGGTGCGGTGTCGCTGCTGACCCGCGCGCAGCAGGTGTCGTGGAGCTGGGTGGAGCCCATCGACGTGACCCATGTCTACCTGTCCGGCGCACTGGTGGCCGAGGTCGCGAGCGAGGTCCTCGACTGCACCGTGACCGACGTCGCGCTGGCCGACATCCTGCGCACCGAGGACCCGGTGATGACACACGCCATGTCCGCCATCGCCGAAGAGGCGCAGACGCAGGATCTTGGCGGCGCCCTCTATGTCGACAGCGTGGCCCGCGGGCTGATCGTCCACCTGTTGCGGCGCTACGCCATGGTCCGGACACCGCCGGAGAGTGACGCGGGCGGACTGTCCCGCACCCAGCAGGCGCGCATCCTCGAATACATCGACGCAGGGCTTTCGCAGTCGCTGGACCTGACCGGCATGGCCGAGGCGTTGTCTCTGACGCCGTGCCTCTTTGCCCGCCAGTTCCGCCGCAGCTTCGGCTTGCCACCCTACGCCTTCGTCAAGGCGCGGCGGCTGGAGCGCGCCCGACATCTGCTGGCCCGCACCACCCTGCCGATCAAGGCGGTGGCGGCGGATTGCGGCTTTTCCGACCAGGCCCACCTCACGCGCCTGTTCTCTGCCGCCTACGATGTGACGCCCGCCGTCTTCCGGCGGCAGGCGTCCTAGTCTGCCGATACGACCTATGCGGGCTCCGGTCAGGGCAAGCCTTGCGCCTGCCCTGACCGGTCGCGCTCACTCAGCCGCTTCGACTTCCGGCGTTTTCAACATGGAGAAGCCTTCGTAGCCGTTCTGCGCGATCTCCTGACACTTCTTCCGGTAGGTGCCGACGCCGCCGGTGTAGGACAGCACCCGCCGCGGTTTGCCCGCCACGTTGGAGCCGGTGTACCACGAGTCCGTCTTCGAGATCAGCGTGGCATTGGCCGTCTCGTCATGGTGCGCGACCCAGGCGTCCTCTGCCTCTGCCGTCGGTTCGATCACCGTGGCACCCGCGGCACGCACCGCCTTGATGCAGTCGGTGATCCATTCCGTCTGCTGCTGCAGGCAGGTGGTCATGTTGCACAGCGCCGCCGAGGGGGCGAGCGGCGCGCCGGTCATGAACAGGTTGGGGAAACCGTGCTTCTGGATGCCCAGCGTGGTGCGGATGTCCTTCGACCATTCGTCGCGAAGCGTCATGCCGTCGCGCCCGGTGATGTCGATACGTGTCAGCGCGCCCGACCCGGCGTCGAAGCCCACGGCCATGATGATGACGTCCAGTTCGTACACCGTGCCGTCCGCCAGCTTCACGCCTTCGGGCACGATCTCGGCAATCGGGTTGTTCCGGACCGGGACGGCGGTGACGTGCTCCTGCCGGTAGACCTCGAGGTAGTTCGTCTCCAGCGGCACCCGGTGCGTGCCGAACCCGTAGTCGCCGGGCTTGGGCACGAGGATGTCGATCAGTTCCGGATCCTTCAGCCGTGCCGCCATCTTTTCCCGGACGAAGGCGCTGATCTCCTCGGACACCTCCTCGTCGAAGAACATCTCGCCGAAGGAGGCGAGCCACAGTTTCAGCGATCCGTCGGCGTGGGTGTCTTCGAGGATCTTGCGGCGCTGTTCCGGTGTGCAGTCGGCCCAGGCATGTTCGAAGTCGTACTCGAACCCGGTGAAGGTCACGGGCAGGTTGGTCTTCAGCTCATCCCAGCGCGCCTTGTAGGCAGCGGCCTCGGCCGGGCCGTACTTCGGGTTCTTCATCGGCAGCACGTATTGCGGGGTGCGCACGAAGACAGTCAGAGAGTCCACGACCGGCGCGATGGTCTGGATCACCTGGATGCCGGTGGCGCCGATGCCGATCACACCCACGCGCTTGCCTTCGAGGTCGATGCCTTCCTTCGGGTAGCGCCCGGTATGGACGATGGTGCCCTTGAAGGTGTCCTGACCCGGAAAGCGGTCGGTCAGCGGCGCCGACAACATGCCCGTGCAGCCGATGAGGAACCGGGTGTCGAACGTCTCGCCGGTGTCGGTCTTCACGATCCAGCGGCCCGTGTCCTCGTTCCAGCGGGCCGACGTCACCTTGGCGCCGAAGGTGAAGTCCTTGCGCAGATCCAGCCGGTCCGCGACGTAGTGCATCCAGCGCTCGATCTCCGGCTGGCCGGGAAAGCGTTCGCTCCACGTCCAGTCCTTGTAGAGCTTCTCGTCGAACAGGTACTGGTAGATGTAGCTCTCGGAGTCGAACTTCGCCCCCGGGTAGCGGTTCCAGTACCATGTGCCGCCCACGTCGGTGCCCGCCTCGACGCCGTGCACGTCGAGGCCCTCCTGCCGCAGCTGGTGGAGCTGGTACAGCCCCGCCACGCCCGCGCCGATCACCAATGCGTCCAGTTTCCGTGTCATCCTGTTCCTCCCTTTGGGTATCCTTTCCGGATGGCCCCTCCCGGCCAGCCGATCCACAAAGGCTAGGCGTCTCCTGCCCCGAGGGTCTTGAACGTTCCTGACGCGCCTTTGAACGAAAGCCGCAACAGCCTGACACATGACGTGAAGCCGCCCGGCTTCCGCAGGGCGCCGCCTCGTGTTAGCGATCACCTGACGGATTTAAGGAAGGGTTTGGCCATGCCATACGACGCGGTGATCTTCGATCTGGACGGTACGCTTCTGGACACCGAACGCCTGGCTTTCGAGGCCGCCCGCCGCGCCAGCTCCCGCTTCGGCCCGCCCATGACCGAGACCTTCTTCCGCACGCTCATCGGTGGCGACATGGCATCGACCAACGCCCGGCTCGCCGCCGAATACGGCGCCCACCGGATGGCCGAGTTCGACGCCGCCTGGGATGAGGAACACGACAACCTGCTGGTCGCAGGCATGCCCCTGAAACCCACGGTGCACGCGCTCCTCGACCTGATCGAGGGGATGGGGCTGCCCCGCGCGGTGGCCACGTCGTCGGGCCGTGCCAGCGCCGACCGCAAGCTTCTGGCGGCGGATCTGACCCATCGCTTCACCACCGTCGTGACGCGCAATTGCGTGACCCGGCCGAAGCCCGATCCGGAACCCTACCTCACCGCCGCCGCCCGTCTGAACGTGGCGCCCGAGCGGTGCCTCGCGTTCGAGGACAGCACACCCGGTGCCCGCGCCGCACGCGCCGCCGGAATGACCGTTGTCGTGGTGCCGGACATCGCGCTGGTCGAGGACGGCCACGCCCACCACACCGCCGCCGACCTGCTGAGCGGCGCACGCATGGCCGGGCTGGGCTGACCTCCAAGGGCAGCCCTCACCCCGGTTTGCGGCAGACGATCTGAACCGGATGGGTCCGGCGCTCCGCGATGTTGCGCGCGGCATTGCGGACGATCTGCGGTGCCTGCCGGCCCAGCAGGATGTGCACGCCGAACACGGGAACCTGCCCCTTCTCCGCCATCTCGATGGCCTTGTTATAGCCCGCCAGGTACTTCTCGCCGGTGTCGGTCACGTCGATCCCGGTAAAGCCGGCCGCCGCGAGCAGGGCCACCGTGTCGTCGGGGCGCATCAGGTAGGCGCCGCTGCCATCTTCAGACCACGGCAGCGGGTGGTGCGGATCGCCCACAGGTCCCAGCCCGTGTTCCGTGATCGCGAAGAAGGCCCCGGGTTTCAGCACGCGAAAGGCTTCGCCGAAGAACCCGGCACGATCCGGCACGTTCATCGTGACGTGCTGGCTGTATCCCCCGTCAAATCGTTCATCCTCGAAGGGCAGCGCCTGTCCGTCGCCATGCACGCAGGTGACGCGGCCCGTCATCCCGACCAGATCGGTCAGCCTGTTCGCTGCCTCGACGAAGGGGGCGGTGATGTCGATGCCCTCAACATGGCAGCCGAAGCGCTGCGCCAGGTAGCGCGCCGGGCCACCGATGCCGCTGCCGATGTCGACGATCCTCTGGCCTTCGCGGATGGGCAACACCTCTGCCAGATCCTGCGTGGCCGGAAAGCCGCGGGCGTGGAAGTGGTCGACCGGGGCGAGCTGTTCGATGGTCACCGTCTCGGGGTCCATCCCGGCGGCCTTCATGGTCTCGACGATCTTGCCGTAGACGTCCCCGGTGCCCCAGTGGTCCGAGATATTCTGACTGTCCGCCATGCGCGCCTCCCTCTGACGTTGGGGAAGCTTACGGTCAGTTGGCCCGATGTGGCAACGCCGTTGCCGGACGCTTCCCGGTCACCCGGCCAGCCGGACTGCCCCATAGGGCAAAAACACAGTCCTGCGCGATTGGGCGGTCGCTCAGATCCTCGCCTGGTACAGCCTGACCTTCAGCCCGCCAAAGGCCACCTGCGGCCCGGCGTCGAGCTCCAGCCCGGTTGCCTTGGCAAGCCCTCCGTCCGAGGTCACCATACCCAGCCGCCATCCGCCAAACCGCTCCTTCAGCACCGCGCCCAGCGACCCGTACAGCCCGAACAGCAGCTTCCGGTCGCCGATCCGCGCGCCGTAGGGCGGGTTGACCATGACCAGTCCCGGCGGCCCATCGGGGCGTTCGAGGGCGCTGACCGGCGCGCGGGTGAAGGTGCAGACCCCGGACACCCCGGCCCGCTCCGCGTTGGCCGTGCTGCCCCGGATGGCCCCGTCGTCGCGGTCAGCGCCGAAGAACCGACAGTCCGTAGGCCGGGCTTCCAGGCCGGCATCGCTGCGGATCGCGTCATAGGCCTTGGCATCGAACGTCGGGAAGGCCTCTAAGGCGAACCCGCGCGCACGGCCCGGCGCCAGCCCCAGCGCGATCTCCGCCGCTTCGATCACGAAGGTGCCGGAACCGCACATCGGGTCGACCACCGTTTCGGTCCCGCGATACCCGGCCGCCCTCAAAAAGCACGCCGCCAGCGTCTCGCGCAGGGGGGCCTTGCCGACTGCCTCCTTGTAGCCGCGCCGATGCAACAGCTCGCCGGAGGTGTCGAGCGACACGGTCACGAGGTCGTCCTCGATCCGCACCATCACACGGAAGGTCCCTTCGGCCCCGACCTTCAGCCCGGCCACCTCCATCGCACCGGCCACGCGCGAACGAGCCGCGCGGTCGTGATAGATCTTCGACGCGCGGCAGGTCACGTCGACCCGCACGTCGGCGCCCTTGGGGAGATAGGCGGCCCAATCCACCTTCTTCGCGCGCTTGTCGAGCTGGGCCAGGTGAAAGGCGCGGAACTCGGCGATGCGGATCAGCACGCGCGACGCCCCGCGCAGGCAGAGGTTCGCCCGCCAGACGTCGTGCCAGCCGCCGCTTGTCACGACGCCGCCCGCAACGGCCTCAGGCGCGGCGAATCCCTGCTCCGCTGCCTCCTCTGCCAGCAGGGTTTCCAGCCCGGGCGGGGCGCTCAGGAATATCTCGAAAGGCGTGTCCATGTCCCCGCTCTTACCGGTTCCGGCCCGCCTGTCCACAGGGTTTCGCAGAACAGGCCCGGGATCGGAGGGGTCGCGCGGGCCTCCGGTCGCCACGTCTCCGCACGTCGACCGGCGGGCGGGCCGCAACCCTTGCAATCCGCGGCGCGAACCCCTAAATGAGCGGTCGAGAGGTTGTGCGGGCAGGCGCCTCGCCAACCCGGTCAGGTCCGGAAGGAAGCAGCCGTAACGAGCCCCGCTTGGGTCGTTGCAATCTCTCACCAGAAAGCCCCGGCCCCGCGCCGGGGCTTTTGCTTTTCCGGATCTTGACGCAATGGCGGGCGGTCGCGGGATCAACGCTCCGGATGACGGACAAACTTAGCCGCGCCGCGCGTTGCGGCCTTCGCCCAATCCATCTGATCGGGCGTCCCCTCTGCCTCCGGACAAACGCTCTTCAACCGTTCCTCGGCCTCGTCGGGGGCTTCGCCCGCCTCGATCATCAGGCGCAGCACGGCCATGCCGCAGCGCCCGCCGCCGTTCCGGCTGTTCACAAGGACCCGCCCGCCGCCCAGCAGCGCACGCCGCGCCTGTTCCGACACCGAAGGCCAGGTCTCCATCTGGCTGTCGCTCGGCCTGTCCCCCGGCCCGATCGCGAGGTGCACCCAGCGCGTGCCCTTGTCCTGGATGTTCTGGCCAAGGTTCATGGCGCCTGCGTCCACCAGTTCCTCGGGGGTCACGAGCGACAGCACAATGGCCGGGCGCCAGCTTGCCAGGTGCTCGAGGTCGCCGCGATAGTCGCCGCCCGCACCCGGCAGCGGCGAGATCGCAACGATCCCGCCACCGACGGGCCACGCATGCATCACGACCGCCGATTTCTCTCCGATCCCCGTCACTTACCCCGTTCTTTCCGTTCCCTTGTTCACCCGACTGGGGAAAATCCGTTCCCGGCGATGATACACACTTGACGCCCCGGTCCTAGCGATTCGGTCGGCATGACGGCCGTGGAAGGTGAACCGGGGCACTCTCAGACCACCTGCCCCGGCCGGGCCTCCGCCCAATCCGACAGGAACCGGCGCAGGTCGGAGCGCCCCGTCGCGGAGATCACGTGCCTGGGCAGGGCGACCCCGGCCTCCAGCGCCAGCCGCAGACATGCTTCGTGGTCGCGGTCGGCACGCGCGGGGTTGTTCTCCGACCCGTGCAGGATCGTCGACAGGAGCGTGCCCCCGTAGCCGTTGACGTGGCTCAGGTCGGGCCTCAGCGACAAAAGCCAGCCCACGATCTCCGGCAGCCCCTCCCAGCCCGCGATCTGCACCGGCGTGACCCCATGCGCATCCGTTGCGTCGGAGGGCAGACCGACGGCGACGAGGCGCTGCAGATGGTTCATGCGGTCCGGCAGATGCAAGATCTCGCGGAAGATGTTGCGGTAGGGTTCGGCGAGCCGGTCAGGATCGACGCAGTCTCCCGGGCTGTCCAGCCCCTCTGCCGCGCGCACCAGAAGCGTCTCCTCCCGGCTCAGGTCGCAAGTGACGCCGCGGGCCTCGAGCGCCACTGCGACCTGCGCGTTGCCGTAGACCTTCGCGAAGGCCAGGGGATGCGTGCCCTGCCAGCGCCGTTCCGGGTCCGCGCCCGCGTCCAGCAGCATCTCGGCCATCGGCCTGTCGCAGCCACGTCGTGCGGCGTGATGCAAGGCAGTGATGGCGCCACCGTTCAAGTCCCCGGTGTCGGAGTACGCCTCCAGCAGCATCCCGACTGCGACGTGGTCGTTGAAATCCATGGCCCGGAACAGCGCGTTCGTTCCCTCCGGCGTCGCCCCCGCAGCCAGCAGCAGACGCAGGCCGCCGTGATGGCCAAGCTCCGTCGCGTGGTAGAGCGATTCGCCGTCGTTCGGATCGGCGCCGTGATCCAGCAGCCATTCGCCCAAGGCCATGTTGTCGGCGTGGCCGATGGCCCCATAGAGCGCCGACAGCCGGTGGCCGTCCGGTCCGGGCAGACCGTCATTCACGTCCGCCCCATGCTCCACCAGCAGATCGGCAATGGCCAGCATGTCGCCTTCCAGTTCCGGGCACTTGTGTATCCAGCGCGAAAAGCTGAGGTGCAGGATCGGCGTTCGCGGCCCCAGCTGCTGTACCGCCAGTTCCGGCCGGGCGGCCAGCGCTTGTTCCACCGCCGCGCGGCGGTAGAGCGCGCATTCCAGTCCAAAAAGGCCATCCGGCAGGTCGGGTGTGTCGGCCAGCAGGGTTTCGGCCAGATCGACCTGCCCGTGGGCCAGCGCCACCTTCAGGCGTTGCAACCGGGCGGCCCGGTCGAGGCCGGTCCTCTCCGCCTCCGCCTTCAGCCGCGGCCAGCTTGCGAAGCCGTTCTCCTGCGCGATGATGAACAGGAAATCGGCCCGGACAAGGTCGGTCAGGTCCTTGCGCGGCGGGTGCTGGCGCACACGTTCGACGGCCCACGGTTCGCGCGCGATCCACGCGCGGTGCAGAAGTTTGGCGTCGAGACGCAGCTTGTCGAGGGATGTTTCGGACATCGGCTTCCTCCGTCATCGCCCGCAATCCGCTGCTCGGGCCAGAGAAATCCGAAGATGTGGGTCTTCGACGTCAGATGCAGGTGCGAAGGCTTTCCGCGGATCAGGTGGCCCCCTGCCGATGGGCCATGCCCGATCCTAGCGTCAACCGTCCCCGGCGCGCAAGCGTCAGAGACGTTCCGCGCCGAAGGTATCGCAGGCCGCGGGGCTGCCCGACTCGTACCCGTTGCTGAACCAGCGCTGCCGCTGTTCGGAGGTGCCATGTGTGAAGGTATGCGGGTTCGGGACCCGTCCCGCCTTGCGCTGGAGGTAGTCGTCACCGATCCGCTGCGCGGCGTTCAGCGCCTCGTCGATGTCGCCCGGCTCAAGCAGGTCGTCGACGTAGGACGCCCACACGCCCGACAGGCAATCCGCCTGCAGTTCCAGCCGCACGGTCAGGGCATTGGCCTCACGCTCGGAGGCGCGCTGGCGCATGGCGTTGACCTCGGCGAGGATGCCGATCTCGTCCTGGACGTGGTGCGCGACCTCGTGAGCGATGACGTAGGCCTGCGCAAAGTCGCCGCCCGCGCCCAGCTCCTGCTTCATGTAGGCGAAGAAGGCGGTGTCGAGGTAGGCCTTCTCGTCGGCCGGGCAGTAGAACGGTCCCGTGGCGCCCGACGCACCGCCGCAGGGCGACTGCATGACTTGGCTGAACAGCACCAGCGTCGGGGGATCGTAGGGCTTGCCGAAGGCGTTTGGGAAGACATTGGTCCAGACCTGCTCGGTCGTGGCGAGGACCTGCGCGCTGAACTCGCCCGCCCGCTCTTCCTGTTCCGTCAGGGGGCGCGTCTGCTGCGACTGGCCTGAGCCGTTTCCGGTCAGGATCGGCGACACGTCGATGCCGGTGAAATAGCCGATGGCCAGCACCAGTAGCACGCCGCCGAGGCCCAGTCCGCCGCCGACGGCCATGCCGCCGCCACGGCCCCGCCTGTCCTCGACGTTGGAACTGCTCCGAATTCCCCTAAGTCGCATGGTCACCCTCCGTACACCCAGTCGTGATCGAACGTCTTAAGTGCGAAGGCGGTTCCCGCAAGGCTTGCGATCCCCTGCCCCGGACAATAGCTTGGCCCCGTCCGATCCAGGGAACCCGCATGTCAGATCAGCCCGCCTACCAGGTGCTCGCCCGCAAGTACCGGCCAGAGACCTTTGCCGATCTCGTCGGCCAGGATGCCATGGTCCGCACCCTCAAGAACGCCTTCGCCGCGGACCGCATCGCGCAGGCCTTCATCATGACGGGGATTCGCGGGACCGGTAAGACGACGACGGCGCGGATCATCGCGAAGGGCATGAACTGCATCGGACCGGACGGCAACGGCGGCCCGACCACCGACCCTTGCGGCAAGTGCGAACATTGCGTGGCGATCATGGAAGGCCGCCACGTCGACGTGATGGAGATGGACGCGGCCTCGCGTACCGGCGTCGGCGACATCCGCGAGATCATCGAGAGCGTGCACTACCGGGCGGCCTCGGCGCGCTACAAGATCTACATCATCGACGAGGTTCACATGCTGTCCAAGAGCGCGTTCAACGCGCTCCTTAAGACGCTCGAGGAACCGCCCGCGCATGTGAAGTTCATCTTTGCCACGACCGAGATCCGGCAGGTCCCCGTCACGGTCCTGTCGCGCTGCCAGCGCTTCGACCTGCGCCGGATCGAGCCCGAGATCATGATCGCCCTGCTGCGCAAGATCGCGGCCAGCGAGGGCGCGGAGATCACCGACGAGGCACTGGCGCTTGTCACCCGCGCCGCCGAAGGCTCCGCCCGCGACGCGACCTCGCTGCTGGATCAGGCAATCTCACACGGCGCCGGAGAGACGACCGCCGACCAGGTCCGCGCGATGCTGGGCCTGGCCGACCGGGGCCGCACCATGGATCTTTTCGAACGCATCATGCGCGGCGACGCGGCCGGTGCGCTCGAGGAACTGGCCGCGCAATATGCCGACGGTGCCGATCCGCTGGCCGTGCTGCGCGACCTTGCGGAGCTGACTCACTGGATTTCCGTGGTCAAGATCACCCCGGATGCCGCCGAGGACCCCACGATTTCGCCGGACGAGCGGGCACGCGGGCAGGCCTTTGCCGACGGTCTCGGCCAGCGCAGCCTCGGCCGGGCGTGGCAGATGCTGCTGAAGGCGATCGAGGAGGTCTCGACCGCACCGTCCGCCATCATGGCGGCAGAGATGGCGGTGATCCGTCTGACCCACGTGGCCGACCTGCCGACGCCCGAGGACCTGATCCGCAAGCTGCAGGACACTCCCCCGCCCCCCATGCCCACCGGCCCCGGTGGTGGTGGCGGGCATGCGCATCATGGCGGGCAAACCCAGGCCACGGGCGTGCCGGCCCCCACGCATCGCGGCCCCTCCGGCCCCGTCGCCTCCCGCTCGGGCAGCGCGGCGCCTGCGCTGGCCACCGACGCGCTGGCCCATTACGCGACGTTCGAACACGTGCTGGACCTGATCCGCGCCAACCGCGACGTGAAGCTGCTGGTGGAGGTCGAGGGCGGCCTGCGCCTTGCCGCCTATCAGCCCGGCCGGATCGAGTTCACCCCGACCGATACTGCCGATCCGCAGCTTGCGTCGAAACTCGGCGCGGCCCTGCAACGCTGGACCGGCAACCGCTGGGCGGTGACGGTTGTGAACGGCTGCGAAGAACCGACGGTGACCGAGCGGCGCGACGCCGCCGACCGCGCACTGAAGGCCGAGGCCGCGCAGCACCCCCTCGTGCAGGCCGCCCTCGCGGCCTTCCCCAAGGCCACGATCACCTCGATCCGCACCCAGGCCGAGGCCGAGGCGGAAGCCCAGTCGGAAGGGCTTCAGGAGGTCGAGGACGAATGGGATCCGTTCGACGAGGATTGAAGAGGGAAGCGCGCCGCCGGGTCTATGGCTTACGGCATGGCCGCAAACGCTGCGGGATACAGCCCATGCGGGCAATGCCGCAGGACCGCCCCGCCGCCTGAAGGCTTGTCGATCGGGGCTGCGCTTGCGATAAGCCTCTGAACCTTCCGGGCGGCGATCATGCAGGCGCGCGCCCCGAACACAGGAGTACAGACGATGTTCAAGGGCCTCGGAAATCTTGGCGACATGGCCAAGATGATGCAGACCGCCAAGGAAATGCAGGGCAAGGTCACGCAACTGCAGGACGACCTGAAGACCATGACCGTGACCGGGGAATCCGGTGCGGGCCTGGTGAAGGCGACGGCCACGGCCAAGGGCGAACTGACCGGGCTGGAGATCGACCCGTCGATTTTCGTGGCCTCGGAAAAGGAAGTGGTGGAAGACCTGATCCTCGCCGCGATCAAGGACGCACAGGCCAAGGCCCAGAGCCGCGCAGAACAGGAAATGCGCAAGCTGACCGAGGAAATGGGGCTGCCTGCCGACATGAAACTGCCGTTCTGAGACGGGACGGTGGGCGCGGCGGAACAGACCGGACGCCACTACCACACCCCCCGGGCATGGGTTCTGGCCGGGGGCATCGCCGTCGGACTGACGACGGTCAGCGGCATCGCCTACCTGGCCACCGAAGCCGCCTTTACCTGCGACATCCGCGACGCGGCCCTGATCCTGCTGGTCACGCTGAACGCCTGGATCGTCTACGCCACCGGCTGGCTGCTGACGCCGCGGCTGGGCCAGATGTACGCCAACATGCCCCTGCCCGCGCACGACCCGCAACGATGGATCGACCGGACGCTGTTCACCCCGGCCTCGCTGGTGCTGGCGGCGGCCTGGGGTGGCCTGCTGGCGGGCGGGATCTGGATCTACGACCCGTGGAACCGCGAGGTCCTGTCGCTGTCGGAACTTGTGCCGCTGATCGCCGAAGCGGCGGAGAACCCGCTGGGCACCGTCCTCGGCGCGCCCGACCATTGCCCGAACCCGGTGCCCAAGCTGTTGCTGACCCGGATGCTCTCGCTCTTCATTTTCTGCGGAAACCTGATCATCGGCGCCGCCGTCGCGGTGATCTTCCGCTTCTGGTGGGCCGTGCTGGTGAGGATCGACGACATCGACCTGCGCATCCTGAACCTTTCGCGCGAACCGCTGCCCGCGCTCCTGCGCGCCAACAGCCTGCTGGTCACAACGTCGGCGCTTGTGGCGTCGCTGTCGATCCTGTCGCTGATCCTGTCCGGCTTCGAGGTCGACCAGACCGTGGCGCTGTTTTCGCTCCTGACCCTGTCGCTGGTCGTGGCCACCTACGCGGTGCCGATCCTGCCCCTGTCGAACAGGCTGCGGGAGGTGAAGTCCGAGGCGATGAACGAGGTGGAGCGCCTGATCGAGGCGCATCACAGGCAGCGCTCCGGCCTGCCGCCGCGCCCCGACGGCCCGCTGAAGGACCCGGAGGGCGACGGCTATCTCGACATCGCGACGCTGGAACCGCTGGACAAGCTGATGGAGACGCGCGACACCCTGCACGGCATCCAGACCCTGCCGCCGGGCGGACAGGTTTCGGTCTCGGCGGCGGGCATCGTCGCCTTCTTGTCCTTCCTGCCGACGATCATCGACTTTCTCCTCAAATGACGTGTACCTATCTGCACTGAACCGAACGCCGCAGGTCCATGAAAGACACCGACCCCATCGACACGCTCATCGGCCTCATGGCGCGCCTGCCGGGGCTTGGCCCCCGGTCTGCCCGGCGCGCTGTGCTGCACCTGATCCGCAAGCGCGGCCCGCTGCTGCAACCGCTGTCCGAAGCGATGACCGAGGTTGCCCGCACCGCGCGTGAGTGCCTGAACTGCGGCAACGTATCGACCGCCGACATCTGCCCGATCTGTAGCGACGAGAGGCGCGGCAACGGCCTTCTGTGCGTGGTCGAGGACGTGGCGGACCTTTGGGCGATGGAACGCGCGCAGGTCTTCAAGGGCCGCTACCACGTTCTGGGTGGGACCCTGTCGGCGCTGGATGGCGTGGGGCCGGACGAACTGCGCATTCCCCGGCTGATGGACCGGCTTGGCGCCGAGAACGTGACGGAGGTCATCCTCGCGCTCAACGCTACCATCGACGGGCAGACCACCGCCCATTACATCGCCGATCAGCTCGAAGGGCGGGTGTCCGTTTCCTCGCTGGCGCAGGGCGTGCCGATCGGGGGGGAGCTCGACTATCTCGACGACGGGACCATCACTGCTGCCCTGAACGCACGCAAACGCTTCTGAACCGATCAGAAACTGCGCCCGAAAGGACGCACCTGCCGCCTCTCGTGGCCTGGGGCTATTGCGCGCTTGCGGGCTATTCGCAATAGCTGCGGCCAACTGCTTGCCCGCTGCCCCGGAGCCCTCCATGTCCTGCCTCGCGCGCCTTGCGCTTGCCGTCGCCCTGACTGCTGCTTCCCTTGTCCCGGCCCATGCCGCCGACAAGACCGCGATGTCGCAGACCGACCTGCTCGGGCGCGAGATCGGCTTTGGCATCGGGCAGACCGCGCTCGATACGGCCGCTGCAGGTGTTTGGCTTGGGGCGAGCACCGGGCGCAGCACGGTCGATCCGTCCGGCGGTCAAGAGACCGACACCGACCGGCGCAACGTGGTCCTTGGCTACGGCTTCGGCGAGACGGGTTTCTCGGCTTTCGCGGGCTATGGGCAGGGTGCCTCCGAACTGGCGGATGACATCCACAAGGCGCGCATCCGCTCCTATTTCCTGGGCCTGACCTACGGCCGCACGGTTGGCCGGCTCGCCTTCGACGGCGCCGCCTACGTGGGCCGCAGCCACAACGTGATCGACAGCCCCGACACCGCCACAGGCGCCGCCGACCGGGACGGGCGCCTGATGGGTCTGACGCTGCGCGGATCGGGCATGCTGATGGACGATGGCGCGGGCCACGGGATCGACTTCGTCGTCCAGGGCGACGCGCTGCACCACACGACCAAGGCCTACCCCGTCTCCGGCCTGCCTGGTGCCACGGTGGACGAGCGTGACAGCACCGCCACCGCCCTGCGGCTGGAAGTAGGCGCGCCGATGACCGCCGCCGGTGCGAGCCTGCGTCCCTTCCTCGGGCTGACGGCCTTCGGCGGCCGGCAGGACGAGATCGCGGTATCCGGTATGGCGCCGTTCGACGCCGTAGACGTGCTGTCGAAGACACAGATGTCGCTGGGCATGAGCTTCAAGGCGCAGGCGCTGAACGGCCTCGGCGGCCGGGTAGAGCTGACGTCCGACGACAAGGGCCACACCGGGTTCAATGCCGGGTTCTCCCTGAACTTCTGAACCGCTCTGTCACGTGGCCATCCGGGCGCCGCGCCCGACCCTGCCCATTCACCCACCCTGCAAACGAAAACCGCGGGCCAGTGACGGCCCGCGGTTTCGAAGTGCTTGCGGCGTCAGAGGAAGAGGCCCGCCTCAGCGGTCCTCGTCCTCGTCCTCCTTGTCTTCAGGCAGGTTGAAGAAGCTGTCGGCGTCCAGGTAGTTCTGGTTGTCGTCCTCTTCCTCGTCGTCGTCGCCACGGGGATCGGACAGCGAGAAGCTTTCCAGCCCTTCCATGTTCGACGGCAGGCGCGGTTCGGCGCTGTCCATCTCGAGGCTCTGCTCCGTCGACACAAGCTTGCGGCGCTCGTCGTCGGTCATCACCTTTTCCAGATCCTTCGCGGCCTTGGCCACGGCGGCGTCAAGCTCCGTCTGCTTGCAGAGGCCAAGTGCCACCGGGTCGATGGGCTGCATGTTCTGGATGTTCCAGTGCGTGCGCTCGCGGATCGACTGGATCGTGGGCTTCGTGGTGCCGACCAGCTTGGCGATCTGGCCGTCGGTCAGTTCAGGGTGGAACTTCACCAGCCACAGGATCGCATTCGGACGGTCCTGACGCTTCGACAGCGGGGTGTAGCGCGGGCCGCGGCGCTTTTCCTCGTCGCGGGCGGCCGGGTTGAACTTCACCTTCAGCCGGTACGTCGGATCCTTCTCCGCCTTGTCGATCTCGGCCTGCTCAAGCTGGTTGTTGGCGATGGGATCGAACCCCTTCACGCCCACGGCCACGTCGCCATCGGCGATGCCCTGGATCTCAAGCTCGTGAAAGCCGGTGAAATCGGCGATCTGCTTGAAGGTCATCGTGGTGTTGTCCACCAGCCAGACGGCGGTCGCCTTGGGGTGCAGCAGCTTGGACATCTCGTCTACTCCTATTCACGTCTTAACGGCCAAACCTTTTCCGTGCCCCGGACCGCCTTTCGGGGCCGCGGGAGACCCCGGATCAACTCCGGGGCGGGTTACCGTTGTGGGGAAACTTGCGCCGTATATAGTGCCGCGAAAATCAAAAGGAAACGGAAAAATGCGCGCCCTTCTTGCCGCCTTTGCCCTGTTCGCCGCCGCCCCCGCACTGGCCGACGGCGAACCCGCCGGGCAATTCGACTATTACGTCATGTCGCTGTCGTGGTCGCCGAACTGGTGCCGGATGGAGGGCGATGCCCGGAACTCCGAACAATGCGACGCGGATTTTGGCTGGGTGCTCCACGGGTTGTGGCCGCAGTACCACCGCGGCTGGCCCGCCTATTGCCCGACGACGGAACGTCAGCCCTCCCGCCAGCAGACCGCCGGGATGGCCGACATCATGGGGACCTCCGGCCTTGCGTGGCACCAGTGGAAGAAGCACGGCGTCTGCTCCGGCCTGTCGGCCAGCGCCTACTACGCCCTCTCCCGCGAGGCCTACGGCACCGTCGCCCGGCCGGCGGTCTTCCGCAAGCTCGACAAGCCGGTGAAGCTGCCCGCTTCGGTGGTCGAAGAAGCCTTCCTGAAGGCCAACCCGGGGCTTGAGAAGGACATGGTCACCGTGACCTGCCGGGACGCCTACATCCAGGAGGTCCGCGTCTGCCTGTCGCGCGACCTGACGCCGGTGCCCTGTGGCCGCGACGTGGTGAAGGATTGCAGCATGAAAGACGCGCTGTTCGAACCGATCCGGTAACGGCCGTTCGGCGCCCGCCCGCCGAACCCGCGCCGCGCGCCCCTCAGAACCTGTAACCGAACCGCATGATGTCCTGACGGCAGATGTTGCCCACGACCTCTGCCGTTTCGTCTGTGTAGTAGGTCCGGTAATCCGGATGCCGGGGAGAGCGGTTGAGGTGCCCGATCCCCGGCATGAAACCAAGGTGCTGCGCCAGCATGTCCATGTCCGGCCGCCACGTCTCCAGCCGGATGTAGTGGTTGCAGCGGTTCCTGCCCTGCGAATCCGTGGTGTAGGCGGTGTAGGGCCACTGTTCCATCTGCTTGCGGGTGAACATGTGCTTCACGAAGTCCGAAAAGGTCATCATCTTGGACAGGTGCACCATCCGGTGATCGAAGCTTTGCGTTCTCAGCCAGTGGTAATAGCTCACCATCCGGTCCCACGGGTTGCGCACCATGGTGAAAACAAAGAAATCCTCCACCTCCTGCGGGGTCACGACGCCCTCGATGTCGATCAGGTTGGAGTGTTTCCAGAGCCGCCCGCGCGCGGTTTCCTGCAGCTTCTTCACCCGGCGCTTGCGTCGCTTGGCCTTTTCCGTGTCGCCGATCAGGATGTCGCCGCGCATCGCGCGATCCTCCAGAGCCGCCGCCAGGGACGTGCCGCCGGTCTTCGGAATGTGCACGAAAATGTATTTGCGCCCGCGGGAAATGATCATCTGAAAACTCCTTTGTCCGGAATACGAAAACCCCCTTTTCCTTCCCCGTCAACTGGCGCAACATTCTTGCTTGACCATCAGGGAGGGTACGACATGGGCTGGCTGAAGGATGAAACCGGACTGGAACGCAACGCGGCGAATTACGTGCCGCTCACGCCCCTGTCCTTCCTCAACCGGGCCGTCCAGATCTGGCCCGATCACCTGGCCGTGGTCTACGGCGCGCACCGCAAGACCTACGTGGAATATGCCGAACGGGTCAGCAGGCTGGCGTCCGGACTGGCCGGCCTGGGTGTGGAGCCGGGCGACGTGGTCGCGACGATCCTGCCGAACATCCCCGCGCAGGTGGAGGCGCACTTCGGCGTGCCCGCCTGCGGGGCCGTGCTGAACGCGATCAACACGCGGCTGGACCCGGACACGGTCTCCTACATCCTCGATCATGGCGAGGCGAAGGTCGTGCTCTGCGACACGCAGTTCCTGCCGGTGCTGGCCGAGGCGCTCGACCGGATGGAGAACGAACCGCCGCAGGTCGTCGAAGTGCCCGACGACCATGCCGGGGTGCACCGCCATTCCGACTACCTGCAGTACGAGGACCTGCTGACGAAGGGTGATCCCGGCTTTGCATGGATCATGCCGGAGGACGAGTGGGAGAGCATCGCGCTCAACTACACCTCGGGCACCACGGGCCGGCCCAAAGGCGTGGTCTATCACCACCGCGGCGCCTACCTGAACGCCATGGGACAGGTGCTGTCGTGGCGCATCGTGCTGCACCCGGTCTATCTGACCATCGTGCCGCTGTTCCACTGCAACGGCTGGTGCCACACGTGGATGATGCCGGCCGTCGGCGGCACCATCGTCTGCTGCCGGGACGTGCGGGCCGACTCGATCTTCAACGCCATCGCCGACGAGGGGGTGACCCATTTCGGCGGCGCGCCCATCGTGCTCAACACGCTGATCAACGCACCCGAGGACCAGAGGCGGGCGTTCGACCATGTGGTCGAGGTCTTCACCGCCGGCGCGCCGCCCGCACCCGCCACGCTCGCCGCGATCGAACCCATGGGCTTCAACGTCACGCAGGTCTACGGCCTGACCGAGACCTACGGTCCGGGCACCGAATGCACCTGGCAGTCGAAGTGGGACCACATGGAGGGCGAGGCCCGCGCCGCCCAGAAATCGCGGCAGGGCGTGGCGATGCCGTTCCTCGAACCGATGGACGTGCTTGACGATGACGGCGCACCGATTCCGCGCGACGGACAGGCCCGCGGAGAGATCGTGTTTCGTGGCAACGGCGTCATGAAGGGCTACCTGAAGAACCCGCGCGCCACGAGAGAGGCCTTCAAGGACGGGCTCTTCCACTCCGGCGACATCGCCGTGATGCATCCGGACAACTACCTGCAGATCGCCGACCGCGCGAAGGACATCATCATTTCCGGCGGCGAGAACATCTCCTCGGTGGAGGTGGAGGGGGTGCTGATGGCGCACCCGGCGGTGCTGCTGTGCGCGGTGGTGGCGAAGCCGGACGAGAAATGGGGTGAGGTGCCCTGCGCCTTCGTCGAGCTGAAGGACGGTCGGGAGGCGACGGAGGCCGACCTGATCGCCTTTGCCCGAGAGCGGCTGGCCGGGTTCAAGACCCCCAAGAAGGTGGTGTTCCAGGAACTGCCGAAGACCTCGACCGGCAAGATCCAGAAGTTCGAGCTGCGCGCACTGGCGAAGGAGAAGTGATTTCGCCGTGCTGCGCACGCCGACCCGCGCGCTCCTTGCTGTTGCCGAAGGCGTGAGGACTGACGTTGCAGCAGGTATTTGGACCAAGATGAAGGGGCGGCGTCGTGCTTTCGGTGCTGGGGGCGCTGCGGGACGTAGGGTGGGCGTTCCCGGGCACGGGCCGGGGTTGGCCACCATGGCGTGCCTCAGGTCTCGAGGACGCTGTCCACCTCGGCCCATCCGCCGCCACGCCGGGCCAGATCGACCACCTTCACGACCTGCGTCTCCCGGGTTTCCCAGTACCACGGATCGTTGAGGACGTGTTCCGGCAGCTTGTCCTTCACGAAGGCCGGGCGGCGCTGCCGAACGATTTCGACCCGGTGGCGGTTGCTGATCGGCGGGGCGTTTCCCGACAGGAACTGCGCCCGCAGTTCCGCCTCGCGCGCCTTCAGGCGCCGCATTTGTGCGCGCAGCTGCGCCAGCTCGTCCACAGGGTGCATGGCCTGACCTCCGTTTCGGTCAGCTTGGCGCCGGCGCGGTTAAACCCGGGTTAAGCGCGGCCTTTCTCTCCAGATTGCACCTCTTGTGTGCACCGTGCTATCGTCCGCCGAAGCGAGAGGCAGAGCAGCGCCCGCATGACAGCACTGAAGCAATTCCAGAGGCTCGAGGCCACCGGGCTGTGGCGCCCGGACCCGGACGCACAGCGGCGCGAGGTGATCGTTTCGCTTGGCGATGCGACCCTCACCATGAGCTCGACCTCCGGCGACATTCTCGCCCATTGGTCGCTGGGTGCCGTGACGCGGGCCAACGGCACGCAGGTGCCTGCCATATACCATCCCGACAGCGACCCGGACGAGACGCTTGAACTGGCGGCGGACGAGACCGACATGATCGCCGGACTGGACCGCGTGCTGCGTGCCATCGACCGGCGGCGCCCGCGCCCCGGCAAGCTGCGCTTCTACCTGACCGGCGCCTTCTTCGTGGCGCTGGCCGCCGGGGCGATCTTCTGGCTGCCCGATGCCCTCGAACGCTATGCCACGACGGTCGTGCCCCCGGTCAAACGGGCAGAGATCGGCGCCAACCTTCTGACCCATATCACCCGCCTGACGGGACAGCCGTGCAACACGCCCGACGCGCGCGAACCGCTCAAGCGGTTCTCGCAGCGCATCCAGTCGTCGGGCAGCGTGGTGATCGTGCCGGGCGGCGGGTTCACCAGCACTCATCTGCCGGGCGGCATCGTGCTCCTGCACCGCCGCGTGGTGGAAGACCACGAGGATCCGGACGTGGCCGCGGGCTTTGCACTGGTCGAGGCCGCCCGCGCCCGTGCCAGCGACCCGCTGGCCGAACTGCTCGACTGGGCGGGGCTGGCGGCGTCGCTGAAGTTGCTGACCACGGGCAGCCTGCCGGATTCAGCCCTTTCGGACTACGCCGAGTACATCATGACCCGCCCCGTAAGGACCCCGGATGCCGCGCGGTTGCTGCCCGCCTTCGCCGAAGCCGAACTGCGCAGCACGCCCTACGCCTACGCCATCGACATCACCGGCGAGTCCACGCTGGCCCTGATCGAGGCGGACCCGATGCGCACCACCGGCAGCCGCACCGTCCTTTCGGATGCCGATTGGGTCAGGTTGCAGGGCATCTGCGGCTCCTGAAACTCCATCCCGGAAAAGCGAGAGGCCCGGGCACCCCCATGCCCGGGCCTCTCTGAAGCCGTCCGTTCCGAACGGGCTTGTGTCTCAGGTCCGGCTCAGCGGACGTAGGCCTGCGTGTAGCCGCTGCGGTGCACCGCAGCGAGCGCAGCCTTGACGGCAACATCGGTGCCGTAGGGACCGACGCGCAGCCGCTGCACGGACTGGCCGCGGTGCGTGACGTTGGCCGCCTGCACCGGGAACCCTGCTGCCGCCAGCCGGGCAGAGGCCGCAGCCGCCTTGTCGCTGGTGGTGAAGACGCCGATTTCCACGAAGCCGCCGCCGGATGCGCCCGCGTTGCCCCGCGTGGACAGGGCGTCGGTGCGGTACGGTGCCTGCGCCGCGTAGGCGATCTGCACGTCGACCGGCGGATAGGTCTGGTTCGCGACGTAGGCGATGTCCGGTGCCTTCACTTCATGCCGGTAGCGCGTGGTCCAGAGGTTCTTCGGGAACGGCTGGCGCTTGTTCGCCTGAGAGATCAGGCGGCGCGGCACCTGGTTGGACCAGATCTGCTGGGTCGCCTGATGACCCGCCACCGTCTGGATCGCGCGGTAGGGGTTCAGCCGGTCGTCTTCCCAGGCCGGCTTGTACCCCGCCGGGATCGAGGCGATCTGCGTGTCGCGGCTTTCGTACACATGGCGCGGGACGATACGCGTATCGGGCGCCAGCGAGGACCCCTGCCACGAATTGCGGTTGTAATAGACGTTCTTGCCAGCGGTCGGCGCTTCGCCGCGGCGGATCTCGGTCACATGCGGCGCGCTCTGCGGCCCGCAACGGACAGAAACCGTCCGGTTGCCGACACGGCGCGTCGTCTTGCCGGCAAGGCAGGCTTCGCGCGCCGGAACCACGACCCGCGTCCTGGCCGGCGCGACGGTGCGGACCGTCGTCGTCGGCACGGGGCGCACGATGCGCGGCGGCTCCGCCGTGACCGGCTTCGACGCGGGTGCCATGACCACGCGCGGTGCAGGTGCGTAATTCGGCACGGTCGCCGTCGTGCTGCGCACCACCCTGCGCGGTGCGGTTGCGACCGGCGCAGGCGCTGCCGCCACGGGTGCGGCCGCCGGCGGGGTGTCCACCGTGATCTGCACCGGAGGCGGTGCACCCGGCGTGCGGACCGTTGCCGCAGCCGTCACATTGCCGCCCATGGTCGGTGTCTGTCCGCAGATCGGTTTGCGCTGCCGCGTGACGCGGGGCACCCATGTGACGTTGCCGTCAAAACCCGCGCGTACGAATACGCAGCCGTCATTGTCCACGAATTGCTTGCCCGTGTAGCTGGCAGGCGGAAAGTTCGCCGGGATCTGGCCCTGCGCGCTGGCAGTCTGCGCAAAGCCCGCAAAATTGGACACAATAATGGCGTAGACCGCCAGTTTCTTTAACGTCATGTCTGCCCCCACAGATGTGACTCGCACAATGCAATCTCAGCTTTGACCTGTAAAGCTTTGAGAACATTGCTTTCGCTAAATTTCCACTGGACTCCTGTGGATAAACAAGCGGTTGTGGCCGCTTGTCGCAGAATCGCCTTATTTTGGGGGCTGTAACAAGGTTCAGCTTGGAAACGGACTATTTCGTCCCGAACATCCGGTCACCCGCGTCGCCCAGTCCGGGAACGATATAGCCCTTCTCGTTCAACCTCTGATCGAGCGCGGCGGTCACGACAGGCACGTCAGGATGCGCTTCCTGCATCCGCGCCACACCTTCCGGCGCCGCCAGAAGGCACAGGAAGCGAATCTCCTTCGCGCCCGCGGCCTTCACCAGGTCGACCGCAGCGGCAGAGGAATTGCCCGTCGCCAGCATCGGGTCGACGAGAATGGTCACCCGATCCTCCATGTTGGCGGGCAGCTTGTTGTAATACTGGACCGGCTGCAGCGTTTCCTCGTCGCGGTAGAGGCCGATGAAGCCCACCCGTGCCGCCGGGATCAACTCCAGAATACCGTCGAGCAGACCGTTGCCCGCCCGCAGGATCGACACCAGCGCCAGCTTCTTTCCCTCGATCATCGGCGCGTCCATCTCGCACAGCGGCGTCTCGATACGCACGTTGGTGAGGGGCAGATCGCGCGTGACCTCGTAGGCCAGGAGGTGGCTGATTTCCCGCAGGAGCTGGCGGAAGGACGCGGTGGAGGTGTCCTTGTTGCGCATGATCGACAGCTTGTGCTGCACCAGCGGGTGATCGACGACGGTCAGGTGTTGGGTCATTTCGGCTCCAGTCTTTTCAGGACCGCGTCACGCGTGGCCGCATCGCAGAAGGCGGCGTCGAGCGCGGTCCGGTTCAGCTCCTCGAACACCTCTTCGTCCCAATGGAAGGTCTTCGCAAGGTCTTCGAACTCCCGGCGCATCGTGGTGTGGAAGAATGGCGGATCATCGGTCGAAACCGTGACCTTCACGCCCGCATCGCGCAGTTTCGCGATCGGATGCGCGGCGAGCGAGGGGAACACCCCGAGGAAGACGTTGGAGCCCGGGCAGACCTCCAGCACGATCTCGCGCTCGGCCAGCATGTCCACCAAGGCGCGGTCGCCCCAGGCGCGGACGCCGTGGCCGATGCGTTCGACGCCCAGGTCCTCGACCGCCTCGCGCACCTCCTGCGGGCCGTTCCATTCGCCGGCGTGGCTGGTCAGGCGCAGCCCCGCCTCCCGCGCGCAGTCGAAGGCCCAGGCGAAGTCGCGCTGCTTGCCCTTCTTTTCGTCCCCGGCCAGACCGAAGCCGGTCAGCCAGTCGCCCGCCGTCTCGGCCGCGCAAAGCGCCGTCTGCCGGGCCTTGTCGGGACCGAAATGACGGATTGCCGTGACGATACCGCGCAGCGTGATGCCCAGGTCGCGCTCCGCCGCCTCCGCGGTTTCCCGGATCGCCAAAAGGTAGTCCTTCCACGCCGACACGTCGCCGCCACCGCAGAAGTCGGGGCTCAGGAAGGTCTCCGAATAGACCACGCCCTTGGCGGCGCTTTCCTCCAGCACCGCGCGGCAGAGGCGAGCGAAGTCCTCGGGCGTCTTCAGGACCGAGGTCGCGGCCTCGTAGACCTCGAGGAAGTGCCAGAAGTCGCGGTAGTCGTAGGAGCCGTCCGGCCGGAAGACCCGGCTCAGGTCGACCTTCTTTTCCTTCGCAAGCCCGCGGATGAACGACGGCGGCGCCGCGCCCTCGAAATGCAGGTGCAGCTCGACCTTCGGCATCTTCCCGATGCGGTCGAGGGTCTCCTCGTCCGCGCGCCAATCCGGATCTTTCACAGGAAACTCCTTCCCGGCCCCTGTGAAGGGACCCCAAGATGTGCCGCGATGCTGGCCGCGACATCGGCAAATCCCACCTGTCCGATCTCGCCCATGCCGCGCCCGGCGATCAGAACCGGCACCCGCTCGCGCGTGTGGTCGGTGCCGGTCCAGGTCGGATCGTTGCCGTGGTCGGCGGTGATGACCAGCAGGTCGCCGTCCCGCAGTTTCGGCAGGAGCCGCCCAATGCCCGCATCGAACCATTCGAGGTGCCGCGCATAGCCCGACACGTTGCGGCGGTGGCCGTAGAGCGAGTCGAACTCGACGAAGTTGGCGAAGGTGAACGACCCGTCGGGCATCGTCTCGACCGCGGCGTGCAAGTGCTCCATCAGCGTGTTGTCCGCCCCCTTGGCCACGGTCTCGATCCCGGTCATGGAGAAGATGTCGCCGATCTTGCCGATGGCATGGACCGCACGGCCCGCGTCCTGCACCCAGTTGGTCAGCACCGGCCGGGGCGGCAGAATGGCATAGTCGTGGCGGTTGGTGGTGCGCGTGTAGTTCCCCGCCTCGCCCACAAAGGGCCGCGCGATCACCCGCCCCACCTTCATGTCGTGCAGGATGGGGGCCAGCCGTTCGCAAAGGTCGTACAGCCGGTCGAGGCCGAAGTGCGCCTCGTGCGCGGCGATCTGGAACACGCTGTCGGCGGAGGTGTAGCAGATGGGCCGTCCCGTGCGGACGTGCTCATCCCCGAAGCGCTCGATCATCACCGTGCCGGAGCCGTGGCAGTTCGCGAGGATGCCGTCGGTCCCGGCGATCTCGCAGACTTTCGCGGTCAGGTCGTCGGGGAAGGCCGGCACGGTGTCGGGGAAGTAGGTCCAGTCCCACGGCACCGGCAGACCGGCCAACTCCCAATGGCCGGAGGGCGTGTCCTTGCCTTGCGAGACCTCGGTCGCCGCGCCCCATGTCCCGACCGGCGGGGTGGCCCGAAGGCCCACCCTACCCCCGCCGCTTGCGAGATCGGCGGCATGGAACAGACCGAGCCCCGCAAGCACGGGCAGCGAGAGCGGGCCGCTCCGCCCGTCTTCGGCCTCGCCGCGCGCGCAGGCGTCGAAGATATGGCCGAGCGTGTCGGCGCCGGTGTCCGGCACACCGTTGTTGAAGAACTCCGCCGCGTCCGGCGCGCCGCCGATGCCCACGGAATCCATCACCACGAGGAAGGCGCGGGTCATGCCACCCGCTCCAGCACCGCGTCGCGCGGCTTGGGCGCGTCGCCGTAAACGATGGCCGCGCGCACGGCTGCCGCGGCACGGTCGGCCTGCCCTTCGCGGGCGGCGTGCACGCGGGCCAGCGGTTGCCCCTTCTCGACCCGCTGCCCCAAGCGGACAACCTCGGTCAGGCCCACCGCCGGGTTGACCTCGTCCGTCTCCACCCGGCGTCCGCCGCCGAGGTCGACCACCGTCAGGCCGAGCGCCTCGCCGTCGATGGCGGCAACGATCCCGCTTTCGCGCGCCGTGACCTCCTGAATCACCGGGGCTTCCGGCAGGAAGCGGCGCCAGTCCTCGACGAAACTGAGCGGCCCGCCGAGCGCATAGACCATCTGGCCGAACCGCTCTGCCGCGGCACCGCTGTCGAGCGATGCCTCCAGCCGTGTCGTGCCGTCCTGCACACCCGCCGTCGCCAGCAGCTCTGCCCCGAGCGCCACGGACAGCTCGCGCAGCGGCCCCTTCCGGGCGCCGGTCAGCACCTCCATGCTGATATCGACCTCCAGCGCGTTGCCGAGCGAGGGCACGAGCGGCTGCGACATGTCGGTGAGCAGCGCCGTGGTGGGGCACCCGGCAGCGTTCGCCGTGCCGACCAGCGCCTGCGCCAGCGCGCGCGCCTCCTCCGGCGTTTTCATGAACGCGCCGGAGCCGCACTTCACATCCAGCACCAGCGCCTGTAACCCCGCCGCCAGCTTCTTCGACAGGATCGAGGCGGTGATGAGGTCGAGGCTCTCGACCGTGCCCGACACGTCGCGGATGGCGTATAGGCGCTTGTCGGCCGGTGCGATGTCCGCGCTGGCCGAGACGATGGCGCAGCCCACCTCGGCCACGATGGCGCGCAGGCGGTCCTCATCAGGTGACACCGAATAGCCGGGGATCGCCTCCAGCTTGTCGAGCGTGCCGCCCGTGTGGCCCAGCCCCCGGCCCGAGATCATCGGCACGTAGACGCCGCAGCACGCCAGCATCGGCGCCAGCACCAGCGACACGCAATCGCCCACGCCGCCGGTCGAATGCTTGTCGACCACCGGACCCGGCAGGTCCCAGTCCAGCACGCGCCCCGAATCCCGCATGGCCAGCGTCAGCGCGACCCGGCCCGCCTCCGAAAGGCCGCGCAGGCAGATACCCATGGCAAAGGCCCCGCCCTGTGCCGCGCTCACCGTGCCATCGGCCAGCCCCTGCGCGAACCACGCGAGGTCGCGGGCAGAGGGCTCCTCTCCCCGCCTCAAATGGGCGATGACGGCGCGCGCGTCGCTCATGCCTCCCCGCCTGCCTTGTCCATGTGCGTGTTGGTGAAGGCGCCCGGCAGCAGGTCGGCCACCGTGGTCACGAACTCCTGCCCGTCGACCGTCGCCAGCGTGACCTTCACCCCGCCCTTCGCGAATTCCATCAACTTCTGGCGGCAGCCGCCGCAGGGCGGCACCGGGTGCGGGCTGTCGGCGATCACGTAGGCCTCGACGATCTCGGTCTCGCCCGCGGCGACCATCGCGGCAATCGCCCCGGCCTCGGCGCAGGTGCCTTCGGGATAGGCCACGTTCTCCACGTTGCAGCCGACGTGCACGGCGCCGGAGGGCGTCTTCAGCGCGGCGCCCACCTTGAAATGCGAATAGGGCACATAGGCATTTTCACGCACGCTGCGCGCGGCATCGGCCAGAGACATGACGGTCCTCTCATTGGTCAGGTCCGGCCATGTTTCCCCTGTGCCCCGCCATTTGCAACCCTTCTCTGCGCGTCACCCGGGGACCGTGAAAAGCCTTGTCGGAAAGGGTCCGAGGCTGTATCGCCCTGCCACAAGACCCATCGCGCGAGACATTGGTTTAACGCTGAACCAATATTGAGAGGAGGCCGTCCGATGAGCGATTCAAAGCACGACACCGCCAAGGAGACCCTGCGCGACGCGGCTCTGTTCTACCATGAGAACCCCAAACCCGGGAAACTCGAGATCCGTGCGACGAAACCGCTGGCCAACGGGCGCGACCTCTCACGCGCGTATTCGCCCGGCGTCGCCGAGGCCTGCCTCGAGATCAAGGCCGATCCGGCCAACGCCGCCCGCTACACCACGCGCGGCAACCTCGTGGCGGTGGTATCGAACGGAACGGCGGTCCTGGGTCTGGGCAACATCGGTGCGCTGGCGTCAAAGCCGGTGATGGAAGGCAAGGCCGTCCTCTTCAAGAAGTTCGCCAACATCGACTGCTTCGACATCGAGGTGAACGAACCCGACCCCGAGAAGCTGGCCGACATCGTCTGCGCGCTCGAACCGACCTTCGGCGCCATCAACCTCGAGGACATCAAGGCGCCGGACTGCTTCATCGTCGAGAGGATCTGCCGCGAGCGGATGAACATCCCCGTCTTCCATGACGACCAGCACGGCACGGCCATCGTCGTCGGCGCGGCGGCCACCAACGCGCTGCACGTCGCGGGCAAGGCCTTCGAGGACATCAAGGTCGTTTCCACCGGCGGCGGCGCGGCGGGCATCGCCTGCCTGAACATGCTGCTGAAGCTGGGCGTCAAGCGCGAGAACGTATGGCTCTGCGACATTCACGGGCTGGTCTACGAGGGCCGGGCCGAGGACATGAACCCGCAGAAGGCGGAGTTCGCCCAGCCCTCAGACCTGCGCGCGCTTGACGACGTGATCGACGGCGCGGACCTGTTCCTCGGGCTCTCCGGCCCCGGCGTGCTGAAGCCGGAGCACGTTGCGCGGATGTCGGACAAGCCGATCATCTTCGCCCTTGCCAACCCGACGCCCGAGATCATGCCCGACCTCGCCCGCGAGGCAAAACCAGACGCGATCATCGCCACCGGCCGCAGCGACTTCCCCAACCAGGTGAACAACGTGCTGTGCTTCCCGTTCATATTCCGGGGGGCGCTGGACGTGGGCGCCACGACGATCAACGACGAGATGGAGATCGCCTGCGTCGAGGGTATCGCCGCCCTCGCCCGCGCCACCACCAGCGCCGAGGCCGCCGCCGCCTACCGGGGCGAACAGCTGACCTTCGGCGCCGACTACCTGATCCCCAAACCCTTCGACCCGCGCCTGTCCGGCGTCGTGTCGACCGCGGTGGCCAAGGCCGCGATGGAATCCGGCGTGGCGACGCGCCCGATGGACGACATCCACGCCTACAAGCGGCGCCTCGATGCGTCGGTCTACAAGTCGGCCCTGCTGATGCGCCCGGTGTTCGAGGCCGCGCTGACCGCCTCCCGCCGGATCGTCTTTGCAGAGGGCGAGGACGAGCGCGTGCTGCGCGCCGCGCAGGCGATCATGGAAGAGACGACCGAGACGCCGATCCTCATCGGGCGGCCCGAGGTCATGCAGGCCCGCTGCGAACGCTACGGCCTGAAGATCCGGCCCGATCAGGACTTCCACGTCGTGAACCCGGAAAACGATCCGCGCTACCGCGACTACTGGGAGACCTATCACCAGATCATGTCGCGGCGCGGCGTGACGCCCGACCTCGCCCGCGCGATCATGCGCACCAACACCACCGCCATCGCGGCGATCATGGTGCACCGCGACGAGGCGGACTCGATGATATGCGGCACCTTCGGCGAATACAGCTGGCACCTGAACTACATCCGGCAGGTCCTGGGCAACAAGCACCTGCATCCGCAGGGCGCGCTCTCGCTGATGATTCTCGAGGACGGGCCGCTGTTCATCGCTGACACCCACGTCCATCCGATACCGACCCCGGATCAGCTTGCCCTTTCGGCCATCGGGGCCGCGCGCCACGTCCGCCGCTTTGGTCTGAAACCGAACATCGCCCTTTGTTCGCAGTCGTCCTTCGGCAACCAGACCGAGGGCTCCGGCCCTCGCCTGCGCGAGGCGCTGGAGATTCTCGACGCCCGCGAATGCGACTTCTGCTACGAGGGCGAGATGAACGTCGATGCCGCGCTCGACCCCGAGTTGCGCGACCGCCTGCTGCCCGGGAACCGGATGCAGGGCAGCGCCAACGTGCTGGTCTTCGGACAGGCCGACGCCGCCTCTGCCGTGCGCAACATCCTCAAGATGAAGGCCGGTGCGCTCGAGGTCGGGCCGATCCTGATGGGCATGGGCAACCGCGCGCATATCGTGACACCCGCGATCACGCCCCGCGGCCTTCTGAACATGGCCGCGATTGCCGGAACCCCGGTGCAGCACTACAGCTGAAGACCCCCTGCGGGAACACGCAACGGTTGACCCCAAGGCAGCCCGGAGTATGCTGTCGTCGTTTCTTTTCGTGTTTCCACAGGGCCGTCTTGCCATGTACGACCTGCTGAAGTTACTTCCCGCGGTGGTTGACGCCGTGACTGACAATTGGAAGCTGTCCGCTCTGATCGTCGCCTGCATGTTCGTCCTGATTTACCTGCTGTTCCGGGACAACACGCCCATCGTTCAGGTCGGTGTCTTTCTGGTCTTCGTGGCGGCCTCGCTCACCGTCCTGATCATCGTCGCCGCCCCCGAACAAAGCAAGGCGACGACCGGCGACCGGGTGGACCTGACCCGCGGCGCTTTCATCTGCGGCACGGTGAACGTCGCCCGAACGCAGGACAAATGGCTGGCCGTGCGCCACTCGCACACCACCGACAGCGCCATGAAGGAAAAGCTCTTCGACGGGCAACTGGTCTATGCATACGACCTGGACGGCAACTGGCTGAAGGTCAGGGCGGACAAGGCAGGCATCCTGATCGACGGCTGGATCTACGCCGCCTACGTCACCCAGCACCCCTGCTCCTGACCCGGCAACGTTCCGGGATCATTCCACGGGCGCCATCTCTCCGTCCCGCAGCGACCAGACCTGTTCACAGGGTCCCGCGCCGACGCGCCCGCACAGCGACCCCGAGAAGGTGAAGCGCAGGCTGCCCGGTGCCTCGGCGGCAATGCCCTGCGCGGTGTTCAGGAAGACGCGCAGGAATTGCCCGTCCTCCTGCGCCTGCCAGACCGACCGCAGGCACCCCGCCGGTCCGCAGACCAGATCCTCGGCCGCGGAACAGGACAGCGCGCCGTGGTTCAGCGCCAGGTCCGCCGCCCCTGCACCGTCGAGATCGATGGGCGTGGCATAGCCCGCGCCGACCGTGACCTCTCCGCCAAGGACGGCGCAGGCTTCGCGCATGTCGGCCAGCACCTTTGCGCCCGGATCGGCCTCGGTGCGGGCCGCCCTTTCCTGCGCCGCGAAGTCGGGCATCGGGCAGACCTCTTCCAGCGTCTCGATGGTGGTGCGCGACCCGGTCAGCGGAAAGCGCCAGACCGCCGGCGGCGCGTCGTAGGCTTCCCAGTAGCGCAGTTCCATCCGGGCGCCCGCCTTCAGCCGTTCGAGCCCGGGCAGGTGCGCCTCTTCCAGCGGGGCTTCGAAGGTGCCCAGCCCGATGGTGTGGAACCTCAGGGGCGCCAGCACGCGCGGCCCGGCAAAGATCTGCACGTCGACCTCCGAACGCGCCAGCAGGTCGGCGGCGCCCTCGGCGCTCATCCCGAAGGCCAGTGCGCTGCCTGCGTTGCACGACAGCCCGAAGCACAGCCGTTCACCCGACCGCTCCCCCGTGCCCTCCGCACAGACAAAACCCGCGTGCCGTCCCTCTTCCGGTCCTGCCTGGTACGTCCAGTCCGCCTGCGCCCCGCCTGCCGCATGGGCCAGCGCCAGAGCCACCACCGCCACCCGCGTGGCCAAACCTGTCTTCGCTGCTCTCATGACCGGAGGAGGCCACGGGCCGCGCGCCCGGTCAAGCGTCCGGCCGACCGACTCAGCAACTTTGCACCCCCCGCCCCAAGATTTGCAAACTCAGGAAATCTTCGCAGGAAACCTGTCTGTTTTCCGCGGATTTGCAAATATTTGCAGGGTCAAACACGCGAGAATCGCAAAGTCTCTGCGGTAATCTGTCCTGACCGACGCCAACAGTCTTGCCTGAAAGGCCGCCTCCCGCCTAAGCCGCTATGCAAGAGGGAGACCCGAGAGGAGGACACCATGGGCTACAACGAGGTTTACCAGGGTTGGAAAGCCGACCCGGAGGCATTCTGGATGGAGGCCGCAGAGGCCATCGACTGGACGCAGAAGCCTTCCAAGGCCCTCTTCGACAAGGGCGACAACCTGTACGAATGGTTCGCGGACGGCATGGTCAACACCTGCTGGAACGCGGTGGACCGGCACGTCGAGCAGGGCCGCGGCGAACAGACCGCAATCATCTACGACAGCCCGATCACCCACACCAAGCGGGAGATCTCCTACGTCGAGCTGCGCAACCGTGTCGCCATGCTGGCCGGCGCGCTGCGCGCCAAGGGGATCGAGAAGGGCGACCGCGTCATCATCTACATGCCGATGATCCCCGAGGCGCTGGAGGCGATGCTGGCCTGTGCGCGCCTCGGCGCGATCCACTCCGTGGTGTTCGGCGGCTTCGCTGCGCACGAACTGGCCGTCCGCATCGACGACGCGCAACCCAAGGCGATCATCGCCGCCTCCTGCGGGATGGAACCCGGCTGTGTCGTGCACTACAAACCGCTACTGGATTCCGCCATCGACCAGGCGAAGCACAAGCCCGACTTCTGCGTGATCTTCCAGCGCGAGCAGGAAGTGGCGGCGCTGGTCGAAGGGCGCGACTACAACTGGCACGGCTTCCAGTACGGCGTGCAGCCCGCCGAATGCGTCCCGGTGGAGGGCAACCACCCGGCCTATATCCTCTACACCTCCGGCACCACCGGCCAGCCGAAGGGCGTCGTGCGCCACACCGGCGGCCACCTCGTGGCGCTGAACTGGTCGATGAAGAACCTCTACAACGTCGATCCCGGCGACGTGTTCTGGGCCGCCTCGGACGTGGGCTGGGTCGTGGGCCACAGCTACATCTGCTACGGCCCCCTGATCCACGGCAACACCACCATCGTCTTCGAGGGCAAGCCGGTAGGTACCCCCGACGCGGGCACCTTCTGGCGCGTCATCTCCGAGCACAAGGTCAAGAGCTTCTTCACCGCGCCCACCGCTTTCCGCGCGGTGAAGCGCGAGGATCCGAAGGGCGAATACGTCGGCAAGTACGACCTCTCCGGCCTGCGCGCCGTGTACCTTGCGGGCGAACGCGCCGATCCGGCCACCATCGAATGGGCGCAGGAGCAGCTGAAGGTCCCGGTGATCGACCACTGGTGGCAGACCGAAACCGGCTGGTGCATCGCGGGCAACCCGCTGGGCATCGAGGAACTGCCGACGAAGCTCGGCTCTCCCGCCGTGCCGATGCCGGGGTACGAGATTCACATCCTCGACGAGGCCGGGCACCCGATGCCCAAGGGCGAACTGGGCGCCATCGCGGTGAAGCTGCCGCTGCCCCCGGGCACGCTGCCGACGCTCTGGAACGCCGAACCGCGGTTCCGCAAGGCCTATCTCGACCACTTCCCGGGATATTACGAGACCGGCGACGCGGGCATGATCGACGACGACGGCTATGTCTACATCATGGCGCGCACCGATGACGTCATCAACGTCGCGGGCCACCGCCTGTCCACCGGCGGCATGGAAGAGGTCCTCGCCAGCCATCCGGACGTGGCCGAATGCGCGGTGATCGGCGTGACCGACGATCTCAAGGGGCAGTTGCCGCTGGGCTTCCTGTGCCTGTCGTCCGGTGTGAACCGCCCGCACGAGGAAATCGTGAAGGAATGCGTGAAGCTGGTGCGCGACCAGATCGGCCCGGTGGCGGCGTTCAAGCTGGCCTGCGTGGTCGACCGCCTGCCCAAGACCCGCTCCGGCAAGATCCTCCGCGCGACGATGGTCAAGATCGCCGACAACGAAGAGTTCAAGACGCCCGCCACCATCGACGATCCCGCCATCCTCGACGAGATCAGGGAAGCGCTGCAGACCCTCGGCTACGCTAGGTAACGCGGCGCATCCACAGCGTTCCCCAAAGGCCCGGCCACGCGCCGGGCCTTTCTCATTCCGCCTTGCCGCCGATCTTCGGCGCGAACCAAAGGATCAGCGACCCGGTGATCGCCGCCGCGGTCGAGGTGATCAGCACCGCCAGCTTCACGCTTTCGAGTTGCCCGCCCTCGAAGGCGGCAGAGCTGATGAAGATCGACATGGTGAAGCCGACCCCCGCGAGGAAGCCCGCGCCGACCATCTGTGTCCAGCTGATCTCCGACGACAGTCGGGCGATGCCCAGCTTCGTCGCCAGCCAGACGATGCCCACGATCCCCAGCGGTTTGCCGATGTAGAGCCCCAGCATCACCCCAAGGCTTTCCGGCGCAAAGGGAGAGAAGCTCGACCCGATGATGAGCAGCCCGGTGTTGAAGAAGGCAAAGAGCGGCAGGATGATGAAGTTCGAATAGGCCTCCAGCGCCTCCTGCAGGTGAAAGCCCGGTTCGCGCAGCCGGTCGACCGCGTTCTGCAGCCGCCGCACGGCGGAGTCGTTCATGTTCTCCGTGTCTTCCTCGCCGTCGACGATGGCCACGGCCTGCATGGCGACGCTGCGCCCGTCCGCCGGCCGACGCGACGGCAGGACCGCCGCGGTGATCACGCCCGCCAGCGTCGCGTGCAGCCCGCTTTCGTGGATGAAGTACCACAGCACCACGCCCAGCAGCATGTAGGGCATCCGGTTGTAGACCCGCCCCACCGCAAGCACCGCCATCACGCCCGTGACGCCGCAAGCGATCAGGAACTGCGTCAGGTGGAACCCCTCGCCATAGAAGACCGCGATGACGAGGATCGCGCCCAGGTCGTCGGCAATCGCCAGCGCCGAGACGAACACCTTCAGCGAGGTCGGCACCTTGTTCCCCAGAAGCGCCATGATCCCCAGCGTGAAGGCGATGTCGGTCGCCATGGGCACGCCCCAGCCATGCGCCGCCTCGCCGCCGAAGTTGACCGCCGTATACAGAAGCGCGGGCACGATCATCCCGCCGAGCGCGCCGATGATCGGCATGATCGCCCTGTCACGGTCGCTGAGTTCGCCAAAGACAAACTCCCGCTTGATCTCGATGCCCACAAGCAGGAAGAACAGCGCCATCAGACCGTCGTTGACCCACATCTCCAGCGGCAGGGCAAAGCTCCGCTCGCCGAACATCAGGGTGAAGTCTGTCTCGCGCAGCTCCTCGTAGGCGTCGTGCCAGCCGATGTTGGCCACCACCAGCGCCGCCAGCGTGGCGAGGATCAGCACTAGGCCCGCCGAGGCCGCCCAGTGGAAGAAGTCGTTGCCCGCCAGCGACAGGCGCACGCCCAGCGGCTGCTCGATGGCCTCGATCAGCGCGGTCTCGTCCCACGCCCCTTCGTAGAAGCGTCCGTCGATGAAGATCAGCGGCATGTGCAGGTCGGAGGTGTCGCCAAGCGAATCGCGGTCGGCCTCCAGCTTGGCGTCGGCCTCCGCCATGTCCTCCCGGAACCGCTTCATATCGAGGTCGAGGTCGCGTGCCAGTTCCTCCACCGTTTCGACGGAGTAGTCCGGCGGCGCATCGAACAGCGCGCGGTGCATGTCGGAGAACCGGTCCTGCCGGTGCGCGGCGACGGCGGCCCGCGCAGCGATGGCTGCACCGTCCTCGTCGTTGTGCGGAATGATGAACCGGACGGCGACCGAAGCCCCGTCACGCCCGAACCGGGCGGGCGACCGTCTCAGGATGTCGCGTATCCGGCGTGTGTGCGGACAGGTGTAATCGACGTACCAGGTGATCTCGACACGGCCACCGGCCTCGCCCAGAAGAATGTCGTTCTCCGCATCGAACGGGCGGGAGAGTTGGTGCACCATGCGCAGCCCTCAAGTAGTCCCGGGCCACGCGGCCCCATCGCTGCGCAACATGGCACCATTTCCGCGACGAGCAAGCCCCGTTCCCCTGCGACACAGATACCCGCGAAAAGGTGCGCGTCTTTGCCCTGGCTGCGGGCAAAGGCGGGTCAGCGCCATGCAGGCCAGGGCGCGCGATGCAACGCCCCTGCCCGCCGCGCAGGTGTCAGCCGGACGCCTTGTGGCGAAGGTCGGTACCGCGTTCCGCGACGACAAGCGGCGCGCCGCGGGCCATCGACCGCTCCACCACACGCTCCGCCTTGCGCATGCTCAGCACGGGCCACCCCGGTTCCGCCTGCCCCACCGCCGCCACCAGCGCCTCGCGCTGCACGGGGTTCATCTCCTGCAAAGCCAGCGGTTCGGGCAGCGCCGTCTCCACCGCGACCCCCTCTGCCAGCAGAAGGACGTGGCGCGCGCAGGCGATGTGGACATAGTCGAGACCGGGCAGCGAGGGCATCTGCCGCACCGCGGGCAGCGCGGTGAGCGACAGTGCGGGCACCAACGCCTCCCCCCCTCTGGCCGCCCGGGCGACCAGCGGCGACCGCACCAGCACCCTGTGCTGCGGAGAGACCATGACGGCCCGCTCCGGCACGCCGGGGCCCAATGCGTCCTTGCCGATCCGCACCGGGCGTTTGCGCGCATTGCCCATCTGCTCGGCCCATGTGACCCGCGTCAGGCCGACCCAGAGCACAGGCTCCGCCCGCTCGTCGTGGGTCAGCACGAGGTCGCCCTGAACGATCGTCTCAACCGGCCGCACGCCGCCCGGCGTCGCGACGCCGCATCCTGCCACGAAACACATGTTGCCCCCTATGTGTATCCGTCCGCCGCAGGGCACACCGATCCGGCCGCCGCGCAGGGGAGTCGCTGGCACTATCCATGCTCCGGGTAAATCAGGGGTTCATGGCCGGGCAGCTTTTTCGCGGCCCGACCTCCGACCGCGCGCCAGTCACTCCGTGAAGGTGACGGAGACCTGCGGATCGCCCGGCAGGCCGGCGTAGCTGACCGTCGCCTTCCCCAGCGCCTTGGCCGGGGGCAGGAGCGGCCCGATGGAGCCCACGGATACGAGGTCGCCCGCGTTCATCGCGTAGCCCTTGGACATCAGCCACAGCACCGAGTTCACCGGGTTGCCCAGCACTGACGCACCCGGCGCCTCGGCCATCACGGTGCCCTCCGCGTCCGTGACGGTCACCTGCATGGCGGCCAGCGCCTCCAGCATCGCGGCGGGGTCCTCGACCGGGATCGGTGTCCCCAGCACCCCCAGTCGCGGCGCCACGCCGTTGGCGGTCAGGGTGATCCCGTTGATCGGCTCCCCTTCCTTGAAGACAAGGTCGGGCAGCTCGATGAAGGGCTGCACCGCCGAGATATGGGCCATCGCCTCTTCCGGCGTGGTGGCATCGTTGATCGCGTCGTCGCCGATGACGAGGATCAGGTCCGCCTCGAACAGCGGCCGCGCGCCGAAGGAAAGTGGCACGGAGGCGCCGTCTTCCAGCAGCATGTCGGCATAGAGCACGCCCGCCACCGGCTCAGTTACGCCGAACCGCTCCTGCGCGGGTCCCGAGGTCAAGCCGGCCTTGTAGCCCACGATCTCGCCCATTTCCGGCACCAGCGCCTCGATCAGCTTGTCCTGCGTGCAGCGGGCGTCCTCCATCGACCCGTCCGGGACGAGGGCCGCTGCCGGCACTTTCGCCATGTAATCCTTGACGTAGGCTGCAATCGCCTCGTCCGTGGCGCAGTCCGCGCCCGCCTGCCCCGCGACCACGGCCAATGCCAGCGCCAGCGCATGTGTTCTCTTCATCGACATACCTCCCGTTCGGCCCGCGCCCCGACTCGGCAGGGTATGCGGGCTGGCGGCAGGCTATCAGCTTTCACGGGATTGCGAGAAATTTCGCTCACGCATTGGGCAGGGCCATGGGCCCCGGTGCGTTCCGATCCGTCATGCCCGCCCCTTCCGACCGAGGGTCAGAGCGTCGCTCACCGGGAGGCGCGGTCGTCGGGTCGGCGGGCGGGCGCCTTGGCGTCAGCAAACAGTGCCGCCCGACGGCCCGCGCCCCGCTCCTGCCTCAGACGAACTGCTCCTGGATCAGCCGTTCCTCCAGCCCGTGGCCCGGGTCGAACAGCACCCGGTGGACCACGCCCGGCTCCGACCGGATGTGCACCTGCACCACGTTGCGCACGGCGACGCTGTCGGCCTCAGCCATGACCGGGCGCTTCTCGGCCTCCAGCACGTCGAAGGTGACCTCCGCCGCCTTCGGCAGCAGAGCCCCGCGCCAGCGCCTTGGCCGGAAAGCCGCCACGGCCGTCAGCGCCAGCACGTCCGCGCCGATGGGCAGGATCGGCCCGTGGGCGGAATAGTTGTAGGCCGTCGACCCCGCGGGCGTCGCCAGCAGCGCACCGTCGCAGACCAGTTCCGGCAGGCGCACCTTGCCGTCCACGCTGATCTTCAGCTTCGCCGCCTGCGGCCCGGCGCGCAGCAGCGACACCTCGTTGATCGCCAGCCCCATGTGCCGCGTGCCGTCGGCGCAATGAGCGCGCATGCCCAGCGGGTTGATCACCGCCTCTTCCGCCGCGGTCAGCCGTTCGACCAGCCCGTGCTCGGAATACTCGTTCATCAGGAAACCCACGGTGCCGCGGTTCATGCCGTAGACCGGCGCGGCGATTTCCTGCGTGCGGTGCATGGTGTGCAGCATGAACCCGTCGCCGCCAAGCGCCACGATCACGTCCGCGCCCTGCTCTGCGTGGCAGCCATAGCGCCGCGTCAGCGCGGCCAGGGCCGCCTGCGCGATGGGCGCGCGGGATGCGCAGAAGGCGATGCGTAGCGTCATGTGGCGTCCGGTCTCCGTTCCGGGACGACGTTTCCGGAACGCCCCCCTTGGCGCGGATGGAAGCACAAGTTGCCGTGGGGGACCAGAGATGCCGCAAGAATATTACACTAAGTCGTTTTGCCGTATTTGACCCGGTCCGGCTTTCCTTTAAGACGCCCGCAACGCACGCCCACCCCTCAACAGGAGACACGGCCATGAACGCCCCCCACCGCGACGACGGTTTCTTCACCGAAGACCTCTCCTCCCGCGATCCCGAGCTCTTTGCCTCGATCACCGGCGAACTCGGCCGCCAGCGCGACGAGATCGAGCTGATCGCGTCCGAGAACATCGTGTCCCGTGCCGTCATGCAGGCGCAGGGCTCGGTGATGACCAACAAGTACGCCGAGGGCTACCCGGGCCGCCGCTACTACGGCGGATGCCAGTGGGTCGACGTGGCCGAGGAACTGGCCATCGAGCGCGCCAAGCAGCTGTTCTCCTGCGAATTCGCCAACGTCCAGCCGAACTCCGGTTCGCAGGCCAACCAGGGCGTGTTCCAGGCGCTGATCAAGCCGGGCGACACCATCCTCGGCATGTCGCTCGACGCGGGAGGCCACCTGACCCACGGCGCAAAGCCCAACCAGTCGGGCAAGTGGTTCAACGCCATCCAGTACGGCGTGCGCCAGCAGGACAACCGCCTCGACTACGATCAGGTGGAGGCGCTGGCCAAGGAACACCAGCCGAAGATCATCGTGGCCGGCGGTTCTGCCATCCCGCGCCAGATCGACTTCGCGAAGATGCGTGAGATCGCCGACATGGTCGGCGCCTACCTGCACGTGGACATGGCGCACTTCGCAGGCCTCGTGGCCGCGGGCGAGCACCCGAGCCCGTTCCCGCACGCCCATGTCGCGACGACCACCACGCACAAGACCCTGCGCGGCCCGCGCGGCGGCATGATCCTGACGAACGACGAGGACATCGCCAAGAAGGTCAACTCCGCGATCTTCCCGGGCATCCAGGGCGGTCCGCTGATGCACGTCATCGCCGCCAAGGCCGTGGCCTTCGGCGAGGCGCTGCGCCCCGAGTTCAAGACCTACGCCAAGAACGTCATCGCCAACGCGCAGGCGCTGTCGGACCAGCTCATCAAGGGCGGCCTCGACACCGTGACCCACGGCACCGACACCCACGTCGTGCTGGTGGACCTGCGTCCCAAGGGCGTGAAGGGCAACGCCACCGAGAAGGCGCTCGGTCGGGCCCACATCACCTGCAACAAGAACGGCGTGCCGTTCGATCCGGAAAAGCCGACGATCACCTCCGGCATCCGTCTGGGTTCCCCGGCGGGCACCACGCGCGGCTTCATGGAGGCCGAGTTCCGCCAGATCGCCGACTGGATCATCGAGGTGGTCGACGGGCTGGCCGCCAACGGTGAGGACGGCAACGGCGAGGTCGAGGATAAGGTGAAGGCCGAGGTCGCTGCCCTCTGCGCCAAGTTCCCGATCTACCCGACGCTCTGACGCCGGATCGTCACGACATGCGGTAAGGGCCGGTCGAAAGCGACCGGCCCTTCTTCTTTTTCTGCTGCCCGTCTGCCCGACAGGACCCTGCCCGCCCCTGCGCCTGACAGGCCTCGGTCGAGTTAATCCGGCCTCGTGCGGTCCTGCTTGTCGTGGCCAAAGCCTTCGCCGTTTGGCGACCCTTGCAAAAATGTGCCCCTGTCGATCCGATTCCAAGCGGGGAGGGAACCTCGCCGGCGCGTCGACAGGGGCGCCTGTCAAAGCCCCGCGTGAGGAGGGGCGTCGACAAGATCGGCGCGGGCGGCGCCATTGCCGCCCGCGAACAGTCCGCAGTCATCGGCCAGAACTGCCAGCGCGCGCAGGAAACCGGAGTGATCGTTTCCTTCGCACAACAGCATCGCATGTCCCGCCGCCGCGACCTCGTTGCCGCGCACCACGGCCCTCATGGTGGTCAGGAACATCCGCTCATGGTCGCTGACGAAGGCCGAACAGCGCGGACAGCGCGCCGAGTTGAAGCGGAACACCGATACGCGTGCCTGCCGCATCGACTGAACCGCGGACAACACCGCCATCGCGGCGCGCGGCCCCCGCTCGGGACCGAAACACGCCAAGGCGTCGGAGGCGGCCTGCAACCAGCCGTGCTCCGCCGGGTCCGAGAACGCCCCGAAGTAGTGACGCGCAATGTTGAGGACGATGAATTCCGCGGGCTTCAGCCCCAGCGCCCCGATGGGCGTACCGCGCTTTGCATCGAAGCATCGCTGACTTCCGGTTTCCATGACCGCACCTCCAGACCTGAACACGGAGCCTGTTGCGGCTCCTTTCCGGACCTGGCGGACAGCGTCGTCTGGCTGGGTCGATCAATTCCTATAAAAACACTCGGATATGTGCAAGCCCGAAAATCAGCCCTCGTGTGCGGCGCGGCCCGGACGCGGATCGGAGGTGTCTGCCGCGCCCGGCAAGCCCCATACGACGCGCGAGGTCCGGACCACCGGCATTGCGCTCAACGGGGTCATCACCCGGCCGGGCACGGCGATTTGACACGATGCCCGCAGCCCGGCCTCCGGCTGGAACCTGGATCAGATGGGCGCGCTGCACACCGCCCTGGGCGGCACTCATGTCCAGGATTACAAATAGACGGGTGCCGCGAAGACCAAGCATGCGGGGTCCGGGTGGGGGCGCATTTTACCGGCTTGGGTGCGCGTGGGACGCGGCCGGGGCTCTGCCCCGGACCCCGAGGTATTGTTGCCAAGATGAAGGAGGGGCGCCGGTCAGGCGACCAGCGCGAGCGTCACGACCGAGACGGTGAGGACGGCGATGCCCAGCAGTTCGCGGGTGCTGACCTTTTCGCGGAACCACAGTACGCTGGCGGCGAGGCTCAGGATCAGTTCCACCTGCCCCACCGCATAGACGTAGGCGGCGGTCTGCAGGGTGAAGGCGGTGAACCAGCTGAGCGATCCCGCCGCCGAGGTCACCCCAAGCCAGGCGGCGGTCCCGCGCGCCTGCCAGACGCGGGCAATCTCACCCGGTTCGCGCCAGGCCAGCCAGGCGGCCATGATCAGCGCCTGCCCGGTGGTCACCCAGACCAGCGCCACGGCGGCGCGCAGGATCGGGTCTTCGCTCGCCACCGACAGCGTCGCGGCGCGGTAGCCGACCCCCGCCACGGCAAAGAACAGCCCCGATCCCAGACCGTAGAGCACCGCCGGGCTGCGGAGCTGCCGCAGGAGGTTGCCCTCGATCTCCGGCGTGCCCGACAGCAGCAGCACGCCCATGAGCCCCACGCAGATCCCCAGCCAGCCCGCGAGGGACAGCGCCTCGCCCAGTACGACCAGACCGAGGAGCGCGGTCAGGATGACCTCCGTCTTCTTCAGGGTGATGCCGACCGCGAAGTTGCGGGTCCGGAAGGTCATCACCACGAAGACGGTGGCGAGGATCTGCCCCAGCCCGCCGAACAGCGCCCATCCCCAGAAGGCGGGCATGATCTGCGGCAGCGCCTGCCCGCGTGTCCAGAGCACCAGCCCCAGCACCACCAGCCCGGCGGGGCTCGCATAGGCGAAACGGGCGAAGGTGCTGCCGACGGCGCTCAGCCGTCCGCCGGCCAGCACCTTCTGCAGCATGAATCGCACGGTCTGAAAGGTTGCCGCGGAAAGGGTGGCGAGGATCCACAAGTCCATGCGCGACCAATGCCCCGTTCGCCGGGCGCCGTCCAGAGCCTCAGCGCGGCCAGAGCGGGTGCGGCACCGGATCCTTGGCGCGCCAGAAGTAGCGGCGGAAGACCTCGGCGTAGGAGGCATAGCGGTAGCCGGCGTTCCGGCTCAGGTAGCGCTGGCGGTTCTCACGGTAGAGGCGCGGCAGCCGGTACCACGGGACCATGGCGTGCATGTGGTGCACGACATGCAGGTTGTTGTTGAGGAACAGCAGCGCGAGCGGCCCCCTGTCCTCGATCACCACGGTGCGGCCGCGCGCGTCCTCGTGGGCGCGATGTTCGAGGAAGGTCCGGATCTTCAGGATCGCCAGCGCGCCGTAGACCGACAGCCCGAAGGCCCACCACGGCATCTGGCCGGCCACGCCCATCCAGATCAGGACGACCGCGACGGCCGGCACATGCAGCAGCCAGCCCAGCCAGACGCGCCGGTCGCCGCGCCGCAACGCCGCGAGGTCGGAGGTGAAGAAGGCGACGGTCCCCAGCAGCGGTCCGATCGTCAGCCGTCCCGCAAGGGTGTTGTTCCAGCGCAGCACCCGGCGGACCACGGCAGGCAGTCGCGCCCAGACCTTCGGGTCGAGGTAATTGCTTTCGGGATCGTCGTAGGGATCGGTCAGGATCGAATCGCGATGATGCGCCAGGTGGGTGTCCTTGAAGCGCAGGTAGGGCACGACCAGCGTCAGCGCCGGAAAGACCAGCGCGCCGTTCAGGACGCGGGACCGGAAAGGATGTCCGTGCAGCATCTCATGCGTCAGCGAGGAATGCAGCGCCGTGGTCGCCGTGACCAGCGCCATGCCCAGCGGCAGCCAGACCTCGGCAGCGGCCGTGGTGCCGAGCGCCCAAAGCCCGTAACAGACCGCAAGAAGGCCGAGCGTCGGCCATTCGACACCACGAAACCGGTCCGCGAGGCGCGGGATGAGGCCCTCAGGCATGAGACCTCCGGCAGATATGGTCAGATTGTTGGACAGGGCACGCCGGACATGCCGCGGCGGTTGCGGGGGCCAGTGCTTGGCGTGATCGGGCAGTGGAAACGCCCCCGCGCTCGGCTCTGAACGGCTCCCGGACCTTCAACCGACCCATATATCTCGCCCGCTTGCCCATCCTGCCCCCGACTGTTTCTGTCAGCAGCGGTAACGCGGACGCGCGCATCCGGCCATTCTGAGTATGGTTCACAAATTTCCCGTTCAGTGATATTTGTCACGCCATGCAGCAGATTCTCGACAAACGCGCCCGTGCCGCCCTGCTCCGCTCCCGGCTGATACGCGCCATGGAGAGGGCCGAGACCAACCAGACCGCGCTGGCCCGCGCGATCGGCGTCGACCGCTCGACGATTTCACAACTCCTGAAGGATGAAGGCGCCCGCCTGCCCAACGCCCACCTCGTCGGCAGCTGCGCGCAGGCGCTCGGGGTCTCGGCGGACTGGCTCCTGGGGCTGTCGGAGCGGCCCGAACGCGCCGCCGACCTGCTGGCCACCTCGCTGACGATGACCGAGGCCCCCCGCGCGCTGGTCGACGAACAGATCTTTGCGTGGCACCGCGAGGCGGAGGGCTACAAGATCCGCTACGTGCCCCCGGCCCTGCCCGACATGCTCAAGACCCGGGCACTGCTCAACTGGGAATACACGCCGCACCTGGGCCGTACGACCGAACAGGCGATCAACGCCTCCACCGACCGGCTGAACTGGATGCGCGCCTCGCATTCCGACTACGAGATCGCTCTTCCCATGTCGGAGATCGAGGCCTTCGCCGGGGCCACGGGGTATTACGCCGGGCTGGCGCCAGGCCTGAGACGGGCACAACTCGACCTGATGATCGACCTGACGGAGGCGCTCTACCCGCGGCTGCGGGTGACGCTCTACGATGCCCGGCGCCTCTATTCCGCGCCGCTGACGGTGTTCGGCCCGCTGCTGGCGGTCCTCTACCTTGGCCGCAACTACCTCGCCTTCCGCGACAGCGACCGGATCGCGGTCTTCACCGCGCATTTCGACCACCTCGTGAAGGAGGCGGAAATCACGGCGCGGGACATCCCGGACCACCTCCGCCGCCTGCGCGACGGGATCGCTGGCTGACCATCGCCGCACGCTCGCCAGACCAGATGCCCAGCCAGTCAAATCCAACTTGCAGGCAAGACCTCAGGCGCTCCGCTGGCCCGACACGACGGCCGTTCAGGTATTTTTGCCAAGATGAAGGCAAAGTCGCGCGCAGGCTTTCATCTTGGTCCAAATACCTGACCGGGACCTCTTCACCATTTCCGCGCGCGGAGGTCCGCGCCGGGGGTGGCGGGGCGGGGTGGGCGGGCGGGAGCCCCGCCACCCCCGGTGCGTCAGAACGGCATCGGATGGGCCCGGTGGGTCTCGTCGAGCGCCTGCAGCACGTCTTCGCCCAGGTCGAGATCCATGGCGGGCAGCAGGCTTTCCAGTTGCGCCAGTGTCGTGGCGCCGAAGATCGAGGAGGTCACGAAGGGCCGACGCGCCGACCAGGCCAGCGCCATGCGCGCCGGATCGAGCCCGAAGCGCCGCGCGACCTCGAGATAGGCGTCCACCGCCGTGAAGACCCGGTCGCCGGTGCGGCCGCCCATCGTCTCGTTGAGCGACATGCGCGATCCCTCGGGAACCCGGCCGTCCTGGTACTTGCCGGTCAGGAACCCGGCGCCCAGCGGCGAGAACGGCAGTAGGCCCACGTCCTCGTAGGCCATCAGTTCCGCCAGGTCCGTGTCCGCCAGCCGGCAGAGCAGCGAATATTCGTTCTGGACAGAGACCACCTTCGGCCCGCCGATCCGCGCCGCCGTATCCAGCCACATCTGCGTGCCCCAGGCGCTTTCGTTCGACAGGCCGAAGGCGCGGATGGTGCCGCGGTCCACCTCGGCCTGCAACGCGCCCAGGCAGTCCTCCATGTCCTGCACGACCTGCTCCCTCGTCCAGCCGGACTGCGACGGGTCGTACTGCCAGTTCTTGCGGAACATGTAGCTGCCGCGGTTGGGCCAGTGGAACTGGTAGAGGTCGACGTAATCCGTTTTCAGCCGTTTCAGCGAGCCTTCCAGCGTCTGCCGGATCGACTTCGACGAGATCGGCGCCCCGTCGCGCGCGAGGCTGCCCTCGCCCGAGTGCTTGGTGGCGAGGATCCAGTCGCCGCGCCGCCCGGTCTTTTCGAACCATTCGCCGATCACCGCCTCCGTCAGGCCCACCGTTTCCTTGCGGACCGGGTTCACCGGGTACATTTCCGCCGTGTCCATGAAGTTGATGCCGGCATCCAGCGCGCAGTCGATCTGGGCGTGGGCCTCCTCCTTCGGGGTCTGGTTGCCGTAGGTCATCGTGCCGAGGCAAAGCTCGCTCACCATCAGGCCGGAACGGCCCAGCGGGTTCATCTTCATCGCGTCTGTCCTGCAATCGTCGTGGTTGCGCGCAGGATGCCCGCCCCGCCGGGGGAAGACAAGGCGGCCGCGAGGGCCCGAGAACAGCTTGAGAACAAAATGCGAACACTGTAGACTGACGGCATGATGGCCAGCGCCCTCCTCTCCCGCCGCCCGCACCGGCCGCCCCCCGCCCTGACCCTATGGGAGGAGGTGGCGCTGCCGCTGAACCGCGTGCACGAGATCTGCGGCCCGGCCCGGCGCACGCTGGCGCTCCGGCTGGCGGCCCGGGCCGGGGCACCGCTGATCTGGATCGCGCCCGGCCGCGGCGCGGACCTGCCGGACGCCTGCGGCATGGCGGCCCTCATGGATCCCGGCGAGGTGCTGTTCGTCACCGCCGCACGGTCCGCCGACCTGCTCTGGACGATGGAGGAGGCGCTGAAGAGCGGCGCGGCCCCCGTCGTGGTGGCGGAACTGGCCGAGCCGCCGGGCATGACCCCCGTGCGCCGCCTGCACCTCGCGGCGGAGGCCGGGGCGGAGACCGGGCTGTCGATGCCGCTCGGACTGCTGCTGACGCCGGGCACGGGCGGCGCCCCGGGGATCGAGACACGCTGGCATTGCGCCCCGGCCCATGCCCCCGGCCGCGACGCCTGGCGGCTGGAGCGGCTGCGCGCCCGGATGCTGCCGCCGAAGGTCTGGCGGGTGGAGAACGACCGCCTGCTGCCCGAGGGCATGGCGGCGCAAAGCCCCGCCCTACAGGAGGTCGCGCCCCAAGTGCCCGCCCGCGACGTCCCGACGCTGGGGACATAGGACACGGGACCGCCGGGAGAGGCTGCACCGCCGCGTGGCCCATGCCGCGGCGTGGCCAGCCAGCCGAGAGGACCCGACCGGCGGCACGCGACACGAACGCGCATCTGTCGAAGCTCCCGCCCGCAAGCGCCGCGACCGGGCCGCCGCCTAGCCAGTGGCCCGGCCCGGAACAGAAGGGCCTGAAACCGGACCGGCCTGCGCCGCCTGCCGTGCCTCCGCCCGTGCAAAGCTGCTGTACGGCCAGTCGCCCGCCCGTGACACAAGACCTTCCCGCACAGGCGCGTTCCGGCAGAAGGCCATATGCGCCGCCAGGTCCTGTGGCCCGGCAATGTGATGCTCCCAGAAGCGCCGCTGCCAGACACCGCTCTCGCCGTCCCGCAAGCGCGGGCCGCTCCGTAGGGCGGGGCTTTGCGCCGCCTGCCCCCGCGCCTCCTTCAGCGCGACCGAAAACCGCCCCTTGATCGCGCCCCACCGGCGGGAATACCCGTAGTCGACCTCCGGCATCCGCCAGATCGCGTGCATGTGGTCCGGCAGGACGACCCAGGCCAGAACCTCCACCGGCCGGTCGCGCAGCGTGGCGCCCACCGCCCACCGCAAAAGGTCCACCTCCCGCACCAAGAGGTCCGAGCCCCGCTCCGCGAGGCAGACGGTGAAAAAGGCGGTGCCCCCGGGCACCCGAAGGCGGCGATAGCGCGACATGGGCCGCACTCTGCGGCAGGAGCAGTTAACCGCCGGTGAACGGAACTTGTCCCAAAACGACATCCAAGGTCGATTCCCGACGCGCACCCCCGCGCCCCGCATGGTCTGCCGGGCCGCATGAAACTCGCCTTGTCCTTCACCGCCCTCTTCTTCTCGGTCATCCTGCTGCAGCTTTCCTCCGGTGGCATCGGCCCGCTCGACGCGCTTTCGGGCATCGCGCTGGAGTTCACCACCACCCAGATCGGCCTTCTGGGCTCCGCGCATTTCGCCGGGTTCTTCATCGGATGCTGGTGGGCGCCGCGCCTGATGGGAGAGGTCGGCCACGCCCGCGCCTTCGCCGCCTTCACCGCGCTCGGCACCCTGGGCATCCTCGGCCACGTGCTGACCGACAGCGCATGGGCATGGAGCGCGCTGCGCGTGGCGCAGGGGCTGTGCGTGGCGGGCGCCTACACGGTGATCGAGGCATGGCTGCAGGCCAAGGTCACCAACGCCAACCGGGGGCGCGCCATGGGGGCCTACCGCCTCGCGGACCTGGGCGCGGCGCTGGGGGCGCAGCTGGTGATCTCCGTCCTGCCGCCGGCGCATTACGTCTCCTACACGCTGCTGGCGATGGTCTGCTGTGCGGCGCTGCTGCCGCTGGCCCTGACCCGCATCCCGCAGCCCGTGGTGGCCGCGGCCCCGCGCCTGACGCCGTCGCTTGCCTGGCACAACTCGCCGCTCGCTGTTGCAGGCGTGCTGGTGGCGGCGCTGTCGGGCGCGTCCTTCCGGATGGTCGGACCGCTCTACGGCGCCGCGGTGGGCCTTGCGCCCTCGCAGATCGCCTTCTTCCTCGCCGCCTTCGTCGCCGGGGGCGCGCTGGCGCAGCTTCCGGTGGGCTGGCTGGCCGACCGTTTCGACCGGCGCACCGTGCTGGTCTGGCTCTCGGTCGCGGCGATCCTCTCCTGCGTGTTCACCGCCACCGTCACCGACCTGCCCGCCTGGGGCATCATGCTGTCGGCGGCGGTCTTCGGGCTGACCACCTACCCGATCTATTCCATCGCCGCCGCCCACGCGCACGACTTTGCCGAGGACGACAAGCGGGTGGAGCTCTCGGCCGCGCTGATGTTCTGGTACGCGACCGGCGCCATCGCCGCGCCCTACGTCGCCTCCGCCCTGATCGAGGGTTTCGGACCACCCGCGCTTTTTGCCCTGATCGCAATCGGGCACGCCGCGCTTGTGATCTTTGGTTTCGTCCGGATGCGCGCACGCCCGGCTGCCCCGACCCGCACCCGCTACGTCTATGCCCCGCGCACGACCTTCTCCGTCGGCCGCCTCCTGAAGCAGTTCCGCGACCCGCGCAACGGCGACTGAGGGCGCCCGCCCGGCCACGCCCCGTTCCCGCGCCGCCCAAAAAAGAGACGGTCGGGTATGCCGGGAAACAGTGGGGCGTTTGTCCGCAACGCCCCCTGCCGTACCCTCATTCGGCTGCCGGAGCCCCCGGCACGCAGGCGTTGGGGCGACAACAATAATACGGACGCCTGCCGATTTTTACGGGAGGATACTCATGAAGAAGGCATTCACGGCCTCCGTTTCGGCGCTGGCACTCTGGCTTCCGGCCATGGCCATGGCGCAGGACGGCACGGTCAAGTTCGGCATCCTTGTCGCCACCGAGGGCGCCTTCGCCGAAGGCGGCGCGGACGGCATCCGCAACGTCGAGCTGGCGATCCAGCAGGCGGGCGGCACCGCGGGCGGTCTGACCATCGAAACCGTCGTGGCCCCCACCGACACCACGCCCGACACCACCGTCCGGCAGGCGCGCAAGCTGATCGAGCAGGACGGCGTCGACATCATCCTCGGCCCGCTTTCCGGCTCCGAGGGGATCGCCATGCGCGACTACGCCAAGACCATCCCCGACAAGACCGTCATCAACGGCATCTCGGGCGCGCTGGAAACCACATGGGTCGACCCGGCCGAGAACTTCTTCCGCTTCAACCTCGACGGCGCACAGTGGGGCGCGGGGCTCGGCTCCTACGTGGTGAACGAGAAGGGCTGGACCAGGGTCGCCACCGTGGCCGCCGATTATTCCTTCGGCTACACCAACTTCCTGGGCTTCGCGGTGGACTTCTGCAGCGCCGGCGGCGACATCGTCGAACGCTTCTGGGTGCCGCTGGGGTCGTCGGACTTCGGCGGGGTGATCGCCTCGCTGCCCGATGACGTGGACGCCATCTACCTCGGCGTCGGCGGCACGGACGCGATCAACTTCCTCAACCAGTACAGCCAGGCCGGGGCCGACACCAACCTGATCGGCGGCACGATCATGGCGGACCAGACCGTCCTGACCTCGCGCGGCCGCGCCAAGGAGGCCCTCGTCGGCACGCCCACCTCCGGTCCGCTGGCGGACGACAACCCCGATCCGGCATGGCAGGAATACGTCAAGGCCTACCAGGACGCCTTCCCCGAAGGTGAACGCTTCCCCTCGCCCTCGCTCTTCGGCGTCGGCTACTACGTCGCAGCGCTCGCGGCCATCGAGGGGCTGAACCAGGTCGACGGCGATCTCTCGGACGGGCAGGCCGCCTTCAAGGAGGCGCTTTCCAGCATGACCCTCGAGACGCCGCTCGGTCCGGTCACCCTGAACGAGAACCGCCAGGCCACCGGCTCGGTGTTCATCAACGAAGTCGTGGATGACGGTCAGGGTGGTCTGCGTAACGAGTTCAAGTCGCGTACCGACAACGTCAACCAGACGCTGGGCCTGTCCGAGGAGGAATTCCGCGCGATGGGTCTGCCGTCCCGCGACACGCCCGATTGCGCAGCGCTGCGCGACGGTTGACGAAGACACGGATGCGCAATCGCGCGCGGGGCCGCTTGCTGGCCCCGCGCTGCGCCCGAGGGGGCCGGTGCCCCCGCGGCGCGCATGGCTTCGGAGCGGGCTCGCCGTGTCTCTCATCACCTATCTCACCCGCATCCATTTCGCCGACCGCGTGCTCGAGGACGCGCTGTCCGCAGAGATGGAGCGTCACGGCCTGCGCCATCTGCTGGTGATCTCGGACCGGGATGCGGCGCATGGCGACGGGCTCGACCGGCTCCACGCCGCCCTGCCCTGCCAGACACGCACCGCGAGCCACTTCGCCGGGGACATCGCGCCGGATCGGGACCTGGCCCGCGCGCTCGAACTCCTCGAACAGGAGGGCTGCGACGGGATCATCGGGTTCGGCGGGCTGGCGGCCCTGAACCTCGCCCGGACCGCCGCGTCGGACCGGGTGCCGGTCATCACCATTCCCACCTGCACGGACACCGTGGGCCTCGGCCCCATCGACCCCGGTCTTTCGGCGCGGCCCGGACGCAGGGCGGCGCTGCCGGTGGCGATCCTCTGCGACGCGACGCTGACCACCTCCGCCGACCCGGAGGCCACGGCGGCAGCCGGCATGGACACGCTCTGCCAGTGTCTCGAATGCTTTCTGGGGACCGCCTTCAATCCCCCGGCGGACGGCATGGCGCTGGACGGACTGCGGCGCGCGGCGCTCTCGCTCGAAACCGCCGTGCAGGACGGCAGGGACCTGTCCGCCCGGCGTGAACTGCTGGCCGCCGCCCTGAACGCAGGGTTGGCGTCGGAGAAGGGGCACGGCGGCATCGCGGCGGCGGCCCACGGGCTGGAAGCCATCGCCCGTTCCCGCCGCGGTATCCTGCACGGCGCGCTCCTGCCGGAGGTGCTCGCCTTCAACGCGCCCGCGGTGCACGACCGCCTCGGTCTGGTGCGGATGGTGCTGGGCCTGCCCGCCGACGCCGATCCCGGCGAGCGGCTGGTCGCGCTTGCGCAGCGCATCGGCCTGCCGCGCCGCCTGTCGGACATCGGGATCGAGGAACACATGCTGTCGCGTGCGGCCCAGGGCGCCGCCGCCGATCCGGCCAACCGGACAAACCCGCGCCATGCCACCGGGCGCGACTACGAAAGGATCATGCGTGCCGTCCTGTGATCCCGAATTGCCCCGCCGTGCCCCCCGCGGGCGGCACGCCAACCAATATTTGTCGAAAACGGGAATCGGAGTAGCATGCCCGTGTCCTGACATGCCCGGAGAGCGCATGCAGTGCCAACATTAAGGGACGAAACGTCCCGGGAGGAGTAAATGAGTGACTCGCTGGCCGTGTTCCACGGCCGTTTCGGTCGCGTCTGCCTTTACAACATGGACCGCAGCATGGTGCCGCACGGGCACCGCGAGGGCCACCTGATCTTTCATCTTCAGGGGCCGCCGGGCCAGATCAACGTGAACGGCCGGAAATGGCCGCTCGCCCCGGGCCAGGGCGTCGCCGTCAGCCCTTGGCTGTCGCACTTCTACCAGCCGGTGCACCTGTCCGAACCGACGCTGGCGCTGGTGCTCTACATCCGCCCGTCGTGGTTTCTCGACGTGTCGCGGCGGGCCTCGGCCTCGCTCTCGTTCGGGCGCGTGGGGATCGAGGTGACCGACCACCTCGCCCGGCTGATCTACGGCACGGCGCAGGCCATGCTCGAGGAGGACAGCGAGGACGTGATGATCGAGGACCGCCTATGCGACCTCACCCGCGTCGCCTACGAACAGTCATGGCAGTGGACGCCGCGCGGTGCCGACTTCACCGGGCCGGACATGCCGCGCCGCGACTACCGCATCCGCAAGGCGCTGAAGTACCTGCAGGAAGGTCTGGGCGAGGCGCTGGAGATGGACCGCGTCGCGCGCGAGGTCGGCCTGTCGCGTCCGCATTTCTACAAGCTCTTCCGGGCGCAGGTCGGGCTGACGCCGAACCTCTACCTCAACGCGCTGCGGATGGAGCAGGCGATCGACATGCTGGCCACCTCCGAGGACGGCGTGGCCGACATCGGCTTCGACCTCGGGTTCTCCAGCCAGGCCAGCTTCTCGCGGTTCTTCATCGGCAACGGAGTGGTACCGCCCTCGGCCTACCGCCGCTCGGTGCACGTCGCCTGACGTAGCGGCCCCTTTGCCCTGATGGCCTGCCGCCTGCCGGCCGGGCGCCTGTTCCTTTGCCTGCATCCGCGCACCGGGCAGGCCACTCCCGCCGACCTATGGCTCCCACCAGTCCATGCGCCGCTGCTCCCAGATCTTTTCGCCGATCTCGCAGTCGTAGGGCGGTTTCGCCGGGGCGAACTGCACGTCCTGAATACCCTCGAGGCCCACCCCCCCGCTGCCGGAGGCGATCTCAAGCACCAGCTTGCGCCGCACCGCCTCGCCGAAGTCCGTCCAGTCCAGCACCGGGATCACGAAGGAGCCGGGACCGCCCGTCACGCAGGATTCGTAATAGACGTCGAGATCGTCGAGGTGCCACCGGCCGCCCATCCCCTCCTGCGTCATCAGCGGCAGGCCGTTGATCACGATCCGCCGGGCCAGCACGTCGTCGCGCGCGTCGGTCACGATCCGCCCCTGATTGTTCGGCCCGTCGCCCGAGATGTCGATGACCCGGCGCAACCCTTCGTAGTCGTTGGCCTCGATCATCTCCGCCCCGAAGGCCAGCGCGCCAGAGATGGAGGTCCGCCGCATCCCGATGGTGGAGGTCATCTCCACCGCCCGCGCAAAGGCGTCCAGATCCTCCCGCCCCTCCAGCACGGTCCAGTCGACAATCACGTTCTGACCGCCCGCCCACTCCACGTAGGTCAGCGCGATGCGTTGCAGCAGCCCGGCCTGCACCGCGGCATAGACTTCGTCGGACCGCAGGGCAGAGGCATAGCCCTGCCGCTGAATCTCCAGCTCGCCCATGGTCATCGACCGCGAGACGTCGACCAGCAGTACAAGCTCCAGGTCGACCTCCTCGGCCCGGGCCGCAGTGGACGTGGCAAGGACGAGGGCGGCACAAGCGGCAAGAACACGTTTCATGGGGGAAAGGCTTCGGGTTCGCGGCCCTCACGTCAAATCACAAAGGGGACAACAGTGCCCCTTATCCCCGCGAACCTGCCCCGTGCGCCGCAAACTGCGCATTTCCGGCGCAGCCTGCCTGCCCTTCGACGGCAAGAATGTTTTCAAACGGAGGGTTGAAGGATCAGACCCTCGGGTATCAGCGCGGCCGCGTTTGGGCGCTAACCTCTGCAAGCCCCTGCAGAGGGGCGTCGTGGACGGGAGACCATGCAAAGGTTCATTCAGCGCCATCCGGTCTGGTCATTCATCATCGCGCTCGGCGCGGCGATCCTGCTGTGGCTGATCTTCGCGCCGTGGTCCGCTGGCATGGAGGAGACCCTCGGCAAGAAGCGCGTCTTCCTGAACGGCATCTTCGGGGGCATCACGCTGGGCGCGCTCTATTTCCTCGTCGCCTCCGGCTTCACCCTGATCTTCGGCCTGATGCGCAACGTGAACCTCGCGCACGGATCGCTCTACCTGCTGGGCGGCTACCTCGGCTTCGAGATCTCCGAACGGACGGGATCGTGGTTCCTTGCCTTCCCGGTGGTCTTCGTCGTCGTCGGCATCGTGGGCATCGTCCTGCAGAACCAGGTCTTCCGCCGGATGGAGGGCGAGGAACTGCGCCAGACCATGGTCACCATCGGCCTGTCGGTGGTCATCGCCGACCTCCTGCTGTGGCAATGGGGCGGGCAGTCCTACACGATCTACGCGCCCGACCTGCTGTTCGGCCCGATGACCCTGCCCATCGTCTCGGACGTGCGCGACAGCGGAGAGGTCGTCTATCTCAACTATCCCGCCGTCCGCATGGCGATCCTCTTCGCCGCCATCGTCATCGGCGTCGGCATGTGGCTGGTGCTGAACAAGACCCGGCTGGGGATGCTGGTCCGCGCCGGCGTCGACGACCGCGAGATGCTGGCCGCCTCCGGTGTGCGCATCCAGTACGTCTTCCTCGCCGTCTTCGCCTTCGGCGCGGGGCTTGCCGGCATGGCGGGCATCGTCGGCGGCACCTTCCAGTCGCTGTCGCCCGGCGAGGACACGCGCTTCCTGCTGGCCAGCCTCGTGGTGGTGATCGTCGGCGGCATGGGGTCGATCCCCGGCGCCGCCATCGGCGCGCTGATCATCGGGCTCAGCGAACAGCTCGGCCTGATCTACGCGCCCACCTATTCGGTGGTCTTCACCTTCCTCATCATGGCCGTCGTGCTGGCCTTCCGGCCGCAGGGCCTTCTGGGACGGGGGTAGCGCATGGCACTGGCCGAAGACCAACCGAAGGACGATGCCGAACCGCTCTGGGTCGAACGCGTGCCGCCCGCGTGGTGGGTGCTGGGCGTGATCCTCCTGACGATGCCCGCCTGGGCCAACGACTTCATCCTGTTCCAGGTGATGGGCTGGACCTTCATCCTCGGGATCATCGCCCTGTCGCTGATGTTCCTCGCGGGCTACGGCGGCATGGTCAGCCTGATCCAGATGTCGGTCGCGGCCACCGGCGGCTACATGGTGGCGATCTTCGGCAGCTCCGGGGCCGAGCTGAGCATGGGGCTGTCGTGGTGGATCTACCTGCCGCTGGCCATCCTGATCGCGGCGATCTTCGGCACCATCGTCGGCGCGCTCGCCGTGCGGACGGAGGGGATCTACACCATCATGATCACCCTCGCCATCGCGGCGGCCTTCTTCTACTTCACCCGGCAGAACTACACGATCTTCAACGGCTATTCCGGCTTCAACCTCGTGGTGCCGCCGGAGCTTTTCGGCATCGACTGGCGCCAGCCGACGCCGTTCTACTACCTGACGCTCGGCTGCGCGCTGGCCTGCTATGCCGCCGTGTCCTACGTCTCGCGCGCGCCCTTCGGACTTGCGCTGCAGGGCGTGCGCGACAACCCGCGCCGCATGGCCGCACTGGGGTTCAATGTGACGGCGCACCGCGTGGCGGCCTACACCTTCGCCAGCGTCATTGCGGCCATCGGCGGCATTCTCCTCGTCTGGCAGAACGCCCAGATCGCGCCCGGCACGGCGGGCATTCCGGCGGTCATCGACATCCTCGTGATCGCCGTGGTGGGCGGCATCTCAAGGCCCATCGGCGCCTTCATCGGCGCGCTGATCTACGTGCTGCTGCGGACCTTCTCGCCCGACGTGCTGCTGGCCTTCGGGCTGTCGGGCGAACGCTTCAAGCTGCTGATCGGCCTGGGCTTCCTGGCGGTGGTCTTCTTCTCGCCCGACGGGGTGCTGGGCCTGTGGGAGCGCTGGCGCGCCCGCCGCGCCCGCCGGGGCGACCCCCTGACCGGAGAGAGCGAATGACCATGGTCGAGGACAGGCGCACCGCCGACTCGCTCGGCTCCGTCAGCTCCGGCAACGCGCTGGAACTGCGCGGCGTGTCGAAGCTCTTCGGTGCGCTCGCCGCGATCTCGGACGTGACGCTGACCGTGCGCTCCGGCGAACGCCGCGCGGTGCTGGGATCGAACGGCGCGGGCAAGACGACGCTCTTCAACTGCGTGACCGGGGACTTCCTGCCGACCTCCGGCACCATCCGGCTGTTCGGCGAGGACGTGACCCGCTTCCCGGCCTACGAACGCATCCGGCGCGGCCTCAGGCGCACCTACCAGATCAGCCTGCTGTTCAACGGGCTGACCGTGGCCGACAACGTCTACCTCGCCTGCCGGGGCGTGTCGCGCGGGCGGTTCTCCTTCCTCAGGGCGCGCGCCAACGACGCGCTCCTGACCCGCTCGGACGAACTGATCGCCGCCGTGCACCTGAGCGAATGGCGCGACACCTCCGTCGCCAACCTCAGCTACGGCCAGCAGCGGCAGCTGGAGATCGCGCTGGCGCTGGCGGGCGCGCCGCGGATCATCCTCTTCGACGAACCGGCGGCGGGCCTGTCGCCGACCGAGCGGGCCGAACTGGTGGCGATCCTCAACGGCCTGCCCGGCCACATCGGCTACATCATCATCGAGCACGACATGGACGTGGCCCTGCGCGTCGCGGAAAGCGTGACGATGATGCACAACGGGCGGATCTTCAAGGAAGGCATTCCCGAAGAGATCGAGAACGACGCGGAAGTCCAGGAACTCTACCTCGGAGGCGGCGATGAGTGAGCGCCCCGACACCCGCACCGGCCCCGCCGCGCTCGAGGTCAGGGGCCTCAACGTCTACTACGGGGCCTCGCACGCGCTGCAGGGCGTGGATCTCAGGCTGGAAAGCGGCGTGCTCTCGGTCGTGGGCCGCAACGGCATGGGCAAGACGACTCTCTGCAAGGCGATCATGGGGCTTGTCCCCGCCGCGTCGGGCGCCGTCAGTTTCGGCGGCCAGTCCCTGCTGGGCCGCTCCCCCGCCGAGATCGCGCGCATGGGCATCGGTTACGTGCCGCAGGGCCGCCGACTGTGGCGGTCGCTCACCGTCGACGAACACCTGAAGATGGTGGAGAAGAAGGGCGGTGCCTGGAGCTCGGAGCGCATCTATTCCACCTTCCCCCGGCTGGCCGAACGGCGGCGCAACGGCGGCGCGCAACTGTCCGGCGGCGAACAGCAGATGCTGGCCATCGCCCGCGCACTTCTGGCCAACCCGCGCCTCCTGATCATGGACGAACCGACCGAGGGCCTCGCCCCGGTCATCGTCTCGCAGGTCGAGTCGATGCTGCTGCAGCTCGCCTCCGAGGGCGAGATGGACGTGCTGGTGATCGAGCAGAACATCGGCGTCGCCTGCGCCGTGGCCGACCGCGTGGCGATCATGGTCAACGGGCGCATCAACCGGATGGTGCCCGCCCGCGAACTGGCCGCCGACCGCGACCTGCAGCAGCGGATGCTGGGCGTCGGGCGCCACGCCCATGACGACACGCCCGAACCGCAGCCCGACGCCAGCGCCGAGGCGACGCCGAAGGGCCAGCCGACAGGCCCCCGCTCCGTCAGGATCTACCTGTCGAACCCGACGACCCCGACCCGCTGGTCGCAGCCCGTCCCGGTGCCGCAGATCGAACGCGCCGCCCGGGTCGTCACCACCGGCCAGCCCACCACCAGCGGGGTGGAGACGGCGCTGCGGCCGCTCTCCCCCTCGGGCGAGCAGGTGGTGCTGGTGGCGGGCACGCTCGACACCAAGGGGGCGGAACTGCGCTACATGCGCGACCAGATCCGCGCCGCCGGGCTACCGGTGCGCATGGTCGACCTCTCCACCAGCGGCAGGCACTCCGGGGCGGAGATCCCCGCCCACCAGGTCGCCGCCTTCCACCCGCGCGGCGCGGCGGGCGTCTTCACCGACGACCGCGGACAGTCCGTCGCAGGCATGACCGAAGCGTTCCGCCGCTGGATGTCCCGGCAGGACGGCGTCCTCGGCATCCTCACGGCAGGCGGCTCCGGCGGCACGGCCATCGTCGCTCCGGCGATGCGCGCCCTGCCCGTCGGCGTGCCGAAGCTGATCGTCTCCACCGTGGCCTCGGGCGAGGTGGCGAAGTACGTCGGCCCCTCCGACATCACCATGATGCACTCCGTCGCCGACGTGCAGGGCCTGAACGCCATCACCGAAGAGGTGCTGTCGAACGCCGCGCAGGCGATGGTCGGCATGGTGAAGGCCCGCAAGGCCGCGCCCGCCCGCACCTCGGTCAAACCCGCCATCGGCCTGACGATGTTCGGCGTGACCACCCCCGCGGTGCAGCAGATCGCGAAGGCGCTGGACGAGACCTTCGACTGCCTCGTCTTCCACGCCACCGGCATCGGCGGGCAGGCCATGGAAAAGCTGATCGACTCCGGCAAGATCGAAGGCGTCATCGACCTGACCACGACCGAGGTCTGCGACATGATGTTCGGCGGCGTCTTCCCCGCGACGGAGGACCGCTTCGGCGCGATGATCCGGCGGCGGATGCCCTACGTCGGCTCGGTCGGCGCGCTCGACATGGTGAACTTCGGCGCGCCCGACACCGTCCCCGAGAAGTACCGGGGCCGCACCTTCTACGAACACAACCCGCAGGTCACGCTGATGCGGACCACGCCGGAGGAAAACGCCAGGATGGGCCGCTGGATCGGCGCCCGCCTGAACGAGATGGAGGCGCCGGTGCGCTTCTTCCTGCCCGAAGGCGGCGTCTCGGCGCTCGATGCGCGCGGCCAGCCCTTCGACGATCCGGCGGCGCGGCACGCGCTGTTCACCGCGCTGGAGGACACGGTCCGCCAGACCTCCACCCGCCGCCTGATCCGGCGGCCCGAGAACATCAACGACCCCGGGTTCGCCGCAGCCGTCGTCACCGCCTTCCGCGAGTTCCACGACGGCCGGCCCCCGACCCGCAAGGAGGCGCGCAGATGATCGACCGACAGACCATCCTCTCGAAGTTCCGCGACATGGTCGCGCGCGGCGAACCCATCGTCGGAGGCGGCGCGGGCACCGGGCTTTCGGCCAAGTGCGAGGAAGCGGGCGGCATCGACCTGATCGTGATCTACAACTCCGGCCGCTACCGCATGGCCGGGCGCGGCAGCCTCGCCGGGCTGATGCCCTACGGCGACGCCAACGCCATCGTGGTCGAGATGGCCTCCGAGGTGCTTCCGGTGGTGAAGCACACCCCGGTCCTGGCGGGCGTCTGCGCCACCGACCCCTTCCGCCTGATGGACAGGTTCTTGGACGAACTGAAGCGGATCGGCTTTGCCGGGGTTCAGAACTTCCCCACCGTGGGACTGATCGACGGCACCTTCCGCGCCAACCTCGAAGAGACGGGCATGGGCTACGGGCTGGAGGTCGACATGATCGCGAAGGCCCGGGAAAAGGACCTTCTGACAACGCCTTACGTCTTCGACGAGGACAGCGCCGCCGCCATGGCCGGGGCCGGTGCGGACATCGTCGTCTGCCACCTGGGCCTGACCACCGGCGGCTCCATCGGGGCAGAGACGGCGCTGACGCTGAACGACTGCCCGGCGCTGGTGGACACCTGGGCCGAGGCCGCGCTGAAGGTCAATCCGGACGCCATCGTCCTGGTCCACGGCGGCCCGGTGGCGATGCCGGACGATGCCGAATTCATTCTGAAGAACACGTCGAACTGCCACGGGTTCTACGGCGCCTCCTCGATGGAGCGCCTGCCGACCGAAGTGGCGCTGACGGATCAAACGCGCGCTTTCAAGGCCATCAAGGGCCGGTAACGCGCAACGGGGAGGGTTGAGAAGTGAGTGGCCAGATAATCGGACAACTGATCCTGTGGCTGATCATCGCCGTCGTGGTGATCGCGATCATCTACTGGGTGATGCAGTGGCTCTACCGGCGGTCGACCAAGGAAATCGCCTTCGTGCGCACGGGTTTCCTCGGCGAGAAGGTGGTGATCGACGGCGGCGCCTTCGTCTGGCCGATCGTGCACGACATCACCCCCGTGAACATGAACACCCTGCCGCTCGCGGTGGCGCGCACCCGGGAACAGGCGCTCATCACCAAGGACCGGATGCGCGTCGACGTCGAGGCCGAATTCTACGTCCGCGTCCGCTCCGACAAGAGCTCCGTCTCGAAGGCCGCCGCAACCCTCGGCCGTCGCACGCTCGAGACGGAGCGCCTGAACGGCCTTCTGGCAGGCAAGTTCGAAAGCGCCCTGCGCGCCGTCGCCGCCGAGATGTCGATGGGCGAGATGCACGAGAACCGCGGCGCCTACGTCACCCGCGTCCGCGAGCAGGCACAGGAGGATCTGGAGAAGAACGGGCTGGAACTGGAAAGCGTCGCGATCATCGACATCGACCAGACCGGCCTCGAATACTTCAACCCGTCCAACCGCTTCGACGCGGAGGGCCTGACCGTCCTGATCCGCGACATCGAGGACCGCCGCAAGCTGCGCAACGACATCGAGCAGGACTCGATGATCCTGATCCGCACCCGCAACCTCGAAGCCGAGAAGCAGGTGCTGGAGATCGAGCGCGCCAGCGAAGAGGCCCGCCTGAGCCAGGAACGCGACGTGGAGACCCGCCGCGCCCAGCAGCGCGCCCAGATCGCCCGCGAACGCGCCGAACGCGAGACGGAGGCCGAAAGCGCCCAGATCACCGCGCAGGAGACCATCGAACGCGCGCGCATCGCCAACCAGCGCGCCGTGGCCGAGGCCCGCATCGCCTCCGAACGCGAGATCCGCGCCCGCGAGATCGCCCGCAAGAAGGAGGACGACGCCGACGAGATCGCCGCGCAGGAAGCCACCGAAACCGCGCGCATCCTCCAGGAACGCGCCGTCCGTCAGGCCCGCATCCAGAACGAGCAGGAAACCCAGGCCCGCGAGATCGAACGCCAGCGCGCCATCGACGAGGCCGAGATCTCGGCCCGCGAGGTCATCGAACGCGCCCGCATCGAACAGGAAAAGGCCCTGTCGGAGGCCCGCATCGCCAAGGAGCGCGAGACCCAGTCGCTCGAGATCGAGCGGCAGAAGTCCGTCCGCGACGCGGAGATCGCCGCCAACGAGGCCAACGAGAAGCGGCGCATGGCGCAGGACCTGCTGCTGGCCCAGACCCGCATCAAGGGCGAAGAGGACATCCGCCAGCGCGAGATCGCCCGCCAGCAGGCGCTGGACGAGGCAGAGATCGCCGCGCGCGAGACCGTCGAACGGCTGCGCATCCTGCAGGACGCCCAGATCAGCGAGGCCCGCATCGCCGAGGACCGCCGCATCCGCGAACTGGAGATCGCGCGCAGGCAGGCGGTCGAGGCCGCCGAGATCGCGGCGGACGAGGCCGTCGAGGCCGCCCGCATCGCGCGCGAAAAGCAGATCGCCGCCACCCGGATCGAGGCCGACGGCGACACCACCACGCGCGAGATCGCCCGCAACCGCACCATCGACGAGGCCCGCGTTGCCGCCGACGAGGCGGTGGAACAGGCCCGCATCGCGCAGCGCCGCGCGCTCGAAGCCGAACGCATCGCCGCCGACCAGGAGGTGCGCGCCCGCGAGATCGACAAGGAGCGCGAGCTGGAGAACGCCGAGATCGCCCGCCGCGAGGCCGTCGAGAAAGCCCGCGTCGCCTCGGAACTGGCGCTGGAGCAGGAGCGCATCGCCAGCCAGAAATCGCGCGAGGTGGCCGACATCGAACGCCGCCGCAACGTCGAGCAGGCCGAGGAACGCCGCGTGATCCAGCTGGCCGACACCAAGGCAGAGCGCGCCGCCGCCGAGGCCAACGTGCGCGAGGCGGAGGTCATCGCCCGCCGTGCCGTCGAGAAGGCCGAGATCGAGCGCGAGCGCGCGCTCGAGACCGCCCGCCTCGAACGCCGCCGCGCGCTGGAACAGCTCGAGGTCGCCCGCGTCCAGACCCTGCGCGAGGCCGAGATCGCCAGCCAGGAAGAGGTGGAGCGCGCCCGCATCGCCTCCGAACGCGGGCTGGACGAGATCCGCATCGACCACGAGACCGTCCGCCGCCGGCTGGAGGTCGGGCGCGAGCGCGAGGTCGAAACCGCGCAGATGGAAAAGGCCATCGCCCTCTACCAGAAGTCGCTGGAGGAAAGCGCCGCGCGGGCCGAGGCCGACGCCGCCCGTGCCCGTGCCGCCGAGGCCGAGGAAAAGGTCAAGACCGTGCGCGAGACGGAGGCTGCCAACCGCCGCAAGTCCATCGACGTGACCATGGCGGAAAAGGCCGCCGCCGAGGCGAAGCTGATCGCCGAGGGCGAGAAAGTCCGCAAGGCCGTGGAGGCCGAGGCCCAGAAGCTCATCAACGAGGCCGAGAACGTGCTCACCGACCCGGCGCGCGCCTCGCTCTTCCGCCGCAAGCTGCTGGAACACGTGGAGGGCATCGTCTCCGCCTCCGTCAAGCCGCTGGAAAAGATCCAGGACATCCGGATCATGCAGCTCGACGGGGTCACGGGCGGGGGCGGCAACCGCTCCGGCAGCCCCACGGACGAGGTCATCAACTCCGCGCTCCGCTACCGCGTGCAGGCGCCGCTGATCGACTCACTCCTTGCCGACATCGGGATCGAGGGCGGCGGGCTGGCCAAGCAGGGCGGACTGATCCGCGAGGCCTCCGACATGAAGCGCATCTCCGACGCGGTGGAGAAAGCCGCCGGCTCAGGTTCAGGTTCGGGCTCGGGCGGCAGCGACGCGCCTGAGGGCGGCAAATCCGACACCGGGGGCAAGAAGTAGATGCCGCGCGTATATATCTCATCGGTGATCGACGCCCCCGCCGCCAAGGTCTGGGACAAGGTGCGCGACTTCAACGCCCTGCCCCGCTGGCACCCGCGCATCCGCGACAGCCGGATCGAGAACGGCGAACCTTCGGACAAGGTGGGCTGCGTGCGCGACTTCCACCTCCAGAACGGCGACCGCATCCGCGAGAAGCTTCTTGGCCTCAGCGACTACGACCTGTTCTGCACCTACGCGATCCTCGAAAGCCCGATGCCGCTGACCGACTACGTGGCGACCCTGCGGCTGACGCCGATCACCGACGGCGACCGGACCTTTGCCGAGTGGACGGCAGAGTTCGACTGCGCCGAGGCGGACGCCGAGGACCTGGTCGACGGCATCGGCACCAACGTCTTCATGGCGGGCTTTGCCGCCCTGCAGCGCAACATGGCGACCTGACCATGGTACACGTCGTCAAAAGCACCGTCCTCAACGCGCCGGTCGAAGCGGTCTGGGAGGTCCTGCGCGACTTCAACGGACACGACGAATGGCACCCGGCAGTGGCCGACAGCGTGATCGACCGGGGCTATCCTTCGGACAAGGTCGGCTGCGTGCGGCGCTTCCACCTCGCCGACGGGTCGGAACTGCGCGAACAGCTTCTGACGCTCTCGGACGCGGACATGGCCTTCAGCTACTGCCTCTTGGAAACGCCTGTGCCGCTGCTGAACTACGTGGCGCATGTCCGGCTGGCGCCGGTCACCGACCGCGACATGACCTTCTGGCACTGGGAAAGCCGCTTCGACACGCCCGCCGGGCGCGAGGCCGAGCTGAAGACCATGGTGGCCGAGAACATCTACCAGGGCGGCTTCGACGCGGTCCGGGACTTCATGGGACTGGAGGCAGCATGACGACGGTCGAAACCTACCGCACGATGGAGGAGGCCTCCCGCGCCATGGGTGGCGACGCGGCCTACCTCGGCGGCGGCACGCTGGTCATGCGCGCCGTGAACGAGGGCACCGCCCCCGCCCGGCTGATCCGCGTCACCGATCCCGGGCTGACACAGATCCGCGCGTCGGGCGATCGCATCACCATAGGCGCGGGCGTGACCATGGCCGACGTGCTGGCCAGCCGCGACCTCGACTTCCTGCACCCCGTGGCCCGGCTGATCGGCGGCCCGCAGGTGCGCAATATGGCCACCGTGGCCGGCAACCTCTTTGCCGACCACCCCTACGGCGACTTCGCCACCGCCCTTCTCGCGCTCGACGCGCAGGTGACGGGCGCGGGGCAGTCCGGCGCCCGCCCGGTGGCCGAGGTGCTGCGCAACCGCGACCGCGCCGGGCTGATCGCCGCGGTGGAGGTCACCCGCCCCCGCGACCGCCGCGCCTTCGGCTTCCTGAAGGTCAGCCGCGTGAAGCCCAAGGGCGTCTCCGTCCTGTCCATCGCCGCGCACCTGCCGCGCGAAGGCGGACGCATCCGGAACGCCCGCGTGGTCTTCGGCGCCATGGGACCGGCCCCTCTGCGCTCCAGCGGCGCAGAACGCGCGCTCGAAGGGCACGCCATCGACGCGCGCAGCATCGCCGATGCCGCAGCCGCCGCGACCGAGGGGCTGGACCCGCCGACCGACCAGATCGCTTCCGGCTGGTATCGCCGCGAGGTCGCCGGCGTGCATCTCAAACGCCTCCTGACAGAGATGGAGCAGCGCTGATGGCCAGGACACCCGTCACCTTCACCCTGAACGGCATCTCCCGCTCGGCCTTTGCCGGAGAGGGCCAGAACCTTCTGGACTTCCTGCGCCGCGACGTGGGCGACATGACCCCGAAATTCGGCTGCGGACAGGGCACCTGCGGCGCCTGCACCGTGACGATAGACGGCAAGACGCAGCTTTCCTGCCTCGTCCTGGCCCAGGCCGTCGACGGGCGCGAGGTCAGGACCGCCGCGGGGCTGGCCGATGGCGTGACGCTCGACCCGCTGCAACAGGCCTTCATGGACCATTTCGCGGCGCAATGCGGCTACTGCACGCCGGGAATGCTGGTCTCCGCCCGTGCGCTGCTGGACCGCAACCCGCGCCCCAGCCGCGACGAGGTGATCGAGGCGATCTCCGGCAACCTCTGCCGCTGCACCGGGTACGAACCGATCATCACCGCGATCCTCGCCGTCGCCGAAGGGAGGGCCCGGGCATGAAAGACATGACCACAAGCGGACCGATGGTCGAGTTCCGCAAGGACCTCTTTGCCGACGAACGGGACGACAACCTGAACGAAGTGGGCAAGCCCACCCGGCGGCAGGACATCGTGGGCCACGTCACCGGGCGTTCGCCGTTCTTCGACGACCACCGGTTCGACGGGCTCCTGCACATGCGCTGCGCCCGCTCGCCTCACCACCACGCCCGCATCCGGCGGATCGACACCTCGGCGGCCGAACGGATGCCCGGCGTCGTGCGCGTGCTGACCGGGCGCGACGTGCCGGTGAACCTCAACACCCTGCTGTCGCTGCTGGACTTCGGGCTGGACGACGAACCGATCCTCTCGGACAAGAAGGTCGCCTACATGGGCGAACCCGTGGCCGCCGTCATCGCCGCGACAGAGGCCGAGGCCCGCGCCGCCGCCGCCGCCATCCGCGTCGACTGGGAGGTCCTGCCCCACGTGCTCGACGTGGAGGAGGCGATCAAGCCCGGCGCGCCCGCCGTGCTCGACATCTATCCGGACAACAAGTTCGTCTACCACGGCAAGTACGACCACCAGAAGCTGCGCTATGGCGACGTCGAAACCGCGCTGAGGCAGGCCGATCACGTCATCGAGGGCCGCTACCAGATGTCGCCGATCGAGCAGGCGCCGATCGAGACCTGCGGCGCCATCGCCGCCCCCGAACAGAACGACCGCTACGTCTGCTACACGTCCACGCAGGCGCTGTTCTTCTCGCTGGGGACGGCGGCAAAGGTGCTGTCCATGCCCTCCTCGCGGCTGCATTTCATCGGCGGCACGGTGGGCGGCGGCTTTGGCGGCAAGGTGGATTCGATCCACGAACCGCTCGCCATCCTCGGCGCGATGATGACCGGGCGCCCGGTGAAATACGCGTGGGACCGCGCCGAAGAGATGCAGGTCGGCGCACCGCGCGGCGCCGAACGCTGGTACGTCACCGACGGCGTGATGAACGACGGCCGCATCGTGGCGCGCAAGTTCACCGGCTATTTCGACGCGGGCGCCTACACCCGGCTCAGCTCCTACGCGATCATCAAGGGCGTCGGCCACCTGCCCGGCCCCTACACGATCCCCAACGTTTCGGCCAACGTGTACTGCGTGTATACCAACCGCACACCGGCCACCGCCATGCGCGGCTTCGGCATCACCGGCGTCGATTTCGCCATCGAGGCGCATATGGACAAGGTGGCGGAGGCCGTCGGCATGAACCCTGTCGAGCTGCGCATCCTCAACGCCTACCGCGACGGCGACATGAAGGCGCACAGGCGGCTGGCCAAGAACTGCGCGCTGATCGAATGCGCGCAGGTGGTGGCGGAGAAGGCGGGCATCAACCTGTCGCCCGCGCTGAAGGCCGCCTCCTCGCTGAAGGACGGCGGCGGCGCGCGGGCGGAATTGCCGCGCCACACCGTCACCGACGAGGACGGCCGCGTGCAGGGCTTCGCCGCCACCAGCTATGCCCGCAAGGGGGGCGCGGACAGCGCGCCGCTCGCCCCGCCCACGCCCCGCGCGCCCGCCGCGCCGCCGCCCGCACGACCCTCGGCGCAGCAGCCGCAGACCTCGTCCTACACCCCGCCGCAACCGCCCCCGCAGCCCGCCGCACCGGACCGGCCCGAAAGGCCCGCGCCCAAACCGTCCCGTTCGGGCGCGATGCGGTTCTCCTCCCTCTCTGGTTTCAGGAGGCGCTGATGACCGTCCACCGCGGCCGCGGCTTCGCGGCGATCAACTATCCCATCGGCATGAACCTCGGCGGCGACCCGAGCCAGGCGCTGGTGCATTCCAACCCCGACGGCAAGTTCACCGTCGCCCTCTCGGCCATCGACCTCGGGCAGGGGATGAAATCCGTCACCCGCCAGATCGCCGCCGAAACCCTCGGCGTCCCGGTCGAGGACGTCTATGTCGACACCGCCGACAGCGACACCGGCCCGCACGACATGGGCTCCTTTGCCTCGCGCGGGACGCACCGCATGGGCAACGCCGTGATCCGCGCCTCCGAAGAGGCCCGGCAGGTCATGCTGGAGGCCGCCGCCGAAGAGCTGGAGGTCGACGCGGGCGACCTCGTGACCGACGGCAAGGGCAACATCCACGTGAAGGGCGCGCCCTCGCGGTCGATCACCACCATGGCCGCCAGCCAGGCGGCGCAGTTCAAGCAGGGCCGCACCATCGCCGGGCGCGGCATCTTCCTGATCCCGCTGTCCGAGGTCGATCCCGAAACCGGCGAGATGTCCCCGGTCACCACCTTTGCCCATGCCGCCATGCTGGTCACGGTGGAGGTCGACGACGAAACCGGCGAAGTCACCGTCACCGACATGCAGTCCGCCTACGAGGTGGGTCGCGCGCTCAACCCCAAGCTGGTGGAACAGCAACTGCGCGGCGGCGCGTGGATGGGGATGAGCCACGCCGCATGGGAGACGACCGAACCCTACTACCCCACCCGCGACAACCGGCCCGAGGACTTCAACACATACCTCATGCCGGGACCGGGCGATCTGGCGCCGCATCACATCTCGATCCTCGAACGGCCGGCCGAGGACGGCCCCTACGGCGGCAAGGGCCCGGGCGAGATGTGCGCCAACCCGGTGCTGCCGGCGGTGGTCAACGCGGTCTACGACGCGGTGGGCGTGCGCATCGACGACCTGCCCGTGACCCCGGAAAAGGTGCTGCGCGGCATCCGCGCGCTCGGCGGCGCGAAACCCCGGCAGGCGCTCTGATGGTGGTGCGGCGCGCGATACAGGGCATCGACGGTCCCGAACCGCTGACGCAATTGCTGGGCGACGCCCAGTACATTGCCGACGACGGGCTCGCCACCGCCGCCTACCTGTCGCTCGCCCTCGGCAAGCCGCTGCTGCTGGAAGGCGCCCCCGGCGTCGGCAAGACGGAGGCGGCCAAGGCGCTGGCCTCCGTGCTCGGGCGCGAACTGGTGCGCCTGCAATGCTACGAGGGCATCGACGCCGCCGCCTCCATGTACGAATGGAACTTCCCCCGGCAGATGCTGGCGATCCGGCAGGCGGGCGACGAGTACGTCAACCTCTACGACGACCGCTTCCTGATCGCGCGGCCGATCCTGCAGGCGCTGGAGGCGCCGCGTGACCGCGTCCTCCTGATCGACGAGATCGACCGCGCCGACCACGAGTTCGAGGCCTTCCTGCTGGAATTCCTGTCCGACTTCACCCTCTCGATCCCCGAACGCGGCACCGTCCGGGCAGAGGAGCCGCCGGTGGTGATCCTCACCTCCAACCGCACCCGCGAACTGCACGAGGCGCTCCGGCGGCGCTGCATCTACCACTGGATCGGCTATCCTTCGCCCGAGCTCGAGCAGCGCATCGTCATGATGCGCGCCTCCACCGTGGCGGAGGACACCGCGCGCCGCGTCGTGGCCGCCGTCAATGCGCTCCGGGCGGAACCGCTGGCCAAGCCGCCGGGCGTGGCCGAAACCGTGGAATGGGCCGAGGCCGCGACGCTTCTGAACCGGGGCGGCGGACCATGGCCCCGCGCCTTCGCACGCGCCATCGGGGTGGTGCTGAAGGACCAGGACGACCTCGACTACATCGCGCCCCGCATCGACGCCATCCTCTCGGAGAGCGCCGCATGACCCCGCGCGCGCTCGCCCCCTTCCTCGCCTTCCCGCAGGCGCTCCGGGCCGCCGGTTTCCCGGCCACGCCCGACCGGACAGAGACCTTCATCACCGCCGTGGGCCTCCTTGGTCCGCGCGACATGGCCGCCATCCGCCGCGCCGCCCACGCGGTCTACGGGCCGGGGCCAGACCGGCAATTGATGTTCGACACCGTCTTCGACCACGTCTTCCTCGGCCGCAGCCTCGCCGCGCCCGCCCCGGGCGACCCCGAAGACCTGCCGCGCAGCTACGACGCCGGCGACTTCGAGGAACTGCCCGTCCCCGACGAGGAAGACCCCTCCGGCGGAGAGGCCACCTCGGCGGAACGGCTCTTTGCCCGCGAACTGGCCGCCGGTGACGAGGACGCCCTGCTGCGCGCCTTCACCCGCGCGCTGCCGAACCGCCTGCCCCATCGCCGCGCCCGGCGCATGAGCAAGGGCAAGGGCCGCCACCCCGACCCGCGCCGCGCCTTCCGGCAGATGATGCGCCGCGACGGCGAGATCACCCGCCTGCCCACCCGCCGCCGCATCACCCGCCAGCGCCGCGTCCTGCTGCTGGTCGATGTCTCCGGCAGCATGAAGTCCAGCACCGAGGGCGCCCTGCGGCTGGCCCACGCGCTGCAACAGGGCGGCGAGCGGGTGGAATGCTTCACCCTCGGCACAAGGCTGACCCGCGTGACCCGCGCGCTCCGCCACCGCAACCGCGAACAGGCGCTGACGCTGGCCTCCGGCCTCGTGGCGGACTGGGACGGCGGCACCCGGCTGGGCGAGGCGCTGCAGGTCTTCCTGTCGATCCCCCGCTTTGCCGCCCATGCCCGCGGCGCGCTGGTCATCCTGCTCTCGGACGGGCTGGAACGCGGCGGGCCGGAGGCGCTGACCGGCGCCATGGAACGGCTGAGCGCGCTGGCGTGGTCGGTGCTCTGGCTCTCGCCGCTGGCCGCCGATCCCGCCTACCGGCCGCAGACGGAGGCGATGCGCGCCATCCATCCCCTGCTCGACCGGCTGGGCGCGGGCGACACGCCCGCATCCATCGCCGCCGAGATCCTCGACTTCCGGAAAGGAGCGCGCGCATGACCATCGTCGATGCACATTTCCACGTCTGGCGGCAGGACGACCTGCCGTGGCTCAAGGGCCCCATGCAGCCGCGTATCTTCGGCCCCTACGAACCGATCCGCCGCGACTACCCGATGAGCGAATACCTCGACGACATCGCGGGCACCGGCGTCACGAAATCGGTCTACGTGCAAGCCAACTGGCCCACCGACCGGGCCGAGGACGAGGCCGCCTGGATCGAGAGCCTGATCGCCGAAACCGGCTGGCCCCACGGCCTCGTCGCCTATGCCGACATGGGCGCAGAGGACGTGCGCCCCGCCCTCGACCGGCTGGCCCGCTTCCCGCACCTGCGCGGCATCCGCCAGCAGTTCCACTGGCACCAGAACCCCACCTACCGCTTCGCGCCCCATGCCGACCTCTGCCGCGATGCGACCGTGCAGAAGAACGTCGCACGGCTGGCGGACTACGACCTCGTCTTCGACCTGCAGGCCTTCGACGACCAGATGGACGGCGCCTGCGCGCTTGCCCGCGCCTGCCCGGACGTGACCTTCGTCCTGCAGCACGCGGGCATGCTGGAAGACACCTCCGACGCGGGCCGCGCCAAGTGGCGCACCGCGATGGAGGGGCTGGCCGAATGTCCCAACGTGGTCTCGAAACTCTCGGGCTTCGGCACCTTCCAGCACCGGCTCGACCCCGACCTCATCGCCTGGCTGACCACCGAAACCGTGGGGATGTTCGGCGCCGACCGCTGCCTCTGGGGATCGAACTTCCCCATCGAGAAGCTCTGGACCGACTACACCGCCCTGATCGAGGCGCACCGCCGCGCCGCGGGCGGGCTCAGCGCCGCCGAACAGCAGGCGATTTTCCATGACACGGCCACCCGGGTCTACCGGCTGGCGTGACGCAAGAGACGATAAACGGGAGGACACGATGGGGCTGGAAATCAAGATACTCGACTACGGGGACATCGAACTGGAATCGAGCTTCCTCGTGCTCGGCCGCGACTGCGGGCGCGTGCGGCGGGTGCCGGTCTACGGCTTCCTGATCCTCGGCGGGATGTACCCGATCGTGGTGGACACCGGCTACCGCGACAACGCGATCATGGAAACGCTGGGCATGCGCGGCCTCCAGTTCCACGAGAACATGATCGAGCGGCAACTGGCCAACCACGGGGTCAAACCCGGCGACGTGCGCTACGTGCTGCACACCCACCTGCACATCGACCACGCGGGCAAGGACGACCACTTCCCGATGAACACCACCGTGGTCATCAACCGGCGCGAACTGGAATACTCCGTCTCCGGCCTGATGCACCCGCAGTACCCCAAGCCCGACATCATCCACCTTGTCGAACGGCTGCACCACCCGGGCGCGCTCAGGCTCGAGGATCTCGACATCTCCGGCCCGGTCGAACTGATCCCCGGCGTCTTCGTCGAGGCGGCGGGCGCCCATACCGAAGGGTCGATGAACGTGCATGTCGACACCGACGAGGGCCGCGCCACGATCTGCGGCGACGTGATCTACGATTTCAACGACCAGATCATCCAGCCCATGCGCACCTTCGGCCCCGAGGAATACCAGGTCACCGGCAACCACGGGAACACCAAGCGGCAGGAAAAGGGCGCGATCCGCAAGCTGATGTATTCCGGCGCGAAGTTCCTCCTGCCGATCCACGACAAACCGGCCAAGGTCGAACACGGGCGGGTCGTCGGGCGGATGGACATGTCGGTGCCCGGCCCCGTCAGCCAGACCGTGCCGCGCCGCGACTGGTTCCCCGCCTGATCCCGGCCAGAGGAGGACACCATGGCCCACGAAGCGCTCGACCCCGCCTTCCGCAAGCTGATCGACGAACACGCGCCGGTCCGGCAGCCCGGCTCGGGCTTCATCTTCACCGAAGGGCCGATCTGGCACCCGGTGGACCACTATCTGCTGTTCTCCGACATGCCGGGCGACGTGCGCCGCCGCATGGACCGCGCCGGCGTGCGCGAGGTCATGACCCCCTCCAACAAGGGCAACGGCATGACCTACGACGCGGACCTCAACCTGCTGGTCTGCGAACACAGCACTTCTTCCGTCGCGCGCTTCCGGCCCGACGGCACGCGCGAGGTGCTCGCCTCCCACTTCGAGGGACGGGAGCTGAATTCCCCCAACGACATCGTGGTGAAGTCCGACGGCTCCGTCTGGTTCACCGATCCGTGGTACGGCCGGATGCCCGGCTTCGGGGTGGAGCGTCCGCGCGATCTGGGCTGGCAGGGGGTCTTCCGCCTGCCGCCGAACCACCGCCCCGGCGACGACCCGCAACTGGTGGTGGACCGCTACCTCTTCACCATGCCCAACGGGCTCTGCTTCTCGCCCGACGAGACGCGGCTTTACATCAACGACACCGAACAGGCGAACATCCGGGTCTACGACGTGGGGCCGGGCGGCACGCTGACCAACGGCCGCGTCTTCGCCAGCGGCATCCGCGACAGCCTGAAGGAGGGCGTGCCGGACGGCATGAAGTGCGACGCCTCCGGCAACGTCTGGGTGACGGCGCCCGGCGGGCTCTGGGTCTACGAACCGGGCGGCAAGCTGATCGGCAAGGTCGCCATCCCCGAGAAACCCGCCAACCTGCACTGGGGCGGAGAGGACTGGCGCACGCTCTACGTCGCGGCCTCCACCAGCGTCTATGCCATCCCGGTCAAGGTCGGCCCGCGCAACGAACCCTTCATGCGGGCGCGGGGATCGTCCCGCCCCCCGGCCGCGCCCCAGGGGGACGACGCGCTCCGCCTCGACGCCTCGCGCTGCGCGCTGATCATCCAGGACATGCAGAACGACGTGGTGATCGAGGGCGGCGCCTTCGCCGCCTCCGGCAGCCCGCAGCACTGCCGCGACCAGAACGCCATCGCCAATATCGCCCGCCTCGCCGCGCGCTGCCGCGAGTTGGGCGTGCCGGTGATCCACGTGCATTTCCTCGTCCACCCCGGCGCGCCCGGCTTCACCCTGAACGCGCCGCTCTTCGAGGGGCTGCTGGACGAATCCGCCATGGTCCGGGGCACATGGGGCGCCCGCGCCGTGGACGGTCTGGAACCCCAGCCCGGCGATCACGTGGTGGAGAAGATGCGGATGAGCGCGTGGGAGGGCACCTCGCTCGAAACCGTGCTCAAGGCCGAGGGCCGCGACATCCTGATCGAAACCGGCGCCTGGACCAACATGTCGATCGAGCACACCGCCCGCACCGGCGCCGACAAGGGCTATGTCATGGTGATCCCGGAGGACGGCTGTTCCACCATGAACGCCGACTGGCACCGCGCCAGCATCGACTACGCGATGCAGAACGTGGCGCTGGTGACGAAGGTCGACGAGGTCATCGGCGCGCTGGCCTGACGGTCCGGGGCCGGCGGTCCGCATCGCCACCCCGGCCCCGCGCACCGCCGGACCGGCCGGGCGCCGCGATCCGCATGGCCCGCGCGCGTCGGACGTTCCACCGACATCCCGTCGGTCCCGGCCCTACGCATCACCGGACCGGCCCGCGGCCCTCTTCCGCATGCGCCGCCCGAGGCAACCGACCCGCCCGCCGGAACCACTCACGCCCGTCCCGCCGAACAAACCCGAGCAACAGCCACACCGCCCGACATGCGCTCCGAAAGCCCGCGTCCCCGCCCGCGCGACGCCCCGTAGGGTGCAGATTCTGCACCCCCCGATGGGTGACCACTGGCCACTGCCCCGCCACTCCGCTAAACCCGCGCTGACGTTCGCGAAGGAAGACGCATATGGCCCGCCATCTCATCACATCTGCCATTCCGTACATCAACGGCATCAAGCACCTGGGCAACCTCGTCGGCTCCCAGTTGCCCGCCGACCTCTATGCCCGCTACCTGCGCGCCCGTGGCCACGAAGTGCTGTATCTCTGCGCCACCGACGAACACGGCACCCCCGCCGAACTCGCCGCCGCCAAGGCGGGCAAGCCCGTGGCCGAATACTGCGCCGAGATGCACGAGGTGCAGTCGAAGATCGCCGAGGGCTTCCGCCTCTCCTTCGACCATTTCGGCCGCTCCTCCTCCGACGCCAACAAGCGGCTCACCCAGCATTTCGCCAAGGTGCTGGACGAACAGGGCCTGATCCGCGAAGTCTCCGAAACCCAGATGTATTCCAAGGCCGACGGCCGCTTCCTGCCCGACCGCTACATCGAGGGCACCTGCCCGAACTGCGGCTTCGACAGCGCGCGCGGCGACCAGTGCGACAACTGCACCAAGCAGCTCGACCCGGTCGACCTGATCAACCCGCATTCCACCATCTCCGGCTCCACCGACCTCGAGATGCGCGAGACCAAGCACCTCTACCTCCGCCAGTCCGCCATGAAGGACGAGCTGGAGAAATGGATCGACACCCGCGAGGGCTGGCCGGTGCTGACCACCTCCATCGCCAAGAAATGGCTCAACGACGGCGACGGCCTGCAGGACCGCGGCATCACCCGCGACCTCGACTGGGGCGTGCCGGTGCAGCGCGGCGACGAGCCCTGGCCGGGCATGGAGGGCAAGGTCTTCTACGTCTGGTTCGACGCGCCCATCGAATACATCGCCTGCGGGCAGGAATGGGTCGACGCGGGCAAGGGGACCGACTGGGAACGCTGGTGGCGCACCGACAAGGGCGCGGACGACGTGCGCTACACGCAGTTCATGGGCAAGGACAACGTGCCCTTCCACACGCTCTCCTTCCCGGTCACGATCCTCGGCTCGGGCGAGCCGTGGAAGCTCGTCGATTACATCAAGTCCTTCAACTACCTGAACTATGACGGCGGACAGTTCTCCACCTCGCGCGGGCGCGGCGTCTTCATGGACCAGGCGCTGGAAATCCTGCCCGCCGACTACTGGCGCTGGTGGCTGCTGTCGCACGTGCCGGAAACCTCCGACGCCGAGTTCACCTGGGAATCCTTCCAGTCCGGCGTGAACAAGGACCTCGCCGACGTGCTGGGCAACTTCGCCTCCCGCGTGACGAAGTTCTGCCGCTCCAAGTTCTCCGAGGCGGTGCCCGAAGGCGGCACCCGCGGCGCGGCCGAGGATAAGCTGGTCGCCGACATCACCGCGAAGGTGCGCGAGTACGAGACCCACATGGAGGCGATCGAGATCCGCAAGGCCGCCGCCGCCCTGCGCGCCGCCTGGGTGCTCGGCAACGAGTACCTGCAGGAGGTCGCGCCGTGGACCACCTTCAAGACCGATCCCGAACAGGCCGCGATGCAGATCCGCCTCGCGCTGAACCTGATCCGCCTCTACGCGGTGATTTCCCGCCCCTTCATCCCCGACGCCTGCGCCGACCTGCTGGCCGCCATGCAGACCGACGACGACAGCTGGCCGGTCGACGTGCCCGCCGCCCTTGAAACGTTGCCCGAAGGTCACACATTCACCGTGCCGGACGTCACCTTCCGCAAGATCACCGATGCGGAACGCGAAGATTGGCAGCAGCGTTTCGCTGGAACGCGGGCGTGAGGGAGGACCAATTGATCGTCACCACCATCGAGGATGCGCTGAAGCTTCTGCTTGATTGGGTCGGTCGTCCCGACATCGCCATCCCTGAGCGGGACACGACACCCGGCCAGTTGCCGTGGCTGAAGCCCGTGACCGAGGTGTCGGATGCGCTCGGGCCGGATGTGTTCCATTCCGGGCTGCCGCTGCTCCTGACGCAGGACCGGATCTTCCGCCCCGAAGAGCTGCACGCCAGCAGCAACGGCTACATCACCTTCATCGTCGAGAGCCAGGGCGCCTACAGCCTCGGCTACCGCCCCGATTTCCCGGAACGCCTGTTCGTCTCGGGCGACTGGGTGACGGGGTCCGAGGAAACCGTTCCCCCGGGCTGGCGCCGCCTCCAGATGACGCCGGAGGATGCGCTCATCATGACGGTGCTGATCAACGGCTTCTTCGGCCTGTCGGGTCAGCTCCGCACGCGGGACGAGCCCGATTTCAACACGCTGCCGCCCGAAACCGACGTGCGCGTCTGGCATCACCCGGCCATGGGGGCGCACTGGCCCGGTTTCTGGACCGACAGCGCCAGCAGCATGCTGCACTTCGGCGGTTTCGGTCAGACCCTGATGCGCGCCTGACAGCCGGTCGCGATGGCGCCGCCGTCCTCCGGCAGACCCGCGCCCCGCAGCTTCCGACGCCCGAACAGCGCCGCCCTGAACCGCAGCACCGCGCGCCTGCGCGCCCTGCGCCGATGGCTCTGTACCCGCGCGGCAAAGCCCGCGGCCTCGGCACTGGCGGCCGCGTCCGGCACGATCCGGAGGATGGGAAAAGGATGGGACATATCTCACTCCTGAAAGCCTGATGCGATCTGCGCCCAGACTCCCACGGCAATTTCCTTGAAAATACTGGCGATGCGCGCAAACTGACTTTCATGAATGAAAGTGCGCCCAGCCTCGACGATCTCGCGCTGTTCCTGCTCGTGGCGCAGCACGGCTCCCTCACTGCCGCCGCCAGACTCTCGGGCACGCCGCTCCCCACGCTCTCCCGCCGCATGACCGCGCTCGAGGCGCAGACCGGCCGTCCGCTCTTTCTGCGCGGCAAGGCGGGCTACGCGCTGACCGGCGAGGGCCGCGCGCTGGCGGCCGAGGTCGCCGACCTCTCCGCGCTCCGCCGCCGGGTCGACCGCTTCCTCGACAGCGACACCGGCCCGCGCCGGGTGCGCATCACCGCGGGCTTCTGGACCTCGCGCTTCCTCGCGCAGGCGCTGGCGCCCGACCCGACAGGTCACTGGGTGCCGGAGTTCCTGCCTTCGAACGCCGCCCTCGACCTCGCCCGCCGCGAGGCCGACATCGGCATCCGCAACCGCCCGCCCGATCACCCGTGGCTGGCGCGGCAACGGGCCCGGCCCATCCTTTATGCGGTCTACGGGCTGCCCGGCGCGCCGGACCGCTTCGTCACCCTGCCCGCCAGCGCCGACAAGCCGCCCTCCCAGCGCTGGGTCCACGACCACCACGCCGACCGCATCCTGACCACCGCCAGCGACAGCCGCCTCTGCCTCGACCTCGCGCTGAACGGTTTCGGGCGGATCGTGCTGCCCTGCTTCGCCGGAGACACCGAGCCGGGCCTCGACCGCCTGTCGGAGCCCATCGACGCGCTGACCCACGACGAATGGCTGGTCTCCCACCACGAGGCCCGCCACGATCCCCCGATCCGCGCCGCGCTCGACGCGCTCGCACAGGTGCTGTGCTGAGGGGCGAACGCCCCACGCGCAAACATTCTTGCCTTCGCATCCATTCGCGCCATCTGCGTCGCCATGGCAAACGGCAAGCGAAACCGCGATCTCACCTCCGGCCCCGTCTCCCGCGCACTCTGGCGGGTCTCCGCGCCGATGAGCATCGGCATCCTCGGCACCCTCTCCGTGGGCATCGCCGACAGCGCCTTCCTTGCCCGCGCGGGCACCGATTCGCTGACCGCCATCGGTTTCGTCTACCCGGTGATCGTCGCGCTGACCTCGCTCAGCATCGGCATGGGCGCGGGCACCTCCGCCGTGGTCAGCCAGGCCTTCGGGCGCAACGGCGACGACGACGCCTATGCCGCGCGCCTCGCCCTCCACGCGCTGATCGTCGCGGCGCTGCTGGGCCTCGTCACCGCCACGGCCTTCTACCTCTCCGCCCCCGCGATCTTCTCCCTCATGGGCGCCACCGACGCCGTCCGGGACGAGGCGCTGTCCTTCGTGCCGTGGTGGTGCGCCTCCTTCCCTTTCATGGTCGCCGCCATGGGGCTGAACGCCGTGTTCCGCGCGGGCGGCGAAAGCCACATCTCCGCCACCGTCATGGTCGCGCAGGCGCTCCTCAACATTGCGCTCGACCCGCTGTTCATCTTCGGCGCGGCCTTCATCCCCGCCATGGGGACCGAGGGCGCGGGCATCGCCACCTTCCTCGCCCGCACGCTGGGTTGTGTCGGGCTGGTGATCTTCTCGGTCCGCAGCGGGCGCCTGTCGATCAGCCGGACCTGCCTGAACGGCCTTGGCGAAAGCATGCGCGACATCGCCCGGATCGGCGGCCCCGCCGCGCTTTCCAACGCGATCAACCCGCTGGGCCTGTCGCTCGTCACCTCCGCCGCCGCGATGCTGGGCGATGCGGCCGTGGCGGGCTTCGGCGCCGCCACCCGCGTGCAGTCGCTGCTCTTCGTGCCGATGCTGGCGATGTCGGCGGGGATCGGCCCGGTCGTGGGGCAGGCCTGGGGGGCCGAGAAACACGACCGCGCCCGCGCCGCCACGCGGCTCACCTTCCTCGCCTGCACGGGTTACGGCGCGCTCTTGGCCGCCGTGCTGTCGGTCGCGGCGCCCACCCTCGCCCACCTGATGACCGACGGAGGCGAGGCCGCCGACCATGCCACCACCTACCTGCGCTGGGGCGCGACAGGCTTCTTCGGCTACGGCATCCTCGTGACCGCCAACGCCGCGATGAACGCCCGCGACCGGGCGCTCTGGTCCATGGGCCTCTCGGCCAGCCGCATCGCGCTGGTCTACGTGCCGCTCGCATGGCTGGGCGCCAGCGTGGCGGGCTTTGCGGGCATCGTCGGCGCCTTCGTGCTGTCGAACCTCTGGGCGGTGGCGGGCGCGCTCTGGCTCTGCAACCGCGCGGGCCTCTTGGACCTCTCCGGCCTGAAGGACACCCGCCTCTCCGGCACGACCTGACGGCCCGCCCGCCCGGCCACACGGCAACCGGCGATCACCCGCCGGACACGCGACCGCGCGGGAACGCCACCACCCCCTCGACGGTTTGTCTTCCAACGATCCCCAGAGGAGACACCGACATGAAACCGCATATCGCCGCCACCGCCCTCTTCCTCAGCGCCGCCCCCGCCGCCGCGCAGGACAACGAGGCCACGCTGGCGTTCAACAACCATTGCCGGACGTGCCATTCCCTCGACGAGGGCGACAACCGCCTCGGCCCCAACCTGTACGGCATCGTCGGGCGAGAGGCCGGCAGCCTCGAGGACTACGGCTATTCCGACGCCCTCGCCCGCGCCGATTTCGCCTGGGACGCCGAAACCCTCGACGCCTTCATCGAGGACCCCGACGCCGTCGTCCCCGGCCACAACATGAAGCCCTTCTCCGGCATCGCCGAGGCAGAGACCCGCGCCACCATCGTCGAGGCGCTCTCCGACGGCTGACGCCCGCAGCGGACCACCTGCAAGACCACGGCCCGCGCGCGCCCCGCGATTGACAGGGCGCGGCGCGCTTGCTACCCGGCGCGCCTTACCGCGAAAGGGCAGCACATGGCACGCAAGCGCAAGGGCCGGGACATTTCCGGCTGGCTGATCGTCGACAAACCGGCGGGCATCACGTCCACCGCCGTCGTGAACAAGGTCCGCTGGGCGCTGGAAGCGAAGAAGGCGGGCCATGCCGGCACGCTCGACCCGGAGGCGACGGGCCTTCTGGCCGTGGCCTTGGGCGAGGCGACAAAGACCGTGCCCTACATCACCGACGCGACGAAGGCCTACGCCTTCACCATCCGGCTCGGGCAGGCGACCAACACCGACGACACCGAGGGCGAGGTCACAGCCGAAAGCGATCTCCGCCCCTCGGACGACGAGATCAAGGAGGCGCTGCACGGCTTCGTCGGAGAGATCATGCAGGTCCCGCCGCAGTTCTCGGCGGTGAAGATCGACGGCGAACGCGCCTACAAGCGCGCCCGCGACGGCGAGGAGATGGAGATCGCCGCCCGCCCCCTCTGGGTCGAGGAGCTGGTGCTGACCGACCGCCCCGACGCCGACACCGCCGTGCTGGAAATGACCTGCGGCAAGGGCGGCTACGTCCGCTCCATCGCGCGCGACCTGGGCCAGACGCTCGGCTGCCATGCCCACGTGCTGACGCTGCGCCGCCTCTGGTCCGGACCCTTCGACCTCGAAAACGCCGTGACGCTGGACCAGATCGACGCAGAGGCCCGCACCCCCGCCCTAGACGCCCGGCTCCTGCCGGTCGAGGCGGGGCTGGCCGACCTTCCCGAACTGAAAGCCACCGCCGAGGGCGCGACGCGCCTCAGGAACGGCAACCCGGGCATGGTCCTTGCGGCGGGGGGCATCGAATACGGCGACGAAGCCTGGGCCAGCCACGACGGCCGTCCGGTCGCCGTGGGCCGCTACAAGGCCGGCGAACTCCACCCCGTCCGCGTCTTCAACCTGCCCGACGCCTGACCCCCTGCCGAAAAGACTGCGCCGAAACGCCTTGGCGCGCGTCATCCCGGCGCGCGCGAGCGCCGCAAAACGAGCTGCGCCCCCCTTCGCCGCAACAGACGCAGCGCCCCCTTGCCACAGCGCCACGCCGTCCGGCTTGCGTCCGGTCGCCGTTTCCGTATCCTTCACACGAATTGGACAGGGACATACGCCCGATGAAATCTGCGGACCGAACCATCTGAATCCGTCCCCGCGCTGAAGCCCGGGGAAATTGCGCGCCGCCCTCAGCGGTAGCGCTGGTTTTGCATGTGCGCACACATGCCGATCATTCAGAGGTCCCAGATGAAAAACCACTTCGAAAGCCCTTTCCGGGGCATCACGCTGGACAAGCAGGTCACCAATCCGAACATCCTTGTCGGACGGTTCAGCTACTATTCAGGCTACTATCACGGCCACAGCTTCGACGACTGCGCCCGCTACCTCCTGCCGGACGAGGGCGTCGACCGCCTCCTGATCGGCAGCTTCTGCTCCATCGGATCGGGCGCCGCCTTCATCATGGCGGGCAACCAGGGCCACAGGAGCGACTGGGTCAGCACGTTTCCCTTCTACTGGATGTCAGACGTGCCGGCCTTTGCGGGCGCCGAAAACGGCTACCGTCCGGCCGGTGACACGGTCATCGGAAACGACGTCTGGATCGGGTCCGAAGCCATCGTCATGCCCGGTGTCAGGATCGGCGACGGCGCGGTGATCGGCACGCGCGCCGTGGTGACGCGGGATGTCGCCCCCTACGCCATCGTCGGCGGAAACCCGGCCCGGGAAATCCGCAAGAGGTTCGACGATGCCCGCATCGCCCTCCTGCTCGAACTCCAATGGTGGGCATGGACGGAAGACCAGTTGCATCAGGCGATGCCCCTCCTCACCAGCGGCGACATCGAAGCTCTGCACGCCCACTGGAGCACGCATATCCGCAACCGCTAGACCGAAGCGCCCGCCATCGATCCGGTGGCGGGCGTCCAACCGTCCGCAATGCGCATGAAGCCCTCTCGCACTCGGCGCCCATACTCTGCGTGCACATCCCCATGTCATGCCAAGGGCAATGCCCCGGCGCCCGTCCCCTAGGGGCCAGACCGGGCGAATGCGACCTGCCGAACGAAAGCACGGTGCGCGCCGAAACGAACAGCCCAGGCCACCGCCCCGGCCCAACGCCACGCGCGCCCCCGCGCTCCGGTCGGGGCGGCGGGGTGGGCGGGTGGGCGACGGCCCGAGCGGGGCACGGGGGCGCGTCTCACGGGGCCCACACCCCTGAACCACGTCTGCGACGCCTCCCGCTGCCGGGTCCCGCCATGCGGCAGCTACACCGGCGTCACGCGCTGCCAACCGCAGAACACTCAGCCAGCCCGCGCATCCACCGGCGCTCATGCCCTTCCCGGATCAGCGCAGCATCCGGATCCAGCGGTGCAGCGCGTCCAGCGCCTCCGGTTCGTCGAGGAAGGGGATGTGCCCCCGCCCCTTCACCTCCACCGCGATCATGTCCGGGCGCCGCGCCTTCATCTCCTCGAAGGTCTCGCGCGACAGCAGGTCGGAGTTCTCGCCCCGCAGCGCACAAAGCGGCAACCCCTTGAAGGCGTCGAAGAACGGCCAGAGGTCGGCCACCGGCTGCGCCCCGCCGACCAGCACCGCCTCGCGCAGGCCCGGGTCGTAGGTCAGGCCGAGCCCGTCCTCCTCCTGCACGAAGATCCGCTCCGCCTCCTCCAGCCAGCGGCTCTCCGGCACGCCGACGAAGCCGGTCATCAGCTCCGCCCGCCGCGCCGCGACCTCCGCCAGCGTCTTCTGCGGCGGCCTGCGCCCGAGATAGCCCTTGATGACCTCAAGCCCGGCATCCGCGATCTCCGGCCCGATGTCGTTCAGCGCCACGCCCATCAGCCGGTCCTTCACCGTCGCGGCCAGCCCCATGGCGATCAGCCCCCCGCGCGAGGTGCCCAGCACGGCGGCCTGCTTCAGCCCGAGGTGATCCAGCAGCTCGACCGTGTCGCGCCCCTCCACCGGGATCGTGTAGGTCGACCAGTCCGCCCAGCCCGACTGCCCCCGCCCGCGATAGTCCGGGCGGATCAGCCGCACGCCCTCCAGGTGCGGCGCCACGAAATCGAAATCCCGCCCGTCGCGTGTCAGCCCCGCAAGGCAGACCAGGGGCACGCCCTCGCCCTCGTCGCGGTAGAAGATCTCCACCCCGTCGGACGTCGTGAAATTCGCCATCACACCCTCTCCGGTATCGTCGTCAGATCCTTCATCACATGGTCGGGCGAAGCCATCAGCCGGTCCATCGGCAAATCGCCGCGGTTCACCCAGACCGTCTCGAAGCCGTAGGCCGCCGCCCCCGCCGCGTCCCAGCCGTTCGACGACACGAACAGCACCTCGCCCGGCGCCACGCCAAAGGCCGTGCCAACCATGTCATAGACCGCGCGGGCGGGCTTGAAGACCCGGACCGCCTCCACCGACAGCACCTCGTCGAGGTAGAGCCCCACGCCCGAGGACTCGACCGCCCCCTCCAGCATGTCGCGGCTGCCGTTCGACAGGATCGCCGTCGCGACGCCCTTCGCCTTCAGCGCCGCCAGCATGAAGGGCACCTCGCGGTAGGCGGGCAGTTCCCAGTAGACCGCCAGCAGGCGCTCGCGCAGTTCCGGGTCGTCCAGCCCCGCACGCTCCATCGCCCAGTCGAGCCCGTCCATCGTCAGGGTCCAGAACGGCACGTAATCGCCCGTCACGGCCCTCAGCCACGAATACTCGAGCTGCTTGCGCCGCCAGTCCTCCGCCACCTGTCCCCAGACCGCCGCCAGGGCCTCGCGCCCCGGCTCCTCGGCCACGACACGCGCCGCGGCGGCCACGTCGAAGAGCGTGCCGTAGGCGTCGAACACCACAACCTTCGCCATCCCTCAGCGCTCCAGCCAGGCCTTGAAGGCCGCGTCGTAATCGCCGTGCCAGCGCGACAGCGGCGGGCGGTTCTCCACGATGTCGCCCGCGGCCCAGAGGATGCGCTTCTCGTCCGTCGCCCGGTCCACGTCGTTGTCGGGGCAGAGGATGTAGAAATCGTCACGGTCCAGCGCCGCCATCAGGAAGTCCACAAGCTGCTCCGGTGTCCAGGCGCCGGCGGGCTTCTCCGTCCGGCCCTGCCGCGTCAGCCCGGTCCAGACGAAACCCGGGATCAGCAGCCGCGCCTCCACGCGGCAGCCCTCGCGCCCGCGCAGATCGTGCTGCACGGCTTCGGCAAAGGCCTTCACCCCGGCCTTCGCGGCGTTGTAGGCCGGGTCGCCCGGCGGCGTGGTGATGCCCTGCTTCGACCCGGTCATGACGATCAGCCCCGGCGCGCCGCTGGCGATCATCGCAGGCGCCAGCACCTGTACCGTGTGCACCAGCCCCATCAGGTTGACGTCGATCACCCGGTTCCATGTGCCGCGCTCGTCGAAGACGTCCGATCCGGGCTGGATCGCGGCATTGGCGAACAGCGCGGAAACCGGGCCAAGCTCGCGCTCCACCCGCACCTTCAGCGCCTCCAGCGCCGCGCGGTCGGTCACGTCCACGGCCACGCCCAGCGCGCCGGTCTCCGCCGCCGCCCGCTCCAGCGCCGGGCCGGGCAGGTCGGCAATCGCCACCTTCATGCCCAGCGCCACCAGCCGCCCCACGATCTCCAGCCCGATGCCCGAGGCCCCGCCCGTCACCACCGCCACGTTGTCCTTCGCCAAGACCGGATGCATGGCAAAACTCCCTTTCTCCGCGGGTCCGGCAGGCGCGGCAAAGCGCCCCGGACCCGGCATTTCCGTCGCCCCGACAGTAGGGCGCACACCCGGTTCTGACCACCGGGTTTGCATCGCGGGCCATGAATCATTATCTTTAGGCATGAGCATGCGAGCCACCCGGGACGCCCCGGCCTCGCCAAACCCGTTTCCAAGACATCAGAGGTACACACATGACGCAGGTCAAAACCGGCGACACAGTTCAATTGCATTACACCGGAACGCTGGCGGACGGCGCCACCTTCGACAGCTCGCGCGGGCGCGATCCGCTACAGTTCGAAGTGGGCTCCGGCCAGATCATCCCCGGCCTCGACAAGGCCCTGCCCGGCATGACCGTGGGCGAGCAGAAGAAGCTGACGATCCCGGCGGACGAAGCCTACGGCCAGCCCGATCCGAACGCGATGCAGGCCGTGCCGCGCTCCGAAATCCCCGCAGAGATCCCGCTCGACCTCGGCACCCAACTGCAGGTCCAGACCCCGCAGGGTCAGGTCATGCCGGTGACGGTCGTCGAAGTGAACGAGGAACAGGTCACCCTCGACGCCAACCACCCGCTGGCCGGCAAGGACCTGACCTTCGACATCGAAGTCGTGGGCATCGCCTGAACGGCGGCCACGGACGCCCCGTTCCGGCGGGGTGCCGGCCTCCAGTGCCCGAGACCACACACACGGCCCCGCAGCCCCGCGCTGCGGGGCCGTCTTGTTCTCCCGCCCGCACCCGCCGATCCCGGCCGTCGCCCTGCCCCTGCCGGGCAGCGGCTTGGAGGGTGGGCCGCTGAAGCCCGCAGGGGCTTCAGTCGGGGCGCCCGGAAAGCTGCCCGCCGCAACACGACGCGACCGGCGCCGAAGGCAGCCGCCACGACCGCACGACCGACGGGCACGCACGGGAATGCCCCTCGCCCCCGCCCGACCACCGGGCGTTCCAGGGTCGCCCCCCCCGTCGCAGCCCGCTTTCCCGCCTTCCTTAACGCCCTTCGTGAACGGAAATTAACCAACCTTGCCAACCGGCCGGAAAGGCCCCCCGAACCGGCCGGTTCGCCCCATAACATCCGGTTAACGCCGCTCCGGCCCGGCGTCGGCTTGTGGCCCGCGCCCCGGCCAACCCCAAGATATGGACCGCGCCGCGCCACCGGACGCACCGTTAACCCGCCACGGGCCCTTGTCCGCAACACCTTCCGCAGGTCGTCAACCAAGGTTAAACAGGGGGCACACAGGAGGCCCCAATGCAGACAGTCCAGCTCGGCGACACCCGTATCCACTATGCCCTGACCGGCCCGGAGGACGGCACCCCCGTCGTCTTCGCCAACTCGCTCGGCACCGACTTCCGGCTCTGGGACGAGATCCTGCCGATGCTGCCCGACAACCTGCGAATCCTGCGCTTCGACAAGCGCGGACACGGCCTCTCCGACACGCCCAAGGGCCCTTATTCCATGGGCGCGCTGATCACCGACACCGAACGCCTGATGGACCACCTCGGGCTGAAGGACACGATCTTCGTGGGCCTCTCCATCGGCGGCATGATCGCGCAGGGACTGGCCGCCAAGCGCCTCGATCTGGTGCGCGCCATGGTGCTTTCGAACACCGCCGCCAAGATCGGCACCCGCGACATGTGGGCCGAACGCATCGCCAATGTCGAAAAGGCCGGCCTCGCCGACATCGTCGACCCAACTATGGACCGCTGGTTCTCCAAACCCTTCCACCAGACCGAGGAATTTCCAGCTTGGCGCAACATGTTCCTGCGCACCCCGGCCGAAGGCTGGACGGGCTGCGCCGCGGCCATCTCCGGCACCGATTTCATCAGTTCCACCAGCGGGTTGCGCCTGCCGACGCTGGCCATTGCCGGGTCGGAGGACGGCTCCACCCCGCCCGATCTGGTGTTCGAAACCGCCGACCTGATCCCCGGCAGCCAGAAGCACCTGATCCGCAATGCGGGCCACCTGCCCAGCGTCGAGCAGCCCGAGGAATACGCCCGCGTTCTCACCGGTTTCCTGAAAGCCCAGGGCGCATGACCGGCATGACAGGACAATCCGCCTGATGGCCCGCTTCCTGCTGATCCACGGCGCGGCCCACGGGGCATGGTGCTGGCGTGACGTGATCCCGGCGCTCGAGGCGCTGGGACACGAGGCCCGCGCCATCGACCTGCCCGGCCACGGCGACGACCCCACCCCGATCGAGGAGACCACGCTCCACGACTTCGGGCAGGCCATCGTCGACGCGCTGACCGAACCCACCGTGGTCGTCGGCCACTCCATGGGCGGCTACTCGATCACCCAGGCCGCCGAGATCGACCCGGCCAACATCCGGCGCCTCGTCTACCTCTGCGCCTACACACCCTGGCCGGGGCACAGCCTCGCGCAGATGCGGATGCAGGCGGACGAACAGCCGCTGGTGCCGCTGATCCGCCTCTCGGACACCAAGCTCAGCTTCACCTTCGACCTCTCCGCGAGCACCGGCAACTTCTACCACGACTGCCCGCCCGGCACCGACGCCTACGCACTGCCCCGTCTGTGTGCCGAATCCACCGCGGCCTCCGGCACGGCCATCGCCCTGTCGCAAAAGTCGCAGGCCCTGCCGCGCAGCTACATCGTCTGCACCGATGACCGCGCCATCCCCCCGGATTTCCAACGGAAAATGGCCGAACGCTTCGCCCCCGAAGACGTGTTTTCGTTGCAAAGCTCCCACTCTCCGTTCTTCTCCATGCCGGGGGACCTTGCGTCTCTGCTTCACAAAATCGTTGCAATGTGACAGAGACCCCGGACTTCGGATGCCGCCACGCAAACCTGCGGCGCACGGAGGACAAAGGAACACGACATGCCCGCAACGCCCTTCGACAGCGCCCACCTGTCCGGTCTTTTCCCGACCGGTGAAACCTCGCGGCTGTTCTCCGACAGCGCCGAGGTCCGGGCCATGATGCTGGTCGAGGGCGCACTGGCGCAGGTGCAGGGCGCCGCGGGCGTGATCCCCGAGACCGCCGCCGCCGCGATCCACCGCGCATCGCTCGAATGCCAGGTCGACCCCGTGGGACTGGCCAAGGCCACGGCGCAGAACGGAGTGATGACACCCGCACTAGTCGCCGCCTTCCGCGAGGCGATGATGGCCCCCGAGCATGCGCAGTACCTGCATTGGGGCGCGACGTCGCAGGACATCCAGGACACCGGGCTGATGCTGCGGCTGAGGCAGGCGCTGGCGCTGCAGGAGGACCGGCTGAAGGCCACGCTGATAGGGCTTGCAAAGCTTGCAGGCGATCACGCCGAGACGCCCATGGCCGCCCGCACCTACGGCCAGCACGCAACGCCCACCGCCTTCGGCGCGCAGGTCGCGCAATGGGGCTGGCCGCTGCTGACCGCGCTCGAGGACCTGCCCCGCGTGCGCGCCCAGCTTTTCGTGTCCCTGTCCGGCGCGGCAGGCACCGCATCCGCCCTCGGCCCCGATCCCGTGGCCCTGCGTGCCGCGCTGGCCGAAAAGCTGGGCCTGAACGATCCCGGCCACGCCTGGCACACCGATCGCACGCCCGTGCTGACCATCGCCGGGTGGTTCGCCCGCACCGCACTGGCCGCGGGCAAGATGGGTGAGGACCTCGTGCTCGCCACCCAGTCCGGCATATCCGAGGTCCGCCTCGGCGGCGCCGGGGCCTCATCCACCATGCCGCAGAAACAGAACCCGGTTGCGCCCTCCGCCATGGTTGCGCTGGCCCGCCACGTGCAGGGCCTGTCCGCCACTCTGGACGGCGCGGCCCTGCACCGTCAGCAGCGCGACGGCGCCGCGTGGTTCACCGAATGGCTGACCCTGCCGCAGCTGGTGCTGGCAGCGTCCGCCGCGTTGACACTTATGCAAGACTTGTCAGAGACACTCTCTCCCGACACGAGCGCCATGCAGACGACGCTCGACGCCACCGGCGGCCTCCTGATCGCAGAGGCACTCTCCTTCGCCCTGACCGACCGGATGCCCCGGCCACAGGCGCAGGCCGCCGTCAAGGACCTCATCAAATCGGCCCAAGCCTCCGGCACGCCGCTGACCGACGCGGCCCGCGCGGAATGGCCCGACCTGCCGGCGGACCTCTTCGACGCGACCCGCCAGCTCGGGACCGCCCCGTCCGAGGCCCGCGCCTTTGCCGCTGCCGTGACAAAGGCGATCTGACCCTTGCGCCTGCCCGTCCTCTTCCTCCTCATCACCGTGGCCATCGACGCCATGGGCATCGGCCTGATCCTCCCGGTCATGCCGGACCTGATCGAGGAAGTCTCCGGCCGCGGCCTCTCCGGCGCGGCGCTTTGGGGCGGGGTCCTGGGCACGGTCTTCGCGGCGATGCAGTTCCTGTTTGCGCCGCTTCTGGGCGCGCTGTCTGACACCTACGGGCGCAAACCCATCCTGCTGGGCACGCTGGCGCTGATGGTCGTGGACTATGCGGTGATGGGCATGACCCACAGCCTCGTGGTGCTGCTGATCGCCCGGATCATCGGCGGCTTCGCCTCTGCCACGCATTCCACCGCCTTCGCCGCCATGGCCGACCTCTCCCCGCCGGAGAAACGCTCCGCCGCCTTCGGGCTGATCGGCGCGGCCTTCGGGCTGGGCTTCGTCCTCGGCCCCACCATCGGCGGCCTGCTCGGAGAGTTCGGGACCCGCGCGCCCTTCTGGGCCGCCGCCGTTCTGGCCGCGCTCAACACGATCCTCGGCCTGCTCGCCTTCCCCGAGACCATCAAGCCGGAGAACCGCCGCCGCTTCCGCCTGCGCGAGGCCAACCCGTTCAGCGCCTTTCTCATCATGACGCGCGTGCCGGGCATCCGCCGCGGGCTGGCGATCATGTTCCTCTACCACGTGGCCTTCGCGGTCTATCCGTCCGTCTGGGCGTTCTTCGGCCATGCGCAGTTCGGCTGGTCCAGCGCGATCATCGGCACCACGCTGGGCGCCTTCGGCCTGTCCTTCGCCTTCGTGCAGGCCGGGGTGATCCGGCTCCTGCTCAGGCGGTTCGGAGAATCGGGGACGGTGGTCTTCGGCCTCCTGTGCGCCGCCATCGCCTACGCGCTGATCCCCTTCCTCGACAACACCCGCACGGTGCTGGCGCTGATCCCGCTCGCGGCACTCGGCGGCACCTTCGGCCCGGCGATGCAGGGCATGATGAGCCAGAGCCTCGGCGACGACCGGCAGGGGGCGCTGCAGGGCCTGCTGACCTCAACCGCCGCGCTGGCCGCCGCCGTCTCGCCGATCATGATGACCTCCGTCTTCGCCGCCTTCACGGCGCCGGAACGGGCCGATCCCTTCCCCGGCGCGCCCTTCCTCGTGTCGCTCGGGCTGATCGTCGTGGCGCTGACGCTGTTCCTCACCCGCGCGCCCAGACACGCGGTCGCCTGAAAACCCCGGCCTCATTCGCCCTTCTGCCACCCCCATGTCGTTTTCCGGCTTGAACCCCGGGACGAGGCGGTGAACCCTCCGGGGAAAACAGGGAGACTGGGATGACACGCATCCGCGCGGCGGTCTGCACCGCCTTCAACGCGCCTCTGACGATCGAGGACCTCGATCTGCGCGCCCCCGGAACCGGCGAGATCGAGGTCACGCTGGAGGCGGTCGCCATCTGCCATTCCGACATCTCCTACGCCGACGGCGCATGGGGCGGCGACCTTCCGGCCGTCTACGGCCACGAGGCCTCCGGCCGCATCACCGCGCTCGGCGATGGCGTGAAGGGCCTCTCCGAAGGGGACCGGGTCGTGGTCACGCTGATCCGTTCCTGCGGGGCCTGCGTGAACTGCAACTCCGGCAAACCGACGATCTGCGAGAACCAGGGCGGACGCCCCTCGCCCCTGTCCCGCCCCGACGGCACCCCGGTCGTGCAGGCGATGAACTGCGGCGCCTTCGCCGAGCGCGTCGTCGTCGATCAGAGCCAGGTCGTGCCCCTCCCCGAAACCCTGCCCGCCGAGGGCGTCTGCCTCCTGGCCTGCGGCGTCATCACCGGCATAGGCGCGGTGGTCAACGCCGGCCGCCTGCGCGCCGGAGAGGACGTGGTCGTGATCGGCGCCGGCGGCGTCGGCCTGAACGCCATCCAGGGCGCCCGCATCGCCGGCGCCCGCCGCATCGTCGCCGTCGACATGTCGGAGGCCAAGCTGGAGATCGCCCGCGAATTCGGCGCCACCGACGCGGTGCTGGGCACGTCGAAGGCCCCGTGGAAAGCCGCGTTGAAGGCCCTCGGAAAGGGCGCCGACGTGGTCGCCGTGACCGTCGGCGCCATCCCCGCCTACGAACAGGCGATGCGCTACCTCGGCTGGGGCGGACGCATGGTCATGGTCGGCATGCCCCACACCGGCGCCATGGCGCAGTACGAACCAGTCGTGCCCGCCTACACCGGCCAGCAGATGATCGGCTCCAAGATGGGCGACGTGGTGATCCGCCGCGACATCCCCTGGATGGCCGACCTCTACCGCCAGGGCCGCCTCAAGCTCGACGAACTGGTCTCCGGGCGCTGGTCCCTCGACCAGATCAACGAGGCCATCGCCGACACCAAAACCGGCGGCGCCCGCCGCAACGTCATCCTCTTCGACACCTGACCCCACACAGGTCACGCGCGCCCCGCCCCTTCATCTTGGCAGAAATACCTCGGAGGGGGTCCGGGGGAGGCAGCGCCTCTCCCGGCCGGTCGGGTCGCGGGACGCGGCCCGAAACCATGCAGGAGCACAGCCCATGATCCTCAAGGACCTCGACATCATCGTCACCGCCCCGCCGCACCCCGGCTGGGGGGGCCGCTACTGGATCCTCGTCAAGCTCACCACGGA
>NZ_JBRBWD010000015.1:0-248904 GCF_052825245.1 Sagittula sp.
CGCCGGGGGCGCAGCCCCCGGCGGATCGCCTGCGCACCGCGCGGGCGAAACCCCTCAGGAATGCTCTTCCTCCGCCGTCGCCGCCAGCGCCCGGTTGTAGGCCTTCAGCGCGTCGACGTGGAACAGCGCGCCCTGGAACACCGGCACCCCGTCCTCCATCTTCACCACCGGCAGGAAGGCCACGCCGGAGCGGTCGAACATCGGCAGCGCGGTCTCCAGCGTCGCCGTCGACTGCACGAACAGCTCGCGCTCGATCATTCGCAGGCACGCCTCCTCGTCGGCGGCGCGCTCGTCGTCGGGCCTGCGCATCACCCCCTGCACCCGGAACATCGCCAGCAGGTAGGCCTGCGGTCCCGCCGCCAGCTGCACCTTGCGCCGCGCCAGCTGCGTCAGGAAAAACGACCGGTCGACCACCCGGCTCGCCAGCGCGGTCGACATCGACACCGACACCATCACCGCAAGTCCCGTCTGCCAGTCCCCGGTCAGCTCGAAGACGATGAGCGTGGTCGAGATCGGCGCCCCCAGCACCGCCGCCGCCACAGCACCCATCCCCGCCAGCGCATAGAGCGTGAAGGCTGAGGACATGTCCGGCGCCATCCCCGTGGCGACATGGCCGAAGGCCAGCCCCACCAGCGCCCCGACCATCAGCGACGGCGAGAAGATCCCGCCGCCCATCCGGCCCGCCATGGTGATCGACACCGCCGTGACCTTGATCACCGCAAAGACCACGGCCTCCCACATCAGCAGGTTGCCGGTCAGCGCGCGCGAGGTCGTCTCGTAGCCCACCCCGATGATATGCGGATAGAAGATCGCGATGCCGCCCAGCAGCAGCCCCGCCACCGCCGGGCGCAGCCAGTAGGGCAGGCCCAGCTTCTTCTGCAGGGCCGTCTCCACGTCGTCGGCAAAGAAGATCGCCCGCATCATCATCACCGCGACGATCCCGCAGACCAGCCCAAGCAGGAAAAACGCCGGCAACTCGAGGTAGAACTCCACCACCGTCGTCCCCGGCAGGGTGAACTCCGTCACGTCGCCATAGACCAGCCGGTTGATCACCGTGCCCGCCGCGCTCGCCACCACGATGGGCGCAAAGGCGTGCAGCGCGAAGTGCCGCAGCACCACCTCCAGCGCGAACAGCGCCCCGGCAATCGGCGCGTTGAACGAGGCAGAGACCGCCGCCGCCACCGCGCAGCCCAGAAGGTCGCGCCCGGTGATGCCGTCCACCTTCATCCGGTTCGCGACCCACGTGGCCGCCAGCGAGGCCATGTGCACCACCGGCCCCTCCCGTCCCGTGGAGCCGCCGGTCGACAGCGTGATCCACGAACAGAGCACCGAGACCACGCCCGCGCGCCTTTCCACCCGGCCGTCGTTCAGCGCCGCGCCCTCGATCACGTCGGCGACCGACCGCACCCGCCCGTCCGGCGTGAACTTCTGCAACAGCGCCCCCACCGCGATGCCGCCCAGCACCGGGATCACCAGCACCCAGGCCCAGTGCAGCTCGCCTGCCCAGCTCGCCAGCATGTTGACGTCGCGCGTGCCGTAGACCGCCGCCTGCAGGGTCTCGACCGCAAAGCGGAAGCCGATGGCGGCAAAGCCCGACACCATGCCGAGGAACAGCGCGATGAACCAGAAACTGACCTGTCCCGGCCCGTTGTGACGGATCATGTCCCAGCCGCGCGAAAAGTCGCCCCTGATGGTGGCAAGGTGTTGCGCGAATACGCCCGGCACGGCCTTCTCCTCCAAACCCGCGGGTTTCCCCGCCCCGCGTCGCCCGGTAAGGTGGCCTCCTGTCACTCACCGGAGACCAAGATGCCTATCGAACAGGCGCTCGACGACTTGCAGGCCTTCCTAGGCGAACGTCTCAGCCGGTCCAAGCCCGATCTGGACGCCCATGCCGGATCGGAGTCCTATTTCCCGCCCATCGCCCCCGATGCGGTCGCATATCCCGAAAACACCGCCGAAGTGTCGCGCATCGCGCAGATATGCCACGCCCACGGCGTGCCGCTGGTTGGCTTCGGCGCGGGCACCTCGCTCGAGGCGCAGACCCAGGCGCTGCGCGGCGGCATCTCGGTCGACTTCACCCGCATGAACAGGGTGACAGAGATCCGCCCCGCCGACATGGACGTGACCGTAGAGCCCGGCGTCACCCGCGAGGCCCTGAACGAGGAGCTGCGCGCCACCGGCCTGTTCTTCCCGGTGGACCCCGGCGCCAACGCCTCCATCGGCGGCATGGCGATGACCCGCGCCTCCGGCACCACCACCGTCCGTTACGGCACCATGCGCTCCAACGTCCTGGCGCTCGAGGCGGTGCTGGCCGACGGCACCGTGATTCGCACCGGCACCCGCGCGCGCAAGTCCTCCGCCGGCTACGACCTGACCGCGCTGCTCGTGGGTTCCGAAGGCACCCTCGCCCTCGTGACCGAGCTGACCCTGCGCCTGCACGGCATCCCTGAATCGATCTCCGCGGGCATCTGCGCCTTCCCCGACATGGATTCCGCCGTGACCGCGGTGATGGAGACCATCCAGATGGGCCTCCCCCTCGCCCGGATCGAGTTCGCCTGCGCCGCCACCGCGCGCGCCTTCAACGCCTACGCGGGCGCCGACATGGCCGAACAGCCGCACCTCATGGTGGAATTCCACGGCTCGCCGGAATCGACCGCGCAGGATGCCGAACGCTTCGCCGAGATCGTGGCCGACCACGGCGCCTCCGCCTTCCGCTGGTCCTCGCGGACCGAGGAACGCAACGCGCTCTGGGCGATGCGGCACAACGGCTATTACGCGATCCTCGCCTCGCGCCCCGGCGCCCGTGCCGTGGTGACCGACATCTGCGTGCCGATCTCCGAACTGGCCCGCGCGGTCGAGGAAACGCAGGCCGACATCGCCGCCTCCGGCATCAGCGGGCCGATCCTCGGCCACGTGGGCGACGGCAACTTCCACGCAATCCTGCTGCTGGACCCCGACAAGCCCTCCGACCTCGACGAGGCCAAGGGGATCTCCGCCCGCATGGCCGAGCGCGCCCTGCGCCTCGGCGGCACCTGCACCGGCGAACATGGCGTGGGCGTGGGCAAGAAACCCTTCATGGAGGCAGAGCACGGCGCCGCCTGGACCGTCATGGGCATGCTGAAGAACGCGCTCGACCCCACGGGCATCATGAACCCCGGCAAGCTGGTGCCCGGCAACTGACGGCCCCCTGCCCTCGACGGCCGGGAAACGCGGTGTCCTCCCTGCAGGGGACACCGGGGACAGAATGTTGGGGGCCGCGCGAAGCGCATTGTGCAAGATGACAGCCTGCCCGCGCCTCACCCGGCACCACGCCAGGCCGGGGCGTGGCCGGGAGGGTGGGCCGCCGGGGACCGCAAGGTCGCCGGTCGGGGCGCCCGGAGGCCGCGCCTAGCCTGCCAGCAGCGACCGTGCCGCGGCCCGCGCCGCGTCCGTCACCGTGTCGCCCGACAGCATCCGCGCCAGTTCCGCCTCGCGCGCGCCCGCGTCCAGCGCCACGACCTCCGACAGGGTCATCCCGTCCTCGACCCGTTTCGCCACGCGCCAGTGGTGCGCGCCAAGCGCCGCCACCTGCGGCGAGTGCGTCACCACCAGAACCTGCCCGCCATCGGCCAGCGCCTTCAGGCGCCGCCCCACCGCGTCGGCGGTGGCCCCGCCCACGCCGCGGTCGATCTCGTCGAAGATCATCGTCACGCCCTGCCCCGCCTGAACGTGCAGCGCAACCTTCAGGGCCAGCAGGAACCGCGACAGCTCCCCGCCCGAGGCGATGCGGTTCAGCGCCCCGGCAGGCGCGCCGGGGTTTGTGGCCACGCGGAAGGTCACCGCGTCGCGGCCCTCCGGCCCGGCCGTGGCCTCGGCCACCTCTGTCTCGAACACCGCGCGGCCCATCTTCAGCGGCTCAAGCTCCGCCGCCACCGCCGCGTCCAGCCGCCGGGCGGCATCGCGGCGCAGGGCGGTCAGGCGGCCCGCCGCATCGTCGAACCGCGCCTCCGCCTCGCGGATCGCCTTCTGCCACTCGCCCAGCCTGGCCTCGCCCGCATCCAGCGCCTCCAGCCGTTCCGACAGCGATGCGGCCAGCCCCGGCAACTCGTCGGGCATCACCTGATGTTTCCGCGCCAGCCCCCTGATCGCGAACAACCTTTCCTCGCAGGACTCGAGCTCTGCCGGATTGAAATCCAGCGCCTCGAGGCAATCCGCCACCCCGCGCGCCGCCTCGTCCAGCTCCGCCATGGCGCGCACCAGCGCCTCGATCGGCGCATCAAGCCGGCCCGACGCCTTCTCCGCAGCCCCTTCCAGCCAGCGCAGCGCGCCCGACATCGCGCCCTCCGCGCCCTCGTATCCCAAGGCGGCAGAGGCCTGCGCGATGTCCTCGCGGATCTTCTCGGCGGCCTGCATCGTCCGGCGCTGCGAATCCAGCGCCTCTTCCTCGCCCTCTTCGGGGGCGAGCGCATCCAGCTCGGCCACGGAATGGCGCAGGAAGCCCTCTTCGGCCCGCACCGCATCCATCGCCTTCTGCGCGTCCGACAGCCCCTTCCGGGCCGCCGCCAGCGCGCGCCAGGCCTCCCTAACCTCCGCCTGCAGGTCCTCGGCCCCGGCATAGTCGTCCAGGATCGCGCGATGCCCCTTGGGGTCCAGCAGGCCCTTGTCGTCGTGCTGCCCGTGCAGTTCCACCAGCGTGTCCGACAGTTGCCGCAGCACGTCGCCCGACACCCGCCGGTCGTTGACCCAGCCGGTCTTGCGCCCGTCCGCCGTGTTCACCCGCCGCAGGATCAGCTCGTCGCCCGCGGGCAGCCCGGCCTCCTCCAGCACGCCGCGCGCCGCATGGTCCGGCGCAAGGTCGAAGACCGCCACGACCTCGCCCTGCTCGGCGCCCGCGCGCACCAGTTCGGCGCGCCCGCGCCAGCCCAGCACGAATCCCAGCGAATCCAGAAGGATCGACTTCCCGGCCCCGGTCTCGCCGGTCAGCACGTTGAGACCGGGCTGGAAGTCGAGATCCAGCCGGTCGATGATCAGCATGTCGCGGATTTCAAGCGCCCGAAGCATGTCCAGCCGTAGGGTGGGTGTTCAGCCCACCGCCCCTCAAAGCCACTGGCCGCGCACCATCTGACGATAGACCTTGCCGAGCCAGTTGTTTTCGAACGCACGCGGTTCCAGCCCCTGCTTCGTCAGAAGCGCGTAGCTGTCCTCGTACCAGTCGGTCGACTGGTAGTTGTAGCCGAGGATCGCGGCGGCCGTCTGCGCCTCTTCCACCAGACCCAGCGACAGGTAGGCCTCCACCAGCCGGTGCAGCGCCTCCGGCGTGTGGGTCGTGGTCTGGAAGTCCTCCACCACCACGCGGAACCGCGAGATGGCGGCGCCGAAGTGGTCGCGCTTCAGATAGTAGCGCCCGATCTCCATCTCCTTGCCCGCGAGGTGATCGAAGGCGAGGTCGAACTTCAGGATCGAGGAGCGCGCGTATTCGCTGTCGGGATAACGCTCGATCACCGCGCGCAGCGCCTGCAGCGCCTGGAACGTCAGGCCCTGGTCCCGGCCCACCAGCTCGATCTGGTCGTAGTAGCTGAGCGCCAGCAGGTACTGCGCATAGGCCGCGTCGTCGTCCGCCGGATAGAAATCGATATAGCGCTGCGCCGCGGCGCGCGCGTTCTCGTAGTCCTTGTTCTTGTGGTAGGAATAGGCCTGCATGATCAGCGCACGCTTGGCCCAGTCCGAATAGGGATAAAGCCGCTCGACCTCGCCGAAATAGAACGCGCCGTCCTCGTAGTCCTTGCGCGACATCTCGTATTCGCCGCGCTCGTAGATCTGCTTGGCCGTGTAGGTTTCCAGCGGCTGGCCGTCCGGCCCGATGTCCTTGCGCTTGAGTTCTCCGCAGCCCGACAACAGCAGAGCCGCTACGCTCACCCCGAACACCAAAGCCCGCGATCTGCCCCCTGTCATGACACCGTCCTTCGTTCTTTTCGAACCCTTTGCGCCAACCTGCATAAAGGCCCCGTTGCGCAGGGTCTAGCACAGAAAATCAGCGGGCAAAACGCCCTATTGGCGGTGCCCCTGCCAATCCATCGCAAGATATTGCCGGTGGACGCAAGGGCATTCCGCAAGATGTGGAAAGCGCCGGTTTCTCCAACCGGCGCAGTACACATATACGTCATCGTTGATGTGGATAAGCGGGTCAGGCGACGGCCGGGATCTCGTCCAGCACGACACCTGCGCCCGGCAGCGTCGCCGCGGTCGCCGCGTCGCAGTCCACGAAGCGCCAGGCCTGTGCATCGGCGAACAGCGCGTGCAGCAGCGCGTTGGTCATGGCGTGCCCGGCCTTGTGCCCTTCGTAGAGGCCAAGGATCGGCGCACCGGCCAGCGCCAGATCCCCCAGCGCGTCCAGCATCTTGTGGCGCACGGCCTCGTCGGCGTGACGGAAACCGCCCGGCGACAGGACCTTGTCACCATCGACCACAACGGCGTTCTCATAGGTGCCGCCAAGCGCCTTGCCCGCCTTCTGCATCGCGTCCACGTCGGAGGCACGGCAGAAGGTGCGGCAGTCGCTCAGCTCGCGCACGAAGGTGCCGTTGGCGAGGTTCAGGCGCTTTTCCTGCACACCGATGGCCGCGTCGGCAAAGTCGATGCGGAACACCATGTCGAGCCCCTGCCCGGTCTTCGACGGGGACAGGCGGGCCCAGCCGCCCTGGGTTTCCACGGTGACCGGCTTCAGGATCTCGATGGCGCGCACAGGGGCGCCCTGCGCCCGCAGGCCCACGTTCAGGATGCCGCGCACGAAAGGCACGCTCGACCCGTCGAGGATCGGCGCCTCGGGGCCGTCGATCTCGACCAGTGCGTTGTGCACGCCGCAGCCGGCAAGCGCCGCCATCACGTGTTCCACGGTCGAGACGGAGACGCCCGCCCGGTTCTGGATCAGAGTGCAGAGCGGCGAGCGCACGACGTTGTCCCAGCGCGCCGGGATCATCGTGTCGCCAAGGTCGACGTCGGTACGTTTGAACCAGATACCACGGTTCACCACCGCCGGACGGATGGTCAGGCGCGCGGGTCGGCCGGAATGCAGGCCGATGCCGTCGAAGCTGATCGCTGAGCGGATGGTTGTTTGCACGTCGACTTCCCGAATTTGTGATGCGCACCGTCTGACAGGCGCGTCCTTGTACAATGGGATAAAGCGCAGGCGGCTCCGGTCTCAAATCAAAGATTGTAACCGAGTGAAACATCCCCCCGCCCCCCTAGGCGCCCCCCCGCCGCTGCAGGTGCACACTCAGGACAACCCTCTGGAATGCATAGGGAAATATGCCGGCCTGAGCGCGGTTTTATCAGGCGCCTGCGCCGCCAATGTGACCGCGATTTTGCACCTTTGTTGCAGAAGGGCGCCGAGACCGCGCGAAAAACCGTGGATCGGCCGGTTCGTTACCGCCATTCACGTCCACGAGCCCCGCACCTCATGATTCCTGAAGCGCCACCGGAAGAAGCCCAAGAGGCGTCAGGGATTTAGGCCGCGACCTTCGCGTTAACGCGGCCCGCCCGGTCACACAGGCGCCCACACAAAGGTAAAGAAAAAGGAAAGGCGCCCCCTGTTGCCAGAGGGCGCCGTCCACGAGGGTCTCGGGCGGGCCGAGGGTAGTGCCGTGTCCGCCTCAGTTCGCCTGGCGGCGCAGGAAGGCCGGGATCTCGATACGATCTTCTTCCGGATCGGCCTCCGGCGCCGGGGCCGGAGCGGGACGCTGCGCCTGCATCGGCGGCTGGCGGCGTGCCGGCTGCTGTTGCGGCTGCGCGTTCTCGGAGCCGTGCCCGGTCATCCGGCCGATCAGCGAATTGACGCTGAAGCGCGGCTTCTCCTCCGACGCATGCGCCGGGATGGCGCCGTGCTGGCGGACGGTCTCTTCGCGGGTCCGGGCGGCGGCCGCCTTCAGGCGGTCCAGCGTGTCCGGGCTCGGCACGCCTGGGGCGGGCTTGCGCGGTGCGATGAAATCGTTCGGATCGGCTTCGATGCTGTCCGGCTGCGGACGGAAATCGGCGACCTGCGGCTGGTAGGCCGGCGGCGGAAGGCCGTCGTCCTGCATTGCCGGGGCGGCCGGGGTCTGCGCCTCGTCCTCGAAGATGTCTTCCATCTCGTCCTGGGCTGCGGCGCGCTCTGCGTCCAGCTCACCGAACAGCGGCGCCTGCACGGGCTGCGCTGCGGGCGCCGTCTGTGCGACGACCTGCTCCGGGGCGCGCTGCTGCGGAGCGGGCGCCGGTGCGGCTTCCGCTTCCTGCTGGCGCAGCGGCTGGGACAGCTTGCGGCGCGGCACCGGCATGTCGCCGACGTTGTCCGACGCATCGATACCGGTCGCCACGACCGACACGCGCATCAGGCCGCCCATGCCTTCGTCCAGCGTCGAGCCGACGATGATGTTGGCGTCCTGGTCCACTTCCTCGCGGATGCGGTTCGCCGCCTCGTCCAGTTCGAACAGGGTCAGGTCCGCGCCGCCGGTGATGTTGATCAGCACGCCCTTGGCGCCCTTGAGGCTGATCTCGTCCAGCAGCGGGTTCGCTATGGCTTTCTCGGCCGCCTGGATCGCGCGATCTTCGCCCTCGGCCTCGCCGGTGCCCATCATCGCCTTGCCCATCTCGTCCATGACCGCGCGCACGTCGGCGAAGTCGAGGTTGATGAGGCCCGGACGGACCATCAGGTCGGTCACGCCCTTGACGCCCTGATAGAGCACGTCGTCGGCCATCGAGAACGCCTCGGTGAAGGTCGTCTTTTCGTTGGCAAGCCGGAAGAGGTTCTGGTTCGGGATGATGATCAGCGTGTCGACCATCTTCTGCAGCGTCTCGACGCCTTCCTCTGCCTGGCGCATCCGCTTGGCGCCTTCGAACTGGAAAGGTTTCGTGACAACGCCGACGGTTAGCACGCCAAGTTCACGTGCTGCCTGAGCGATGATCGGCGCCGCACCCGTCCCGGTGCCGCCGCCCATGCCCGCCGTGATGAAGCACATGTGAGCGCCGGCGAGGTGATCCACGATCTGTTCGATCGACTCCTCGGCCGCCGCCGCGCCGACCGATGCCCGCGCCCCTGCGCCAAGGCCCTCGGTCACCTTCACGCCCAGCTGGATGCGGCTTTGAGACATGCTCTGCTGCAGCGCCTGTGCGTCGGTGTTGGCCACCACGAAGTCCACGCCTTCGAGGTTCTTTTCGATCATGTTGTTGACAGCGTTGCCGCCTGCCCCGCCCACGCCAAAGACCGTGATGCGCGGCTTCAATTCATCCTGTCCGGGCATGGATAGGTTCAGTGCCATGGTGTCGTCCGCCTGTGTTCTTGTCGTGTGTGTCTTTTCGACCCGTCCAGGCACGTCGTTGGCCTGTTAGGGTTCAGTTTACTCACTGCAACCCTGATCGTCACGCAAAAATCAGCAGTTATCCACCAAATATGCCACATTTCCGGCCCATTTCCGCGAGTATTCGCCGAAAGCGCGATATCGTGTGGTCCGCGGCATACTTGGCACAAGCACGACAAAGCCACCACCCGCAGGGCGGCGACTCAACTGTGGTGTTTCAAGGATCCTGCCCGATCCTCCGGCCGCGGATTTCCCGCTGTTATCCACATGCTTGTTAACAGGGCGGGCGGGTTCTGTCACGGGGCGAAATGTCCTCTCCCGCCAAAAAATTTTTGAACGCGGCGGTGGCCTGTTGTAGGCGTGAAAGCACGACATTTTCCGTTTTCATTGAACAAAGGACCATATCATGACGCGATTTGCCCTTATGGCGCTGCCGATTTGTCTTCTGACCGCCTGCACCACCGCGCCGGTCCCCGCCACCGCGCCCGAGGCCGCAGCCCCCACCGAGGCCGACCTGCAACTCAGGGGGCGGCTGGCCGGCAAGACCCTCTCCAACGCCGGGTCCACCATGGCCCTGACCGCCGACGGCCGGCTGCTCGGCAAGGAAAGCACCGGCGAGATCACCCGCGGCACGTGGGAGATCCGGGACGGCAAGTGGTGCCGCACCCTGACCGAACCCGCCGAATGGGCGGGCACCGGCTGCCGCAGCGTGACCTTCAGCGGCAACACCGTCACCATGGCGAAGGACGACGGCACGTCCTTCACCTACACGATCAGCGGCTGATTGCGGCGTTCCCGAAGCGCCTGTGGCGACACGCTTGCGCCGCAGGCGTGACTGCCCCGAGGCAACAGGATTTTAGACGAAAATCCTGTGCGCCCCGTCCGACCCGTCCCTGCTCCGGTGTCACGTTTCCTGCCGGAAACATGACCTTCCGGCCGCAACAGGATTTTTCGGAGAAAATCCTCGACGTCCCGCCCGGAATGGCACCGTGCCGGTGTCACGTTTCCTGGCGGAAACATGACCTCCCGGCCGTGACAGGATTTTTCGGAGAAAATCCTGTCACCAGTTGTCGCGGAACCATTGGACGGCGCGCTTGAAGGAGCGTGCCGGGTAACGGTCCACGGGGATCTCGAAATCCCACCATTCGTCCTGCGGATGCGCCGCGAAGAGGCACAGGCCCACGGCCCCGGCGAACCCCGGACCCGTCGCCGCCTGTGGCAGCCCGTGCACCCGCAGCGGGCGGCCCAGCCGCACCTGCTGGCGCAGGATCTTCGACGCCAGCCCGTCCAGACCCGGGATCTGCGAGGCCGCGCCGGTCAGCACGATCTGCTGCGACGGCAGATGGTCGAAGCCCGCCGCGTCCAGCCGCACCCGCACCTCCTCGAGGATCTCCTCGACGCGCGGGCGCATGATGCCGATCAGCTCCGCCCGGCTCACCGTCCGGCGATCGTGTTCCCAGTCGCCGGTCTCGCCGCCGCATTCGATCATCTCGCGGTCGTCCATGCCGGTGGCCTCGACGCCGCCGTAGAAGGTCTTGATCCGCTCGGCGGTCGCCATCGGCACCTGCAGCCCCATGGAGATGTCCGAGGTCACGTGGTCCCCGCCCATCCGCACGCTGTCGGAATAGATCATGTGCTTCTTGATGAAGATCGAGATGCCGGTCGTGCCGCCGCCCATGTCGATGCAGGCAGAGCCCAGCTCCTGCTCGTCCTCCACCAGCGCCGCGATGCCCGATACATAGGCCGAGGACGCAAGCCCGGCGAGTTCGAGGTCACAGCGCTTCACGCAATGCGCGAGGTTCTGGATCGCCTGCGCGTCGACCGTCAGCATGTGCATGTCGCAGGACAGCTCCGTGCCGATCTGGCCGCGCGGGTCGATCAGGCCGGAACGGTGGTCCAGCGCGAAGTTCACCGGCTGCGCGTGCAGCACCTCGCGGCCGTGGCCGAAGTCCGGCACATCGCAGGCCGAGAGCACCCGGGCCACGTCCTGCTCGTCGACGGTGACACCCATCACCTCCACCTGCCCGGCCAGACCGTAGCTGCGCGGATCGGCGCCCGAGAACGCCGCGATCACGTGGTCGACGCGGATGCCCGCCATCTTCTGCGCCGCCTGCACGGCGGTGCGGATCGCGCGCTCGGTCTCGCCCATGGCGCTGATCTCGCCAAAGCGGACGCCGCGCGACCGTGTGGTGGCCGCGCCGATCACCCGGAACCCGGACTGCCCGGCCAGTGGCCCGATGCCGTCGTCGCGCGTTTCCGTGCCGTCGAACCGCAGGACGAGGCAGGCGATCTTGGACGTGCCCACATCCAGGATGGCGATCACACCCCGCTGCATCGCCGCGCGACGCATGTTCCGCATCGCCCGCTGGGACTCGTACAGTTCGATCATTGCCCATCATCCTCCGAAGTCTGCCGGAACATCATTGCTGGCCTGCCTCTATCATCTTGATACGCCACATCTCTTCGGTGGCATGTTCGCTCATCCGGATCGTCGGCCGCCGGGGCAGCCGCAGATCCACCGCCACGAGGTCGCGCGCCAGCAGGTCCACCTGCGGCGCCATCGCCATCGCGATCACCCGTTCGAGGGCCTGCACGGCCCCCTTGTCGGGCAGCATGATCCGCTGGTCGCGGTCGAGGACCACGTCCCAGCGCCGTGCGCCGATCCGTTCGAACCCGCGCAGCCGCTCCTTCAGAGGCCCGGCCACGGCCCAGAGCCGCAGCGCCTCGGGCACCGCCTCTTCCGCCGCCTCGCCCGCGATCACCGGCAGGTCCACGCGTTCCGCCCGCGACGCCGCCGGGCCGACCGTCATGCCGGTCTCGTCCAGCATCACCAGCCCCTCGGGGCCGCGCCACAGCACCGCCGGCACACGCTCCACCACGTCGATCTGCAGGACGCCGCCCTGCCGGATGCGCAGGTCGACCTTCTTGACCGCGTCCAGCGCGCCCGCCTTCAGCTGCATCTCGTCCAGATCCAGGTCGAAGCTCGACATCGGCAGGTTCAGCGCCAGTTCCGCGCGGATCGCCTCTGCCACCGCCTCGGTCGCGCCGTCGATCGCCATCAGCTTCACCTGGAATTCCGGGCGGTTCTGCACCGCCGCCTGCACGTCCGCCACCATCAGGGTAAAGGCCGTGCGGTTCGCCTCGACCGAGAACCACGCCGTCACGCCGCCAAAGGCCAGCGCGAAGGGCAGCACCACCCGTAGCGAAAAGCGGAACAGCGGCGTCAGCATCAGCCGCTCCAGCCGGTACTTCATCCGGCTCATGCGCGGGTCCAGCCGCGCCATTCCTGTGTCGGTCTCGGGCACGTTTATCTGTCGCATGAGGCATCCTCCACCATCCACGCGCAGAACTGGCCAAAGCTCATGCCGGCCAGCTGCCCGTGTTCCGGCGACAGCGAAGTCGGCGTCATCCCCGGCTGGGTGTTGGTCTCCAGGAGCCGCAGCCCGGCCAGCCCCTGCGTGTCGTCCCAGCGGAAATCGGTGCGCGACACGCCCCGGCAGCCGATCGCCTCGTGGGCGCGCAGCGCGTAATCCATGCAGGCGTCGTTGATCTCCTGCGGCAGCTCCGCCGGGCAGATATGCCGCGACCCGCCCTCCTTGTACTTCGCGTCGTAGTCGTACCAGCCGTCGGTCAGTATCTCCGTCACGCCAAGCGCCCGCCCGCCCATGACGGTCGCGGTCAGTTCCCGCCCCGGCACGAACTGTTCGACCATGACCCTCTCCGGCATCTTGTCGTCCAGCACCGGCGGGCCGTTGGCCTCCTCGTGGACGAGGTAGACGCCGACCGACGATCCCTCGTTGTAGGGTTTCACCACGTAGGGCGGCGGCATGACGTGCGCCGCCATGACCTCCGCCTTGGTCGCGAGAAAACTTTCCGCAACCGGAAGGCCCGCCGTCCGATAGGCCGCCTTCGTCTTTTCCTTGTCGATGGCCAGCGACGAGGCCAGCACGCCGGAATGCGTATAGGGCAGCCGAAGCCACTCCAGGAGGCCCTGGATGCAGCCATCCTCGCCCCAGCGCCCGTGCAATGCGTTGAAAACCACGTCCGGGGCAATCTCCTTCAGACGTTCGACCACATCCGGCCCCGCGTCCAGTTCGATCACCTCGTACCCTTCGCCCCTCAGAGCGGCGGCACATTCCCGTCCGGAAACCAGCGAAACCTCGCGCTCCGCCGAGGGTCCGCCTTTGAGCACCGCCACTTTCGGGAGTGTCCTGCTCGACATCCCAAAACTGCCTTTTTCCCGGGGGTTCACCCCCATGTTTGTAATGCAACCTGCCTGTGGTCGCGTCCCGCCGGTCCGCTGTTGTTGTCTCGACCGCCGGGAATGTCCGCCTTTGGCGTGGGCGCAACAGCCCCGCAAGTAGTGAGTGTAACGCCTTTATTCGGGCTTGGAAAACTCTTTTTCGCGGTTATGGCCTCACGATTCGGCCCCAAGCTGCCGAAAAGCAGGCGGCAGAGTCCGCCCGCCCGGCGCAATCCTTCCCGAAACGCCGGAAACCGTGCCGGATCAGCCCGGATCGCCGATCCGGATGACCTCCCAGATCAGTTCGATCCCCGACTGTTCGCGCACTTTCGCGCGCACGTCCTCGCCCAGACCTTCAAGATCCGCCGCCGTCGCGCCACCAGTGTTCACCAGGAAATTCGAGTGCTTCGGCGACATCTGCGCCCCGCCCCGCGTGGCCCCCCGCATCCCGGCATCGTCGATCACCTTCCACGCCTTCAGGTCGTGCGTGTCGTCCGCCCGCCCGGTCGAGGAATAGCCCGCCGGGTTGCGGAAGGTGCTGCCCGCCGACCGCTCCTTGATCGGCTGGGTGGCGTCGCGCTTGGCCAGCTGCTCTTCCATCCGCGCCTCCAGCGCCTCCGGATCGCCCGCGGCACCTTCGAACACCGCCTCGACCAGCACCCAGCCCTCGGGCAGGTTGCTCGACCGGTAGCCGAAGGCCAGCGCGTCGGGCGACAGGCTCACCAGTTCGCCGTCCCGCGTGACGGCCCGCGCCTCCACCAGGTGATCGGCGACGTAGGACCCGTAGCAGCCCGCGTTCATCCGGACCGCCCCGCCGATGCTGCCGGGGATGGTCCGCAGGAAGGTCAGGTCGACCCCCGCCTGCGCCGCCCGCTTCGCCACATGCGCATCGAGAGCCGCCGCCCCGCAGGTCACCCGCGTGCCCTCGACCGAGATCCCGTTGAATCCGCGCCCCAGCCGGATCACCACCGCCCGGAGGCCGCCGTCCCGCACGATCAGGTTCGACCCGACCCCCATCGGAAAGACCGGCACATTCGGATCGAGCGCGCCCAGGAACGCGCACAGGTCGTCATGGTCCGCCGGCTGGAAGAACCAGTCCGCGGGCCCGCCGACACGCAGCCAGGTAAGATCGTTCAGAGGCCGGTCGGGCGTCAGCCGCCCCCGGGTTTCGGGCAGGGAATATGTCATGACGACCTGCTACCGCCGCCGCGGGACGGGCGCAACGGGCCTTGCGCGTGGACGCGCGAATACCGGCCAATGCCCGCGACAAACCCGCCCGTTAACCACATTTCCGGCGCGCAACACCCGGCGCAGGGCAAAAGGTTACCAACCGGCCGTTTCGACACCCCGAACCGGCCGGATCGCCGGTAACGCGGGCCGCTGGGATCTTAACGATTTGAAGGATGGTCGTGCCAGGGCCGTCCGGTGCCACCACATCTGGTGCCACGCGGCCCTGCGCACGGTGGATCAACCCGACCGCGCGCTTCGTTAAGGGGGCGAAACCGTCCCAGCGGACGGTGCCTTAAGGGGCAATCGTCAAGCGACCGCGCGGGTCACTCCGTCCGCCACAGGACGCGGCGGCCCCAGCTTGCGAGGTAATACACCGGCCAGCGCAGCAGGCTCATCCCGGCCACCAGCGTGGCCAGCCCGATCCACGGCCCGTTTTCATAGGTCACGTAGCCCACAAGCGGGATTCCGGCTGCGATCAGCAGGTAGGCACGGGTCCAGTGATTGTCGGAAGACGGGATCATCGCTGCGATGTTCGCGGCCACTGCCCAGAGGCACGCGAGAGTCAATGAGAGCGTCATGGCTCCTACTCCTTTTTGCCCCCGCAGGCGCGATGACTGTGCCTGCATATGCCGGAATGCGCAAGCCTCGGGGCGCAAACGAAGCCGTGAATTGCAACGAAAAAGGGCCCCGCATGGGGGCCCTTCCGTGACACCGGGCCGGAACCCCGCGCGTCCATCCATCTGATTTCAAAAGCCTATTCCCGGCGTCCAGCGGTCACTTAGCCAGCCGCGCCGCCAGCCCGTTCGCCCATGCCGAGATCGTGCCCGCGCCAAGGCAGACCACCATGTCGCCCGGCTGAGCCTGCTCGCGGACCAGCCGCTCCAGGTCGTCCTCGTCGCGCAGCGCCCGCGCGTGGCGATGGCCGTGACGCACCAGCCCGGCCACCAGATCGTCGCGCGTCGCGCCCTCGATGGGGGTTTCGCCGGCGGCATAGACTTCTGCGATGGCAACCACGTCGGCCTCGTTGAAGCAGGAGCAGAACTCCTCGAAGTGGTGGTGCAGGCGGGTGTAGCGGTGCGGCTGGTGCACGGCGATGACCCGCCCTTCGGAGGCCTGCCGCGCGGCCTTCAGCACCGCCGCGATCTCCACCGGGTGGTGGCCGTAGTCGTCGATGATCGTGACGCCGTTGACCTCGCCCACCTTGGTGAAACGCCGGTTCACACCGCCGAACGCCGCCAGCGCCGACCGGATCTCCTCGCCCGTCATGCCAAGGTGACGCGCCACCGCGATGGCGGACAAGGCATTGGAAACGTTGTGATCTCCGGGCATCGGAAGGGTCATGCCCTCGATCACCTCACCCGAGACCTGGAAGTGCACGTCGAAATGCGCCACGCCCTTTTCGTAGCGCAGCCCCATGGCCCGCACGTCGGCCTGGGCGTTGAACCCGTAGGTCACCACGCGGCGGTCGGTCACACGGCCGACCAGCGCCTGCACCTCCGGATGATCGGTGCAGCAGACTGCCAGACCGTAGAACGGGATGTTCGACACGAAGTCGTAGAAGCCCTGCCGCAGGTTCTCGATCGAGCCCCAGTGCTCCATGTGCTCCGGGTCGATGTTGGTGACGATGGCGATGGTGGCGGGCAGGCGGTTGAAGGTGCCGTCGCTCTCGTCGGCCTCCACCACCATCCATTCGCCCTGCCCCATCCGCGCGTTGGAGCCATAGGCATGGATGATGCCGCCGTTGACCACGGTCGGATCGAACCGGCCCGCGTCCAGAAGCGTCGCGACCATGGTCGTCGTGGTCGTCTTGCCGTGGGTCCCGGCAATGGCGACGTTCGACTTCAGGCGCATCAGCTCGGCCAGCATCTCGGCGCGGCGCACCACCGGCAGACCGCGGCGCCGGGCCTCGTCCAGCTCCGGGTTTCCCGGCTTGATCGCCGAGGAAATCACAACGACATCAGCACCTTCGAGGTTGTCGGCCCGCTGGCCTTCGAACACCTTCGCGCCCATGCCGGCCAGCCGTTCGGTGATCTTCGAAGCCTTCAGGTCAGAGCCCTGAACGGTGTAGCCGTGGTTCAGCAGAACCTCGGCGATGCCCGACATGCCGATGCCGCCGATCCCCACGAAATGGATCGCGCCCACGTCGCCGGGCAGCTTGGTCGCGCCGGTCATGCAGGCGCTCCGCTCAATGGTCAAATCCTTCATGTCCCGCCTCATCTTCCTTTTCTTGTGTCCTGTAGCCCGCCAGTTCTTCGACCAGCGCGGCCAGATGTTCCGCCGCTTGCGGTTTCGATACCGACAGGGCCGCCTGCCCCATGCGGATCGCGCCCTGTTCGTCCGTCAGGATCGCCTCGATCGAGTCCTTTAGGCTCTCGATGTTGAGCTGGCTCTCCGGGATGCGGATCGCGGCCCCCGCATCGACCAACCCTTGCGCGTTCACCGTCTGGTGGTCCCCCGCCGCGACCTTGTAGGGGATCAGGATCGACGGCCGCCCGATGACCGAGATGTCCGCCACCGACGACGCGCCAGAGCGCGAGATCACCAGTTGCGCCTCGCTCATCAGCGCGGGCAGGTCGTGAAAGAAGGGCTGCACGTCCGCCTGCACGCCGTTCTCTGCATAGTAGGTGGCGACCCGTTCGCCGTCCTCGTCGCGCGCCTGGTGGCTGACGCGCAGGTTGCGCACCATGTCCAGCGGCAGCGCGGCGATGGCGGGGGGCACCACGTCCGACAGGATGCGCGCCCCCTGCGAGCCGCCGATCACCAGCATCGACATCGGGTACGGCCCCGGCGCGATGTACCCCGCCCCCGCCCGTTCCCGAACGGAGGCGCGCACCGGGTTCCCCACATGGACACCTTCGACACCTTCCGGCAGGGCCGTGGGCCAGGTCCCGCAGGCGACCAGGTCGACCTTCTTGGAAAAGATCTCATTCACCCGGCCAAGGACGCCGTTCTGCTCGTGGATCATGCGCGGCAGCTTCAGAAGCCACGCCGCCGTCAGTGCCGGGATCGACGGGTAGCCGCCAAAGCCCACCACCACGTCGGGCCGGTCGCGCCGCATCTTGCGGACCGCCGAGAGCACCCCGCCCGCGACCTTGAAGGGCACGCCCGCCTTGGCCAGCACGTTGCCCCGCGCGAAAGTCGCAGAGGGCACCTGTTCGATCTCGACACCCTCCGGGAAGGCGCCGGTATAGCGGGCGCCGCGGGCGTCGGTGGACAGCTTCACGCGCCATCCGCGGTCCAGCATGATCTCGGCCAGGGCCTGCGCGGGGAACATGTGTCCCCCGGTGCCACCCGCCGCCATGACCAACAAGGGCCGTCGCTCCGCCATCCCGATCTCCTATACGCGTATCCGCGGCCCTTATACCAGCGCCCCGTCTGCGTCCATAACGCCGGGGGCGCCGGGGCGCGGATGTTGCGTTCAGCGCGCGCGGGCGCGCAAGATATCGCCGATTTCACCCTGCGGACGGGCGCGTGTCAGCGCAAGAAGCATCCCCACGGCGATCCCCCCGGCAATCAGGGAGGAGCCGCCGTAGCTGACGAACGGCAGGGTCATGCCCTTCGCCGGCAGGAGCCGCACCGCCACGCCCATGTTGATCATCGCCTGCACGCCGAAGATCGCCGCCAGCCCCGTCCCGGCCAGCCGGATGAAGGGGTCGCGTTCGCGCATCAGCCGGATGAAGCTGCGCACCACGATGGTCGCGTAAAGCGCGAGGATGACCAGCACCATGACAAGGCCGTACTCCTCTGCCGCCACGGCGATGATGAAGTCGGTATGCGCGTCAGGCAGCGACCATTTCACCGTGCCCTCGCCGACACCCACGCCGAAGAAGCCGCCTTCGCGGATGGCGTTGGTGGCATAGCCAAGCTGGGTGGTCGGGTCGACCTCGGGGGTCAGGAAGCCGTCGATCCGACGGGCGAAGTGCTGGGAGGAGTTGTAGGCCAGCGTACCGGCCACCACCACGAGGCCGGCAAGCCCCACCAGCAGCACCATCGGCGCACCGCCCACGAACCACATCACACCCCAGGCGAACAGGATCAGCGAGGCCTGACCGAAGTCCGGCTGCATCGCCAGCATCAGCACGATCGTCACCATCATCACGAAGGAATAGAGCCGCCCCGGAGGGCCGCTCAGCTCCTGCCCGGCGGCAAGGAACCATGCCGCGACGATGACGAAGAAGGGTTTCAGGAATTCCGACGGCTGGACGGAGGCGAAGCCGAGGCTGTACCAGCGCACCGCCCCCTTGCCGAAGTCCGTGCCCAGCACCGGCAGGAAGGCCAGCGCCACGAAGCTGATGAGGAAGCCGACCACCGCCAGCCGGCGCACCACGGTCGGCGACATCATCGAGGTCAGCATCATCGCGATCATCGCCAGCCCGCCGAAGAAGGCCTGCCGCTGCACGTAGTGGAACGGGTTCAGCCCGTTGCGTTCCGCCAGCGGCACAGAGGCCGCCAGTCCCAGCAGGATCCCGACCGCGAACAGCGTCAGGATGCAGGACAGGCTCCATTTGTCGACCGTGCGCCACCATTTCGGCAGCACGGGTTCGCCGCCCGTGACCGGGACCGCGCCGTAAACCATTTCTGTCATGAGAGCACCGCTCGTCTGTCTCAGGAACGCCCGTTTTTCCGGGTCTGGTGGGAAGTGTATCGCAGAAGACATTCCAACTCCAGAAAAATCCCGGTATGGCCGCGCTTCGTGTCGGGGGCGCCGCACAGGCGCGCAGAACCCCGTCACGCGACTTTGCCCCGGGGCGGTTCCGGGGGTATCTGGGCAGAGAGAAACCGGGAGCGGCGTAGGGAATGGCTGGCGGACGGATGGAATGCAGGGCGCTGGTCCTCGGGGCCGGGGCCGCGGGCATGATGGCCGCCGCCCACGCCGGGCCGGACGTGATCGTGGTGGATCACGCCAAGGCCCCGGGCGAGAAGATCCGCATCTCCGGCGGCGGTCGCTGCAACTTCACCAACCTCGAGATCGAGCCGCACAAGTTCCTGTCGGAGAACCCGCATTTCTGCAAATCGGCCCTGGCGCGCTACACCCAGTGGGACTTTGTCGAGCTGGTCTCGCGCCACGGGATCGCATGGCACGAAAAGACGCTGGGCCAGCTTTTCTGCGACGAGAAGGCGACCCAGATCGTGGCCATGCTGCGGGCCGAGATGGAGAAGGCGGGCGCCCGGCTCTGGCTGCAGACGCAGGTGCTGGACGTGACCCACGCGGACGGCCGTTTCCGCGTGACCCTCGAGAGGGAAGGCCAGAGGGTCGAGGTTATCTCGCCCGTCCTCGTGCTGGCGACGGGTGGCAAGTCCATTCCCAAGATGGGCGCCACGGGCCTCGCCTACGACATCGCCCGGCAATTCGGCCACCAGATGGTGGCGACGCGCCCCGGCCTTGTCCCTTTCACCTTCGACGGCCAGCCGTTTGCGCCGCTGGCGGGTGTCTCCGTCCCCGCAAGGGTGTCCGCCGGGGGCACCTCCTTCGACGAGGCGCTGCTTTTCACCCACCGCGGGCTCTCCGGCCCGTCCATCCTCCAGATCAGCAGCTACTGGCGCGAGGGCGAGGCGCTGAGCGTCGACCTCCTGCCCGGCACGGACCTGCCCGCCGTGCTCAAGGCAAAGCGTCAGGAGGCGGGCCGGCGGGCGCTCTCGACTGAACTGTCTGCGCTATTGCCCTCGAAACTCGTGGGTTTCCTGCCGCTGGAGGAACAGCCGACCGTCAACCTGGCCGATCTCTCGGACAAGCGCATCGACGCCCTGGCCGACCGCCTGCACAACTGGCAGCTGAAACCCACCGGCACCGAAGGCTACCGCACGGCAGAGGTCACGCTGGGCGGCATATCCACAGAAGGACTGGACAGCAAAACGCTGATGTCCAAGCACCTTCCGGGACTGTACGCAATCGGCGAGGCGGTCGACGTCACCGGCTGGCTGGGCGGCTACAACTTCCAGTGGGCGTGGTCCTCCGCCGTAGCGGCAGGACAGGCCATCGCTGCCGGCGGACGTTAGGCTTTCCCCAGAACCTTCTGGACCTGCGCCACAAAATCCTCGCCGCGCTTTTCGAAGTTGTCGTACTGGTCGAAGCTCGCCGCAGCGGGCGCCAGCAGCACAACCTCTCCGGGCTGCGCATCCTCTGACGCGCGCGCCACGGCCTGCTCCATCGTGCCGCAGAGCTCCGCCTCGACGCCGCCCAGTTGCAGGGCAAACCCCTCCGGTTCGCGTCCGATCACGTAGGCCTTCGCCACGTGGCCCAGCCCCGGCGCCAGCGCCGCAAGCCCGCCTTCCTTCATCAGCCCGCCGCAGACCCAGCGGATACGGTCGAAGGCCAGCAACGCCTTCAGCGCGGAATCCACGTTCGTCGCCTTGGAATCGTTGACGAAGATCACCCCGCCCGCCTCGGCGATGCGCTGCGACCGGTGCGGCAGCCCGGCAAAGGACCGCAGCCCCGCCTCGATCTCGCGCGGGCCAAGGCCCAGCGACCGGCAGGCCGCCCAGGCGGCGCAGGCGTTCTGGTGGTTGTGCGCGCCGGGCAGACCGGACACGTCGCGCAGGTCGACCGATGCGATCTGCCGCCCCTTGCGCCATTCCGCCAGGAACCCCTTGCGGGCAAAGACCATCCAGCCCGGCCCCGTCAGCTTCTGCGTCGCCACCCGGATCACCCGGTCGTCGGCGCGCCCCTCGGCCAATTGCCCCGCCAGGAACTGCCCCTCGATCTCGTCCACGCCGATCACGCAGCGGTCCGGCCCGCCCTCCGCAAAGAGCCGCCGCTTGGCCGCGAAATAGCCGCCAAGCCCGGCGTGCCGGTCGAGGTGATCGGGCGAGAGGTTGGTAAAGACCGCCACGTCCGGGGTCAGCGCCCGCGCCAGTTCCGTCTGGTAGGACGACAGCTCCAGCACCACGACCCCGCCATCCTCGGGCGGGTCGATGTCCAGCACGCCGCGCCCGATGTTGCCCGCAAGCTGGCTGCTGCGTCCGCTGGCGGTCAGGATGTGGTGGATCAGCGCCGAGGTCGTCGACTTGCCGTTCGACCCGGTCACCGCGACAACGCGCGGCGGCCGCTCGAAGCTGTCGAAATCCGCACCGATGGAGCGGAAGAAAAGACCGATGTCGTTGTCGACCGGCACACCCGCTTTCAGCGCCGCGGCGGTCGCCGGGTTGGGCGCGGGATAGAGGTGCGGAATACCGGGCGAGGTGACAAGGCAGGCCACGTCGTCGAAGGCCCCCTCCCGGGTCAGTTCGCGCACGGCGAAGCCTTCCGCCTCTGCCGCCTCGCGTGCCCGGGGGGTGTCGTCCCAGACCACCACCTGCGCACCGCCCTCGCGCAGCGCCCGCGCCGCGGCCAGACCGGACCGTCCCAGCCCGAGAACCGCGACGGTCGCACCTTCAAACCCTTGAACAGGTATCATCTTACGCTCCCAGAGAGGCCACGGGCGGCCCGAGGAAGAGGCCGCAGGCCGATGACGAGACAGACTGCGCGCGCGGCACGCGCGCCCCTTTGCGTCAACGCACTTTCAGCGTCGCAAGGCCGATGATGGCGAGGATCAGCGAGATGATCCAGAAGCGGATCACGATGGTCGGCTCCGCCCAGCCCTTCTTTTCGTAGTGGTGATGGATCGGCGCCATCAGGAACACCCGCTTGCCCGTCCGCTTGAAGTAAAGCACCTGGATGATGACGCTCAGCGCCTCCACCACGAACAGCCCGCCGACGATGCCCAGCACGATCTCGTGCTTGGTCGCCACGGCAATCGCCCCCAGCGCCCCGCCAAGGGCGAGCGACCCGGTGTCGCCCATGAAGACCGCCGCCGGCGGCGCGTTGTACCACAGGAAACCGAGGCCCCCGCCGACCACGCCCGCGGCAAAGATCAGGATCTCGCCGGTGCCGGGCACGTAGTGCACGTCGAGGTACTCGGTAAAGTCGACCCGGCCCACCGCATAGGCAATGATCCCCAGCGTCGAGGTCGCGATCATCACCGGCATGATCGCCAGCCCGTCCAGACCGTCCGTCAGGTTCACGGCGTTGGCCGCGCCCACGATCACGAACATCGCGAAGGGGATGAACAGGAAGGACATGTTGATCAGCGTGTCCTTGAAGATCGGCAGGGCCAGCTGATAGCTCAGTTCGGTCGGGTGATAGGCCGCAGCCCAGAACCCGGCGATCCCGGCGATGATGAAGCCGAGGAGCAGACGCACCCTGCCTGGCACACCGGCCGAGTTCTGCTTCGACACCTTGGCGTAGTCGTCGGCAAAGCCGATGGCCGCAAAGGCCATGGTGACGAACAGCACGATCCACACGAACGGGTTGTCGAGCCGCGCCCAAAGGAGGGTCGAGGTCACCAGCGCACCGATGATCAGCAGTCCGCCCATCGTCGGCGTGCCCGCCTTGACGAAGTGGCCCTCCGGCCCGTCGGTACGGATCGGTTGCCCCTTGCCCTGCCGCTTGCGCAGCACGTTGATCAGCGGAAGCCCGAAGAGGAAGCCGAAGACCAGCGCGGTCAGAAAGGCCCCACCGGCCCGGAATGTGATGTAGCGAAACAGGTTGAACAGATCGCCGCCGTCACTGAGTTCGGCCAGCCAGTAAAGCATGCTTGGTCCTCTCAACCGTCCATGTCTGCGGGGGCTTGGCGCATTTTCCGGATGGCGTCAACCACGCGCCCCAGCCCCATCGAAAGCGATCCCTTGGCTAACACCACGTCACCCGCGTCGAGGTCGCGGGCCACGCGTTCGGCCATCTTGTCGCTCGTCTCGGTCCAGTGTCCGCGCTTCTCGCGCGGCAGCTTCAGCCACAGCGCGCGCATCAGCGGACCCACACAATGCACGAGGTCGATCTTCTCGATCCACGGGCTGTTGGCCAGCGCCTCGTGCAGGGCAATTTCCTGTGCCCCCAGTTCCTTCATGTCGCCCAGGTAGGCGATCCGGCGGCCCTTGTCGCGGCGGCCCACGTGATCATGCGTCTCGGCGGCGGCCAGCACCTCCAGCGCGGCACCGAGGCTCGCGGGGTTCGAATTGTAGGCGTCGTCGATCAGTTCCAGCGTCAGCCGGTCGTCGACGCGGTCCAGCCGGATGCGTTCGCGCAGCCCGCGGCCAGCGCCTGCGTTCCAAAGGGCCAGAGCATTGATCGCCAGGGCCCGGTCCAGCCCAAGGGCCGAGATCACCGCGATGGCGCCCATCGCGTTCATCGCGAAATGCCGCCCCGGCACCATGACCTTGAACAGCAGCGGCACGCGCCACGCCCGGCCCGTCGCCACCGTGCAGGCGTCCATCACCTGCACCGAGGTCAGCCGGTGGTGGTTGCCCGCCGCCTCGCCGAACGAGATCGACCGCCGCGCCATCTCTGCCGCCTTGTCGCGCAGGATCGGGCTCACGGCGAGGTCGCCGTTGTAGATCGCGATCCCGCGCGGCTCCAGCCCCTCGAAGATCGACGCCTTTTCCCGTGCGATCCCTTCGAGGTTCTCGAAGGCCGCAAGATGCGCGGGCGCGACGATGGTCACCATGGCCACATGCGGCCGGGCCATGCGGGCCAGCGGAGCGATTTCCCCGGGATGGTTCATGCCGATCTCGATCACCGCGAAATCGACGTCCTTCGGCATCCGCGCCAGCGTCAGCGGCACGCCCCAGTGGTTGTTGTAGGATTTCTCGGCGGCATGCACCGTGCCCTGGGCCGACAGGACCGTGCGCAGCATCTCCTTGGTGGAGGTCTTGCCAACCGATCCGGTCACCGCCACGACGCGGCCCGCGAACCGCGCGCGCGCAGCTTTGCCCAAAGCTTCAAGTCCGGTCTGCACGTCATCGACCAGCAACAGCTTTTCGGGGTTGTCCACACCCTCGGGAACCCGGCTGACCAGCGCCGCTGCCGCGCCCTTATCCAGCGCCTGCGCGACGAAGTCGTGCCCGTCCCGCGCCGCCTTCAGCGCCACGAACAGATCGCCCGGTTCGATGGTGCGCGTGTCGATGGACACGCCCGAAACCTGCCAGTCGGATGCCACGCGTCCGCCGGTGGCCGCCGCCGCCTCTGCCGCCGTCCAGAGCATCAGAGCCCCTTCCCGTCCAGCGCCGACACGGCGACGCTGGCCTGTTCAGCGTCGTCGAAGGGATAGACCGTGTCACCCACGATCTGGCCGGTCTCATGCCCCTTGCCGCAGATCAGCAGCGCGTCGCCCGGTCCCAAGGCATCGACGCCGCGCAGGATTGCCTCTGCGCGGTCGCCCACTTCCAGCGCTTCCGGCGCGCCCTCCATGACCATGGCGCGGATCGACGCCGGGTCTTCGGAGCGCGGGTTGTCGTCGGTCACGATCACGCTGTCGGCGAACTCCGCCGCAGCCTGCCCCATCAGGGGCCGCTTGCCCGTATCGCGGTCGCCGCCCGCGCCGACGATGGCCACGAGGCGACCCATGACGTGCGGGCGCAGCGCCTGGATCGCGGTCGCCACCGCATCGGGCGTGTGGGCGTAATCGACAAAGACCGCCGCGCCGTTGTCGCGCATCGCCGCCAGTTGCATCCGTCCGCGCACCGTCCCCAGCAGCGGCAGCACGTCGAACACGTCGTCCGGGTCGCCGCCGCAGGCGATGACCAGACCCGCCGCCAGCAGCACGTTCTCCGCCTGGAAGCCGCCGATCAGGCCAAGCCGCTCTTGCCGAACCTCGCCTTCAAAGCTCAGCCGGATCTCCTGCCCCGTGGCGTCAAAGCGCTGCGCCTCGAGGCAGATGTCCGCGGCTTCGCGACCGACGGTCAGAACCTCTTGCCCGCGCGCCCGGGCAATCGCCACCATGTCGACGCCGCGCGGGTCGTCGATGTTGATGACGGCCACCCCGTCCTCCGGCAGGACACGGGCGAAAAGCCCCGCCTTCGCAGCAAAGTAGTCCTCGAAGCTCGTGTGATAGTCGAGGTGATCCTGCGTGAAGTTGGTGAACCCCGCCGCCATGAGTTGCACCCCGTCGAGCCGCCGCTGCGACAGACCGTGGGACGAGGCCTCCATCGCGGCGTGGGTCACGCCCGCCTCCGCCGCGCCGGCCAGCATCCGATGCAGGGTGATCGGCTCCGGCGTGGTGTGTTTCAGCGGTGCGCTCCAGTCGCCCTCGACGCCCGTGGTGCCGACATTGACTGCGCGCAGACCCAGCTCCTGCCAGATCTGCCGCGTGAAGGTCGCCACCGAAGTCTTTCCGTTTGTTCCGGTAACCGCCACCATGGTCTCCGGCTGCGCGCCGAACCACAGGGCGGATGTATAGGCCAGCGCCTGCCGCGGATCTTCGGCCACGATCAGCGCCGCGTCGGCCCCGCCCAGCACGTCCGCGGCGATCTTCGCCCCGGCGGCATCGGTCAGCACCGCCCCCGCGCCCATCCGCAGCGCGTACTGGATGAATTCGGCCCCGTGGACGCGCGTGCCCGGCAGGGCGGCGAACAGATAGCCCTCCCGCACATCGCGGCTGTCGACCGCAAGGCCGGTGACCTTCACGTCACGCCCGCCCCGGGCCGTCAGGCCAAGGTCCCGAAGGCTTTTCACCACTGTCCCGTCAGACGACATCTCAGATTTCCCGGCTTTTCGCTGGCACATTATCCCTGCCCCGGCGGTTGCCAGCTCCCTAGTCCGAGGCACTCATGCTGACGTCCAATTGCCCCGTTTCGTAGTCCGGACGCAAGCCCAACAGCGGCGCAATCCTGCCGATCATCTCGGCCGCGACCGGCACTGCCGTCCAGCCCGCGGTGCGGCGCGGCTTCGATCCGGAGGTCTCCACCGGCTCGTCCAGCGTCACGACCAGCACATACTTCGGATCGTTGGCCGGAAAGATCGACGCGAAGGTGTTGATGTTCTTGTCCTTGTAGTAGCCGCCACCGTTTTCCTTGGGCTTCTCCGCCGAGCCGGTCTTGCCGCCGACGTGGTATCCGGGCACCTCCGCGAAGGAGGCCGTGCCATCCTCGCTTGCCACGACCTGCCGCAGCATGTGCAGCGCGTCCTGCGCCACGTCCTTCCTCAGGATCACGTCCTGGTAGCGCGGACCGGACTGCTTCAACAGCGTCGGCTTCACGATGTGCCCGCCGTTTGCGATGGCCGCGTAACCCGCGGCAAGATGCAGCGGCGTCGTGGAAATCCCGTGACCGTAGGAAATCGTCACCGCCGACAGGTCAGTCCAGCGCGACGGCCAGAGCGGCTTGCCCCCGGAGGCCTCTACGATCTCCAGCGGCGTGGCATCGAACAAGCCCATGGCCTTCAGGAACTCCTGCTGGCGGGTCGGGCCGATGGCCAGTGCCAGCTTGCCCGTGCCGCGGTTCGACGACTTCACGATGATCTTCTCGACCGTCAGCTTCCCGTAGTTGTGGTTGTCGAACTCGCCGATCCGGTGGCCGCCGACCTTGAAGGGAGGCGCGGTGTCGATCACCGACTGCGCGGTGACGAGCCCAAGCTGCATGGCCTGCGCCGCCGCGAAGATCTTGAAGGTGGAGCCCAGCTCGTACACCCCCTGCACCGCGCGGTTGAAAAGCGGCGAGTCGGACGGGCGCCCCTGGGTCGGCGGGCGCGGACGGTCGTTCGGATCGAAGTCCGGCAGCGACACGATCGACAGAACCTCGCCGGTGTGCACGTCCATCAGCACCGATGCCGCGCCCCTGGCGTTCATCAGCTTCATGCCGGCGTCCAGCACTTCCTCCGCCGCCGCCTGCACCGTCAGGTCGATGGACAGCGTCAGCGGCACGCCCTCGCGGCCCGGGTCGCGCAGCTCCTTGTCAAAGAACTTCTCGATGCCCGCCGTGCCGATCACCTCGGCGGAATGCACGCCCTCTGCCCCGAAGGAGGCGCCGCCCAGAACGTGCGAAGCCAGCGCGCCGTTGGGGTAAAGCCGCATCTCGCGCGGGCCGAACAGAAGACCGGGCTCGCCGATATCATGCACCGCCTGCATCTGCTCTGGGCTCAGTTTCTTCTTTACCCACAGGAACTTGCGCTTGGGGTCCATGAACCGCTTGGCCATTTTCTCCCCGTCGAGGTCGGGGAAAATCTCGGCCAGCCGCAGTGCCGCGCGCTCCGGGTCGATCATCTGGTTGGGATGGGCGTACAGCGAATGCGTCGACATGTTGGTCGCGAGGATGCGGCCGTGGCGGTCCACGATGTCGGCGCGGCTCGCGATGATCGACGCCCCCGACGCCTGGGCCCGCGGCTCTTCAGGCTCCGACGCCGACAACATGCCCATGCGCGCCCCGATCACGGCGTAGGCGCAGAAGAACATCATCGCCAGCACCAGCAGGCGGCCCTCGGCGCGCAGGCGCATCCTGTCGCGCATCGCCTCGTGGCGGATGCGGCGGTTTTCCTTCTCGATGGCGTCGGGGTTCTCGCCCTTGCGGCGGGCTTCGAGAATGCGCGCCAACGGGCGCAGCGGCACGCGTGTCATGGGTTGGTCGCTCCCCTCGTGGTGACTTCCTCGACCCCGTCCAGGGTCAGCTCCGGCGGCAGCGGATAGGCCACCTGCACGATCAGCCCGAACTGGTCGGGGCGCAGGGCCAGAAGCTGCAGCTTGTCGAAGTTCATTTCGGCAAGGTCGCGCAGACGGTCGGGGCGGTTGAGATAGGCCCACTCCGCCCGCAGGATCGACAGCCGTTCGCGCGCGGCGCCGATCTCGCGGCGCAGTCCCGCGACATGGTCCAGTTCGTCCTGCGTCTGGTAGTTCTCGCGGTAGGCCCAGTAGCCCGAGCCGATCACCGCCAGCGCCGAAAGGATGAACAACAGCGTCCGCATTTCAGATTTTCCCCTTGGAAGTCGCGCCCTTGAGCATGGGCATGGCAATCTCGTCCGCCTCGACAGCCTCGGCGGGCAGGTCGGTGCGGCGCGCCACCCTGAGCTTGGCCGAGCGGGCACGCGGGTTCGCCGTCAACTCGTCCGCGTCCGGCCCGACGGCCTTGCGGGTGACGATCTCGAAGGGCGCCTCGGCCTCGGGCGTCTCGGTGGCATACCGGTTGACGTGGCGCTTCTTCTCGCCGTGCAGCTGCAGGAAGCGCTTCACCATGCGGTCCTCGACCGAATGGAAGGTGACGACCGCCAGCATGCCGCCGGGCTTCAAAACCCGCTCCGCCGCCATCAACCCCTGCCACAGCGCCTCGTATTCGGCGTTCACCGCGATCCTCAGCGCCTGGAAGCTGCGGGTGGCCGCATGGGCCTGACCCGGCTTGGTGCGTCCGATCGTGCGTTCGATCAGCCCGGCCAGTTCCAGCGTCGTCGAGAACGGGCGATGCTCCACGATCCGGCGTGCAATCCGGCGCGACTGGCGCTCTTCACCGTATACATAAAGAACGTCCGCCAGCTCGCTCTCGGGCAAGTCGTTTACAAGATCGGCCGCAGTCGGCCCCGCCTGCCCCATCCGCATGTCGAGCGGCCCGTCCCGCATGAAGGAGAAGCCGCGCTCAGCCAGGTCGAGCTGCATGGAGGACACGCCGAGATCCAGCACAACGCCATCGACGCTCTCGGCCACCTTGTCCATATTGCAGAAATTTTCCCGAACAAGGGAAATGGCCGGCCAGTCAGCCAACCACCCTGCGGCCATCTCATGTGCCAGCGGATCGCGATCGATGCCGATGACACGTTCCGCCCCGGCCTCCACCAGACCGCGCGCATAGCCGCCCGCGCCGAAGGTCCCGTCGATCCAGACACCGCTGACCGGCGCGACCTCTCGCAGCAGCGGTGCCAGCAGGACGGGAACGTGCGGTGCCTCCCCCTGGATGCGCTCCGCGGCCGCCATTTACAGCCCCGCCCCGTCCAGCAATTGCGCCGGGTCGAAATCGTCCGGCAGCTCATCGAGGTAGTTCTCGGTCTGCGCCAGTTCCTCCGCCTCGTAGGTGGCGGGCTCCCAGATCTGGAAGGTGTCGACGTTGGAGGCAAAGTAGGCCTCGTCGCTGATGCCGATCTTGGCACGCAGCTTGGCGGGCAGCACGATGCGTCCGGTCTCGTCGACACTGGTGGTCATGGACTGGGTGGAATAGAGCCGCTCCAAGAGCTTGCGGTCCCGCGAACCGCGCGTCATCGCCGAGATCTTGTCCTCGACCGCCTCCATCTCCTGAATGGTGTAACATTCCAGGTACTTGCGGCGGTGGTCGCCGTAGACGATGACGAAGTTCGGGTTCAGGCCCTCGGTCCATTCGGGGTCGCCCTGCTCGAGGACACGGCGAAACGAGGCCGGTATCGAGACCCGCCCCTTCGTATCGACCTTGTGTCGACTCTCGCCTCTGAACCTCAGCCTGCGGCCCACTGCCCTCGGCCCTCCAAGCCCCCCTTAAACGTAAATGCGGCGGGTTGATCTGCTGCCACTGATCAACCCGCCGCTGACCCGCATCGCGGGTGTCTCCGACTGCGCGCGCCACCTGGGGGGATGTCTGCTCGCCCGCGCGCCGGATCTCTTTGCTCACGAAGAAAGCGGGCGCCTGTATGAAACCTGCTATTGTTGTTTTTGGAGTTCGGTGTGAGGTCGTTTGCGCCTCGTTTGCCCGTCTCTCTTCGTGTGAGTTAGGTTTGCCATGGGAATTCATGGGTGGCAACAGGAATTCGCGGCAACCGCGCCCTTCATCTGGTGCGCGGGACCTCTGTCGAACAAGATTTAGTGCCGATTTTGGCCACATTCTTGCCCGATCTGGTATGGATGCGCGGAACATCCAACTAGATGTAGGCAGATCTGGCGCCCCAAATTTTTTCCCATGATTTCCCACCGGGCTGGCATGACGCATGGGATGTGGGTCATATTTACCACAATTCAGGGTCAGATATACGCTCTTATCCACAGGGAATCATCTCACCTCGCCGTGAATCACCGCGACTCGGCCAATTTCAGCCGAGTCGCCCATGACGGATTCGGCGGAGCCACCCCTCTCCCATCCATTCCCATGCGAAACCGCCCATGCTGTCCCACGCCATCCCGCGGGACGCTCGTCTTGACCCTCCCGGCACGCTCCTAGATACCGGGCGCAAAGGAGGCCCCATGACGACGCCCCGCATCACCGACAGCCATTGCCACCTCGATTTCCCGGACTTCGCGGACAGCCGGCCCGACGTCATCGCCCGCGCGCTCGACGCAGGCGTGCACCGGATGGTCACGATCTGCACGAAGCTCGCGAACGAACCCGCGGTCCGCGCCATCGCCGAGGACAACGACGCCGTGTTCTACGCGGCGGGCGTCCATCCCATGAGCGCCGCCGACCACCCGCCCGTCACCACCGGGATGCTGGTGGACATGGCGAAGCACCCGAAGTTCGTGGGCATCGGCGAAACCGGCCTCGACTACCATTACACGGCCGAAAGCGCCGAGATCCAGAAACGGAGCCTGCGCACCCATATCGAAGCGGCGCAGGAAACCGGCCTGCCGCTGATCATCCACGCGCGCGCCGCGGACGACGACATGGCCCGCATCCTCACCGAAGGCTACCGCGCCGCTCCTTATACCTGCGTGATGCACTGCTTCTCGTCCTCCGCCGAGCTGGCAAAGGCCGCGCTCGACCTCGACTTCTACCTCTCGATGTCCGGCATCGCCGCCTTCCCCAAAAGCCAGGAGCTGCGCGACATCTTCGCCGCGGCCCCGCTCGACCGCATCCTCGTGGAAACCGACAGCCCCTACCTCGCGCCGCCGCCCTACCGCGGCAAGCGCAACGAACCGGGCTACGTCGTGCACACCGCCGAGAAGGGTGCCGAGGTCTTCGGCCTCTCCTACGAGGCGTTCGCCGCAAGGACAGAGGCCAACTTCGACCGCCTCTTCGCCAAGGCCGCGGCCTGGCAGCGCGAACCGGCCCGGGAGGCGCGTGCATGAGCGCGACGCTGCGCTTCACCATCCTCGGCTGCGGATCGTCGGGCGGCGTGCCCCGCCTCGGCGGGCACTGGGGCGACTGCGACCCGGCCAACCCGCGCAACCGCCGCCGCCGCTGTTCCCTGCTGGTGGAACGGACCACGCCCGACGGCACCACCTGCGTGCTGATCGACACCAGCCCCGACATGCGCGAACAGCTTCTCGACGCCCGCGTGGGCCACCTCGACGCCGTGGCATGGACCCACGCGCATGCCGACCATACCCACGGGCTCGACGACCTGCGCCAGATCGTCTTCAACACCCGCAAGCGCCTCGACGTCTGGGCCGACGGCGACACCCAGAACGATCTGATCGCACGCTTCGGTTACGCCTTCGTCCAGCCCGAAGGCTCGCCCTACCCGCCGATCCTCAACCTGCACACCATCGACGGCGCCTTCACCATCGAGGGCGCGGGCGGCGCCATCACCCTGACCCCCTTCAAGGTCAACCACGGCAGCATCGACGCGCTGGGGTTCCGCATCGGCGACCTCGCCTACCTGCCGGACGTGATCCGCATCCCCGAGGACGCCTGGCCGCATCTCGAGAATCTCGACTGCTGGATCCTCGACGCCCTGCGCCGCACGCCACATCCCACGCACGCCCATCTCGACCTCGCGCTCGAATGGATCGCGCGGGCCGCGCCGAAGCGCGCCGTCCTGACCAACATGCACATCGACCTCGACCACGACACCGTGGCCGCCGAGACGCCCGCGCACATAACACCGGCGCACGACGGCATGACCATCAGCTATGCCGTCTGACTGTCGCCAGACGCGCATCCCGTTCCCGGCGCAGCCCGATACCCTTCATCTTGGCCCCAAATACCTCCGCCGGAGGCACCCGGCCCCACCGGCGGCACGAGGCCCGCAACTCCGGTATCCGGCCAAACCGGCGCGCCACCGCGACGCGCCAAGCGCGGCGCAACCCCGCACCCCACACATCGCATCCTCTTGCCGACGCCCGGGCGTTGCCGCATGATTTCCGGACTTTCCTGACCATGTTCGCCCTTCTCAGCGTCATCCTGCCTGTCTTCCTCGTCATCGCCGCGGGCTATCTCGCCGCGTGGAAGGGCGGGTTCGGCGACACCGCCGTCGACGGGCTGATGAAGTACACCCAGCAATACGCCATCCCCTGCCTGCTGTTCCGCGCGCTCTGGACGCTGGACCTCGGGCCCGAGATCGACCCCCTCATCCTCGTCTCCTTCTACACTGGCTCCGTGACCTGCTTCACCGTGGGTCTGCTCGCCGCACGCTTCATCTTCCGCCGCGACTGGGAAGACTGCGTGGCCATCGGCTTCTGCTGCCTCTTCGCCAACTCCGTCATGCTGGGCCTGCCGATCACCGAGCGCGCCTTCGGCACCGATGCGCTGGCCGCCAACTACCTCATCATCGCGCTGCACTCGCCGATCTGCTACGGCATCGGCATCACCGCGATGGAGATCGTGCGCGCCCGCAGCGCCGGCACACCGAACTCGAAACTGCCCGCGATGGTGGTGCGCGCGATGTTCCGCAACGCGCTGGTCATCGGCATCGTGCTCGGGCTCTTCGCCAATCTCGCCAGCCTGCAACTCCCCGCGGTCATCACCGATGCGCTCGACATGATGATCCGCTCGGCGCTGCCCGCCGCGCTCTTCGGCATGGGCGGGGTGATGTTCCGCTACAGGCCGCAGGGCGACTTCCGGGTGATCGCGATGATCTGCGCCGTCTCGCTGGTGCTGCACCCGGCGATCACCTGGACGATGGGCACGCTGACCGGCATCTCCACCGGCGCCTTCCGCTCTGCGGTGCTGACCGCGGCCATGGCGCCGGGCATCAACACCTACGTCTTCGCCAACATGTACGGCCGCGCCCGCCGGGTCGCGGCCTCGGGCGTGCTCTTCGCCACCCTGCTTTCGGTGCTGACCGCCGCCGTCTGGCTGGCACTTCTGCCCTGAAACAGTCACAACACGTGAGCAATGCGCATGGCCCAGCCGGGCAATGCGCCCCCAAAATACGAAAGACAGGACGACCATGGCCCGCAGGAACACCACGCTCGGCATCTTCTTCATGCTGGTCTTCTGCGCCTTCGCGCCGGTCATGGATGCCTCGGCCAAGGCCACCCCGGCCGAGGTCCCCGTCACCCAGATCCTCGCCTTCCGCTTCGGCATTCAGGTGCTGCTGCTCTACCCGCTGGTGATGGCGCTTTCGCTGCCCTCCCGCACCACCGGCCGGGAAGTCGTCTTCCACCTCGCCCGCGCCGCCACGCTGACGCTGGCCACCTACTGCTTCTTCACCGCCCTGCGCTACATGCCGGTGGCCGACGCCATTGCGATCTTCTTCGTCTCGCCCTTCATCGTGACCCTGCTGGGCGCGCTCTTCCTGAAAGAGCCGATCGGCTGGCGCCGCAGCCTGGCCAGCCTCGTGGGCTTCGGCGGCGCGCTGCTGGTCATCCGGCCCAGCTTTGCCGACCTGGGCGTCGTGGCGCTCTTGCCGCTCGCCACCGCGCTGATGTTCGCGATCTACATGCTGCTGACCCGGGCCATGTCGCAGCGCGCGCACCCGCTGGTACTGCAGGCCCACACCGCGCTCGCGGCCAGCCTGATGACCATCCCGCCGATGCTGCTGCTCGACGGCACGGGCTTCACGTATTTCGACCCGGTCTGGCCCAGCCCCTACGCGTGGATGACCCTCATCGCGGTCGGCACCGTCGCCACGATCTCCCACGTCTTCCTGACCTTCGCGCTGCGGCTGATCCCGGCGGGGACCGTCGCCTCGCTGCAGTATTTCGAGATCGTCGGCGCGACCATCGTCGGCTTCCTGATATTCGGAGACTTCCCGACCCCGCTCACCTTCCTCGGGATCGCGATCATCATCGCCTCCGGGCTCTACAACATCGCGCGCGAAAGCCGCCTGTCGGAGATCCCCGAGCGCGCCGCGCCCCCGCCGCCGTAGGCCGGCCGCCCTGAAGCGCCCTGCGGGATGGCGGGTGGGGCGATGCGCAAAGCGCGAGCGTCCGGGTGAAACCCGGCCCACCCGGCATCCCGGCGAGCATCCGTCTGGACCTCCCGCGCGGCCGCACTTAGGGTCGCCGCATGTCCAGTGATCGCCCCCTTCTCGGCATCGGTCTGATGCTCGCCTTCTGCCTGCTCGCCCCCTTCGGCGACGCACTTGCCAAGCTTCTCGGCCCGCACCTGTCGGTCGGCCAGATCACCACCCTGCGCTTCGCCGCGCAGGCCATCGTGCTGGTGCCGCTGTCGATTGCCCTGCGCCGGTCCTGGCGGATGAGCGCGGCGACCTTCGGGCTGCTCTTCCTGCGCACCCTGATGCACATCGCCGGGATCGCGCTGGTGGTGACCTCTCTCCTGTACCTGCCGCTCGCCGACGCCATCGCCATCGCCTACGTGATGCCCTTCATCGCCCTGCTGCTGGGCCACCTGTTCCTGGGGGAAACCGTCGGGCCCCACCGGCTGGCCGCCTGCGTCGCGGGCTTCGGCGGCACCCTCCTCGTCCTGCAGCCCGCCTTCGCCGACGTGGGCGCGCCCGCGCTGATCCCGCTGGGGGTGGCGCTGGTCTTCTCGATCTACATGCTGCTCAGCCGCCAGCTCGGCAGCCGCCTCGACCCGATCGCGCAGCAGGCGGCGGCAGCCCCCATCGCGCTGGCCATCCTGGTCCCGCTCATGGCGCTCACCCCCGAAAGCATGACGCAAACAAGCTGGATCGATCCGACACCGCAGCTCTGGGGGCTGATCGCACTCATGGGGCTGGTCGGCAGCACCGCGCACCTGACCATGTCCTGGGCGCTGAAATACGCCCCGGCCAGCACGCTCGCCCCGATGCAATACCTCGAGATCCCCTTCGCCGCCTTCGTCGGCTACCTGATCTGGGGCGACCTGCTCGGGCCGCTGGCCACGCTGGGAGTCGCGATCACCATCGCCTCGGGCCTTTACGTCGTCATGCGCGAGCGGGCCACCGCGGCGCGTGCTCCAGCCCCGAAACCAGTGCATTCAGGTGCGCCACCGACAGGATAAGCAGCATCGACGGGGTGGCGAAGGTCAGGCGCACCGGACCCACCGCCTCATTCGAGGTGCCCACGGCCCCGCCGGGGCGGAAGTGCAGCCCCTCCAGCGGCCAGCGCAGCCCCTCGGACAGCCCGCCTGCCTCCGCCATCGGGAACAGCGACACGCGCTCCCCCGGCCCGAGGTCCAGCGTCAGGTCCGGCGGGCACAGGCAGACCACGTCCTCCGGCCCGACCAGCACGCACCGCCGGTCCGGCCGCCGCACCAGCACGTTGATCGCCGCAAGCTGATGGTCCAGCCGCGCGCCCAGAAACCCGTAGCCCAGCACCAGCGGCGCCTCGATATGGCGCAGGCACTTGTCGAAATCGGTGCTGTCCTGTTCCGTGATCGGCCGCAGCACACCCGGTGCAAGCTGGGTCTGGATGTCGCCTGAAAGGGAGTCCATGTCGCCGAAGACCGCCTCCGGCATATGGCCCAAGCGCAGCACGCGTTCGGCACCACCGTCCGCGGCCACGACCGGATTGTTGCCGGAAAGTGCAACCGCCAGAGCGTCATCATGGCACTCTCCACCGCCCACCAGCACGACTGGCCCGGAACTTTCAACAATTTTAGTCTTCATGTACGCTTAATGGCCTTCTGGGAAACAGATCACAATCTGGTCACGAAATGATACTCTTAACGGCGCAGATTCGGTCAGCTTTGGCCCGGGTGATCGTGGTAAACGCACTGTTGCATACCGAATGAAAGTGAGCAGCACATGGTGAGTTCGAGCAAAATCCTTACGGTTTCTTACGGCACCTTCTCCTGTACGGCCGAAGGTTTCGAGGATCCGCTCGCCGTGGTGAAGGACACGACACACTTCTTTCGCGGTGTCGTCAACGCCGACCGCTTCTTCGGGGCCGAACCTCCACAGTTCGATCCGGAACTCGCGACAGAGATGATGCGCGCCCGGCTCGCTGCCGAGGGACAGGAAGGCACGCTCACCCTCGGGTCCGCGGCGGCCGCCTCCTCCGGTGCCCTGGCTGCCGCCCTCGCCGCCGGCCCTGCCCGCGCCGCGACACATCAGGCCGAGGCCTTCGACGACGACCGCGACAGCGCCGGTCTTCTGCCCGACGACGACACGATCGAGGCGACCGCAGTTCTGACCGAACGCACCGTCGACCTCGAAGAAACGGACATGACCGGCGCTGCATCCGGGATCATGGACCACACGGCGGCCTCGCCCGCCCCGGAGGTCTCCGCGCCTGCTCCGCGGACCTCCCCCTCTGAAAGCGTGGCGGCCAAGCTCGACCGCATCCGCGCCGTGGTGGCCAGCACCGCCGCCGCGGAGGACGCCCGCGCCGCGGCCGCCGCGCAGGACGCCGAAGCCGAAAAGGCCGATGACGCGGCAGAGCCCGTCACAGGTTTCGAGGACGAGCCCGCCTTCGTCTCCGAGGTCGAGCTGGAACCCCACCTCGACGCCGATGAGGCGCCGGACACCGCGCACGTCATGGCCGAGGAGGACGCGGCAGAGGACGAGAGCCCCGATCCGGAGGAGGCAGCCACCTTCGACACGGCCGACGACCTGTCCGAACCGGAGGTTGCCGGGGAAGAGACCTACGACGACGACATCGAGGATGTCGACGACGACGCCCTGTCGGCCCTTCTGGGCGAACTGGAAAGCGACTCCCGCGACGCTTCCGTCTTCTCCGACAAGTCCCTGGCCGACGACATGTCCGCCGCGCCGGTCTCCGAACCGATGGACGACAGCGTCTTTGCCGACAGCATCGCCAGCCTGCTGGGAGAATCCGCCGAAGACGAGGAAGACGACGACACGCTCGCCGCCGATCCCTCCATCGCCGCCGCCCTCGCCGGTCTCCATGCCTATGACGAGGACGACGAGGATGAGGCCGTCGCAGACGAAGACGCGGCCTTCGACGACACGGACGACACGGACGCCCCCTACGCCTCCGCCGATGTCGACAACGTCTTCGCGGAGGACATGGCCGACGAACCGCAGGACGAACCGGCGCCGCAGCCCCGCGCCCGCGTGGTGAAGGTGAAACGCGCCGATTTCCTCCGCGCAGTCGAGGCCGGTCACATCGAAGAGGTCGAGGATGAGGACGACGAGGACACCGCAGCCGCACCGCCGGCGGTCCCGATGTCCGATCTCAGCACGCTCTCGCCCGAGGAAGAGGAAGAACTCGCCCGCGAACTCGCGGCGGTGAAGGCCGAACTCACCGGCGAATTCGACGACTGGGACGAAGAGGACGACGAGACCCACAGCGCCGCCCTGGCAACCGCCGCCACGGCGCTGCCCGAGGACGAGGACGACAGCTGGGACGCCCCCTACGCCGCGGCCGTCACATCCGGCGACAACGCCTTTGACGAGGACGACGACACCTACCTCTCCGACGACGGGATGGACGATTACGAGGACGACGAGGAAGACGATGAGCCGCGCGCAACCGCGCCGCTGCGCCTCGACAACCCCGTCTCCACGCCCGACGCCGAAGACGACGCGGCGGGCGACGATTCCCTCTCCGCCCTGATCCGCGACTCGGCCCGCAAGACGGTGAAGATGGCGAGCCCGGCCCGCGCCCTCCTGACGGAGCGCGAGGTCAAGGACGTCGACACCCTGCGCCTGATGGACCAGACCGACACGGAGATGGACGAACCCGAGGGCAGCCGCCGCCGCACCGCGATCGCCCACCTGCGCGCCGCCGTCGCCGCGACCAAGGCCGACCGCCTGCTCGGTCGCCGTGCCGACGCCGCCGAAGAACAGGAACCCTACCGCGAGGACCTGGCCAACGTGGTCCGTCCGCGCCGCCCGCAGGCCACCGCCACCCGCACCGAACGCCCCGCCGAGGTGACGCCTGTCACCCGCCCCGCGCCGCTCAAGCTGGTGGCCGAACAGCGGGTCGAGGACCGCATCGGCGGCAGCACGGGCGCGCCCACAGGCCTGCCCCGCACGGTGCCGGTCCGCCCCCGCCGCGTCCGCCGCGCGGCCGACCTCCAGCCGCAGGAAACGCCGGAGGATGCCGCCTCCGCCGACGGTTTCGTCGCCTACGCCGAGAAGGTCGGCGCCAGCGACCTGCCGGAGCTTCTAGAGGCCGCGGCGGCCTACATGGCCTACGTCGAAGGCCGCGACCAGTTCTCGCGCCCGCAGCTCATGTCGACCGTGCGGCTCGCCGAGGCCAGCGAATCCAGCCGCGAGGACCGGCTGCGCAGCTTCGGTCAGCTCCTGCGCGAGGGGAAGATCAAGAAGACCGCCGGGGGCCGCTTCACCGCCTCCGAACGGATCAGTTTCAAGCCCGACCGCGCCGCGGGCTGATCCGCCGCCACGGCATCCACACACAAAGACGCCCCGCCGGTCATCCCGGACGGGGCGTTTTCTTTTTCCAGACCGGCAAGGACCGAAGCGGACCCTCACGGGACGGTGGGCGGGGAGCCTTTATCGTCAGGCAAACAGCGCCCGCCCGGCGTCACTCCTTGTCGCGCGGCGCGTCCGGGTCGGCCTGCCCCACGCCGCGAAAGACGAAGCGGAAGGGCACCGCCCAGAGCACGCCCAGCACCACGTAGACCAAGAACTCCAACCAGATCGCCGGACGGTCCAGCCAGTTCACCAGCGTCACCGCCGCCACCACGTAAAGCGGCATGCCGATCACCAGGATCACCAGCGACCACCGCCGCCGCGCTTTGTAGGACAGGGCCATGCGCTCAGTCCGCGAACGGGTCGGTCACGAGGATCGTGTCCTCCCGCTCCGGCGAGGTCGAGAGCAGCGCCACCGGGCAGCCGATCAGCTCCTCCACCCGGCGCACGTACTTGACCGCGGCGCCCGGCAGGTCCGCCCAGGACCGCGCGCCTTCGGTCGATTCCGACCAGCCTTCCATCTCCTCGTAGACCGGCACGCAGCGCGCCTGCTCTTCCGAGGCGAAGGGCAGGTAATCCAGCCGCTTGCCGTCGAGGTCGTAGCCCACGCAGATCTTCAGCGTCTCGAACCCGTCCAGCACGTCCAGCTTGGTCAGCGAGATGCCGTTGACGCCGCTCGTCGCGCAGGTCTGGCGTACCAGCGCCGCGTCGAACCAGCCGCAACGCCGCTTGCGGCCCGTCACCGTGCCGAACTCGTGGCCGCGCTCGCCCAGCCGCTGGCCGTCCGCATCGTGCAGCTCCGTGGGGAACGGACCCTCGCCGACGCGCGTGGTGTAGGCCTTCACGATGCCCAGCACGTAGTCGATGGCGCCCGGGCCGATGCCCGTCCCGGTGGCCGCCTGCCCGGCGATCACGTTGGACGAGGTGACAAACGGATAGGTGCCGAAGTCGATGTCCAGCAGGGCGCCCTGCGCCCCTTCGAACAGGATACGCGACCCGGAACGACGCTTTTCGTTCAGAACCTTCCACACCGGGGCCGCATAGGGCAGGATCTGAGCCGCAATGTCCTTCAGCGCGGCGATCAGGCCCTCGCGGTCCACCGGTTCGATGCCAAGGCCCTTGCGCAGCGGATCGTGGTGCTGCAGCGCCCGGTCGACCCGCGCGACCAGCGTCGCCTCGTCCGCCAGGTCCGCGACACGGACCGAACGGCGCCCGACCTTGTCCTCGTAGGCGGGGCCGATGCCGCGCCCGGTTGTGCCGATCTTCGTCCCCTTGGAGGCCGCCTCTTCCCGCGCCCGGTCCAGTTCGCCGTGGATCGGCAGGATCAGCGGCGTGTTCTCGGCGATCATCAGCGTCTCGGGCGTGATCTCGACGCCCTGCTCGCGGATCGTCGCGATCTCCTTGACCAGGTGCCAGGGGTCCAGCACCACGCCATTGCCGATCACCGACAGCTTGCCGCCGCGCACGACGCCGGACGGCAGCGCGTTCAGCTTGTAGACCTTGCCGTCGATCACCAGCGTGTGGCCCGCGTTGTGGCCCCCCTGGAAACGGCAGATCACGTCGGCGCGCTCGGACAGCCAGTCCACGATCTTGCCCTTGCCCTCGTCGCCCCACGGGGCGCCCACGACAACCACGTTTGCCATATCCCCGAGTCCCTCCGGTGTTCTCAAACCCGCGCACGTATAACGTCGGTGCCCGGGGCGCGAAACCGCAAAATGTGCGGCATCCCGCCCGCTTCAGCATGCCGCGGGACTGGACAGCCGCCGTGGCAAGGGCCACCTAGGCCAAAACCAGACGGAGACGCCCATGTCCTTCTTCGCCCGCTGGCTCTTTGCCTTCCTGCTGCTGGCCGCCACCTACAACCCGACGCCATGGAACTACACCCGCTGGGCGCTCGCCAACTACGAAGCCCAGCTACCGCTGACCGTGCTGCTGGGGCTCCTGCTGTTCGTCGGCTACGTCATCTACCTGCGCGCGACCCTGCGCTCCATCGGCGCCTTCGGCATGATCCTCGTGCTGGCGATCGTCGGCGCGGCGCTCTGGGTCCTGTGGGATGTCGGGCTGATCGACCTTTCGGACCCGGGCTTCGCCACATGGATCGCGCTCCTCGCGCTTTCGGTGGTGCTGGGCATCGGCCTCAGCTGGTCGATCATCCGCCGCGCGCTCTCCGGCCAGGTCGACACCGACGACGTGGAGGAATAGGCGGGCGGGCGCTCTCGGCGCAGGGCGGAACAGGGCCGCCCCGGCCCGTTTCGCCGCCCCCGCGACCTGCCGTCACCCGTCATCGGCTTGCGCATGCCGGCTCATTCCCCTACATGACCGCAAACCCAAAGCGTGACCGCGAGCACCAATGCAAAACGTCATCCTCATCATCCACCTCCTTCTCGCCCTCGGCCTGATCGGAGTCGTGCTTCTCCAGCGCAATGAAGGGGGCGGCCTGGGTATGGGCGGCGGTGGCGGTCCGGCGGGCGCCCGCGCGCCCACCACGCCGCTGGCAAAGGTGACTTGGGTGCTGGCCATCGCCTTCATCGTCACCTCGATCACCCTGACGATCATCGCGGCGCAGAACTCTGCCGGGACCTCGATCCTCGACCGTCTCGCACCCGCGGGCCGCTCCACGCAGGAAGAGCCCGCGACCACGCCCGGCGGTGACATCAACACCGACGACCTGCTGGCGCCGCCGTCCTCGGGCGGCAACACCGACGCGCCGCTGGTCCCCAGCGCGGACTGACACGCGCCACAACGGCGAAACGCATGACAAAAGGCGGCCTCCGGGGCCGCCTTTTCCGTTTCGTCATTATGCCCGGCGACTCAGCCGAAGTCGAAATACCCGTCCCCGGTGCCAAAGGCATCGAAGCCCGGTCCGTCGTCCACGTCAGCGGCCGGATAATCGTCCATGCCGCTTGAGCCGCCGGTCTGGACGGAGGTCACGAAGACCGGCTTCACCTTCACCGCTTCACCGTCCCCGCCGTTGTCACGGAAATCGAAACCGTCTTCGTCCTCGCCGAAAAAGCGCCGCACCGGCACATAGCGATACTCGTTGTCGTTGCCCGCCGCGGCACCCGCCGTGCCGCCCTCGCGGTACTCGATCACCTCGGTCTCTGTGCCCAGCCCGGACACGTCGGAGAATCCCCCCAGCGCGCTGCCGCTTCCGCTGTAGGTCCCGGTGATCCTTCCGTAGTTCAGTGAAAACTGTTCCATACTCATGCCCTGCTTCGAAAATGTCTGGTTCGGTCAATGCGGCGATCCTGCCGCATGTTTTGCCGCAGCGACAGTCCGTCATTCCCGACCTTGAAGCGCACCGGCTGCACGCAGCCCCGCCACCCCGGCAGACCCACGCCCGCAGGACCGGCAGGACCCGGGCGCCCCGGCCCGCCTCACCGCGGAAAACCGCCCGGTCACGCCCCGACAGCCCGATCCCGACCTACAATCCCTTGCACCGCCCCCCGCCGGAGCCAACAGCATATTGCGCCCCGGCTGGACTTTCCGGTCCGAATCCGCTATACGCCAAATCCCGTGTTGCAGCCGATGACACATGCGGTACAAGCCGCCTGTCCAACGGCTGATCACCCGGTCGGACGACACTCGAAAGACCGGAAATACAGGCAAAGACACGGGGTTTCCTGATGGCGCGTTTCATCTTCATCACCGGCGGTGTGGTCTCTTCGCTCGGCAAGGGACTGGCTTCCGCCGCGCTGGGGGCGCTGTTGCAGGCAAGGGGCTTCTCCGTCCGTCTGCGCAAGCTCGACCCCTATCTGAACGTCGATCCGGGCACCATGTCGCCCTTCGAACACGGCGAGGTCTTCGTCACCGACGACGGCGCAGAGACCGACCTCGACCTCGGGCACTACGAACGCTTCACCGGCGTTCCGGCCCGCATGACCGATTCCATCTCCTCTGGACGGATCTACACCAACGTGCTCGAAAAGGAGCGGCGCGGCGACTACCTCGGCAAGACGATCCAGGTGATCCCGCACGTCACCAACGAGATCAAGGACTTCATCTCCATCGGAGAGGACGAGGTCGACTTCATGCTCTGCGAGATCGGCGGCACCGTCGGCGACATCGAGGGGCTGCCCTTCTTCGAGGCCATCCGCCAGTTCTCCCAGGACAAGCCGCGCGGCCAGTGCATCTTCATGCACCTCACGCTGCTGCCCTACATCAAGGCCAGCGGCGAGCTGAAGACCAAGCCCACGCAGCACTCCGTCAAGGAACTCCGTTCCATCGGTCTCGCGCCCGACATCCTTGTCTGCCGCTCCGAAGGGCCCATCCCGGCGAAGGAGCGCGAGAAGCTGGCGCTGTTCTGCAACGTCCGCCCCGACAGCGTGATCGCCGCGCAGGATCTCAAGTCGATCTACGAGGCGCCCATCGCCTACCACCGCGAGGGGCTGGATCAGGCCGTGCTCGACGCCTTCGGGATCACCCCCGCGCCGAAACCCAACCTCGAAAAATGGGAAGACGTCAACGACCGCATCTTCAACCCGGAGGGCGAGGTCACCGTCGCCATCGTCGGCAAGTACACCCAGCTCGAGGACGCCTACAAATCCATTGCCGAGGCGCTGACCCACGGCGGCATGGCGAACCGCGTCAAGGTCAACGTCGAATGGGTCGACGCGGAACTGTTCGAGCGTGAGGACCCCGGCCCCTACCTCGAGAACTACGATGCCATCCTCGTCCCCGGCGGCTTCGGCGAACGTGGGACGGAGGGCAAGATCAAAGCCGCGCAATACGCGCGCGAGCACAAGATCCCCTACCTGGGCATCTGTCTGGGCATGCAGATGGCGGTGATCGAGGCCGCCCGCAACGTCGCGGGCGTCAAGAAGGCCGGCTCCGAGGAGTTCGACCACGAGGCCGGCGAAAAGCGGTTCGAGCCGGTGGTCTACCACCTCAAGGAATGGATCCAGGGCAACGAGAAGGTCAACCGCCGCCCGGACGACGCCAAGGGCGGCACCATGCGCCTCGGCGCCTACGACGCCGTGCTGACCGAAGGCTCGCGCGTGGCGAAGGTCTACGGCCGCACAACCATCGACGAGCGTCACCGCCACCGCTACGAGGTCGACATCAAGTACAAGGAGGCGCTGGAGGCCTCCGGCCTGCGCTTCTCGGGCATGTCCCCGGACGGCCGTCTGCCGGAAATCGTCGAATGGCCGGACCACCCGTGGTTCATCGGCGTCCAGTTCCATCCGGAGCTGAAGTCCAAACCCTTCGACCCGCACCCGCTGTTCAGGGACTTCGTGCGCGCGGCCAAGGAAGTGTCGCGGCTGGTCTGAACCGGCCAAGGCGGGGCGTGCCAAGGCGCTCCCGCCCGCCCGTCAACTGTCCGGTTACCTGGCCGAAGAACTACCCTGAAATGTGAACGCCCCGGGGCACGTTCTGCGACGTGTTCGCCAGGGCGTTCTCTTTCCCCGCTCTGCGGTTTTCCGGGTGGTCCGGCTGCCCTCGGCGGCCCGGTTACCAGAACCTTGACGAAAAACCCGGAACCGTGACGCAGCGTCACGGTCCAATGGTTAAGAACCGGCCGGTTAGACCCCTCAAACCGGCCGGTTCGCCCCTTCCAGCCCATCAACCTTTGTTGGAAAGGGGTTAAGTTCGTGCCCGGTCGCCCGCCCCGGGGCCCCGTTGCACGACATAGCGCGCAGCGTTAACGGCGCTCAGGTCCGCCAGACCTCGCCAGTCCGCGCGTTGATGACATAGACCTGCTTCCCCGCGCCGTTGTCACAACTTACACGGTACACGTGTTCCGCCGGCGTCGGCGCGACGGCCTTCACCTCGACGCAGGTGAAACCGCTCGACGCGATCATGTAGTCGGACAGCGCGTGCATGTCCGCCCGCGTCAGCGACGCCACCGCGCCGGACGAGAAGCCCAGAACAACCGTGGAACACAGGACGATATCGAGGATTCTTTTGTACATTGCTCTATGCCTCTTCGGTTCGTTTCCTTGAGGCTTACAATGCAAGACGGCAAAATCTGGGCAGAGCAGACCGCCCCGAGGCAACCTCAAGGTTGCATTTTTTCGGTGTTGTCATATCAACCTCAGATTGCCGCAAGGTCGGGACCTGCGCGTTTCCGGCAGTTTCACCTGCCCCTTGCCGTACCCGCGAGGCCTGCCGGGATCCGGCATGCCCTGCCGATCCGGCGGGGAGTGCCAGTCTTTCGAAGCCGCATCCAAGTAAAACCCAAAGCACTGAAAAATATGGATTTAAATACGGTTCGCAAAGCCCGCACACGAACGCCCCCAACCGGTGCAAAGTCACTGCACATCCAGTCAGCCCGGCAAATTCCCGTCGCACCGAGTCAGAACACTTGCCCCGGCAGAGGGCGCGCCTTACGCAGCATCCATGCTGTCCTATCAACACGCCTATCACGCCGGGAATCTGGCGGACGTCCACAAGCACGCCGCGCTGGCGTGGGCGCTGGACTACATGATGAAGAAGCCCAAACCGCTCACCTACATCGAGACGCACGCCGGGCGCGCGCTCTACGATCTGGGCGGTGCGGAAGCGCAGAAAACCGGCGAGGCGGCGCAGGGCATCGCGCGGCTGCTGGAACAGATCCCCGCCACGCATCCCTATCGCGTTGCGGTTGAGCAGGTCCGCACGGCCCATGGCCCGAACGCCTACCCCGGATCGCCGATGATCGCCCAAACCCTGCTGCGCGACGACGACCGCCTGCACCTGGCCGAACTGCACCCGCAGGAACACGCCGCCCTGCGCACGGCCCTCCGCTCCCCCACCACCCAGATCTACAACCAGGACGGTTTCGAGCTCGCTCTGTCGCTCACCCCGCCCGATCCGCGCCGGGGCCTGATGCTGATCGACCCGAGCTGGGAGGTGAAGTCCGACTACGTCACCGTGCCCCGCACCGTGCAGGCCATCGCGGCCAAGTGGAACGTGGGCATCGTCATGATCTGGTATCCGATCCTGACCGAGAAACCACATCTGCCGATGATCCAAACGCTTCAGGCCGCCTTCCCCGATGCGCTGACGCACGAGGTCGCTTTCCCGCCCGCGCGCGAAGGGCACCGGATGGTCGGCTCCGGCCTGTTCGTCATCAACCCGCCCTGGGGGCTGGAGGCAGAGTTGCAACACCTCTCCGGAAGTTTGTTTTCCGACCGGAAACCGCCCCGGCGCAGCGGGCGTTGAGAGTATCCTGACCGCCGACAACACGGGGGATTCCATGTTCGAACGCCTGACAACCTTCTTCCGCAGCAAGCCGGCCACACCTGAACCGCTGCCGGAACTGGACGCGAAATACGCGCTGGGGACTCTGCTGGTTCGGGTGGCGCAAGCGGACAGCGCGTATCTCTTCGAGGAAATCGAGCAGATCGACCGGACGCTGGCCGAGTGGAACGACCTCAACCCGGTCGAGGCCGCCAAGATGCGGGCCATGTGCGAGCGGCTGGCCCACACGATCGCCGACGATGCAGAGCTGGCCGGGCTGATTCGCAACCACGTGGACTACGCTCACCGGCTGGAGGCCGTGCAGGCGCTGTGGCGGGTGGCGCGTTCGGACGGCATCACCGATACGCGCGAACAGGCGCTGGTCGATCTCGTGGAAACCCACCTGGGCATCGAACGGATCGATTCCGAGGAAGCGCGGCTGGCCTCTGTCATTCCGTGATCCGCCGCGCGGGACACCACTTGCCGCCACCGGGAGAGAGGTTATATCCCCCTGATGTTCGCCGATTTTCTAAAAAGACTCACCGATCCTCAGCCCGCGCAGCTTCCGGATGAAGATGCCCGACTGGCCCTGACGGCGCTGTTGGTTCGGGTCGCCCGCGCCGACGGTGTCTATGACAGTGCCGAAGCGCAACGCATCGACCGGATCACCACCGCGCGCTACGCGCTCAGCCCCGAGGCTGCGCAGGACCTGCGCGCACAGGCCGAAGAGCTCGAGTCGCAGGCGCCCGACACCGTCCGCTTCACCCGCGCCATCAAGGATGCCGTGCCCTACGACCAGCGCATCGCGGTGATCGAGGCGCTCTGGCTGGTGGTGCTGGCGGACGACGACCGCGACGCCCGCGAAGATGCGCTGCTGCGGCTGGTGTCGAACCTGCTGGGCATCAGCGACGTTGACAGCGCGCTGGCCCGCCAGAGGGTCGAAGACAGGGCATGATCGCCAGCCTGCCGATGTACTGGCGGCAGGAAAACGCGACGGCGTGGCGGCGGCTGTGGACACTGGTGCGGGACACCTCACCGGGCCTGCCGCCCCTGACCCCGCCCGAAGACCTGCCGCAGGACTGGATGGATCACTGGCGCGCGCCGGACCTCGCCCTGTCCCAGACATGCGGGCTGCCCTTTCGCGCCGCCCTGCACAGGTCCGTCGACTACGTGGGCACCCTCGACTTCGACCTGCCCGATACGCCGGCCGGTCACTATCATTCCGTCGTTCTGACCCGCACTGGCGAGGACCGGCCGGAACAAGACCTGCGCCTTGCCTACAATTCCGCCGACAGCCAGTCCGGCTGGGCGGCGACGGAGGGTGCCCCGTTCGCCGGCTACATCCCGACCGGCGCGCACCGTGCGTCGGCGGAGGCCGTGGCGCAGGGCGCGGCGGACGTGGCCTTTGTCGACGCGGTGACCTGGCGGCTGGTGGAGATATACGACCCGGATCTGGCCCAACGGCTGGCCGTCCGGCGACGTACGCGCGCCACCCCCGGCCTGCCCCTGATCGCGGCGCGCGGGTCCGACCTCTCGCCGCTCCAGAAGGGCATCTCCCACGCGCTCGACCGGCTGACCGCCGAGGACCGGCATGCGCTTGGCGGGCCGCGCGGGCCGGTGGTCCTGGAGGTGGATGCCTATCTCGCCCTGCCCATCCCGGCGCCGCCACCTCTTTGACGAAACGTCAGCGGCGCGTTTTTGCCCTCTGCCCTCTTGCCAAGATCACGTGATTGCGCGTTGATACCCGGCAACGCGCCAGACCGGACCCGCAAGAGGCCTTCTTGACCGAAACACCCGTCATCGAAATCCGTAATCTTCACAAGGCGTACGGCAGTCTCGAAGTGCTGAAGGGCGTGGATGTGACCGCCCGCCGTGGGGATGTGGTGTCGCTGATCGGATCGTCCGGGTCGGGCAAGTCCACGCTGCTGAGGTGCTGCAACCTGCTTGAGGACAGCCAGCAGGGCGACATCGTCTTCAAGGGCGAGCCGGTGCACTGGAAGGGGTCGGGCCACGCCCGCAGGCCGGCCGATCCGAAGCAGGTGCTGCGCATACGGACCAACCTGTCGATGGTGTTCCAGCAGTTCAACCTCTGGTCCCACATGACCATCCTGCAGAACGTGATGGAGGCACCGCTGACCGTGCTGGGCCGTCCGCGCGACGAGGTGGAGACCGCCGCCCGCGGCTACCTCGACAAGGTGGGGATCGGCGACAAGTGCGACGCCTTTCCCGCCCAGCTTTCGGGCGGCCAGCAGCAGCGCGCCGCCATCGCCCGCGCCCTGTGCATGGAGCCGGAGGCGCTGCTGTTCGACGAACCGACCTCCGCGCTCGACCCAGAGCTGGAGCAGGAAGTGGTGAAGGTCATCAAGGCGCTGGCCGAGGAAGGCCGCACCATGCTGATCGTCACCCATGACATGAAGATGGCCTCTGACGTGTCGGACCACGTGATCTTTCTGCACCGCGGTCTGATCGAGGAACAGGGCCCGCCGGAGACGCTCTTCGGTGCACCGAAATCGGAACGTCTGCAGGGGTTCCTGCAGTCGACCGTTCATGCGTGAGGCGGCAACGACCGTCTGACCACATACGCCGGGCCGGACCAAGGGACGGGACCCGGGAAACTCAGGGAGCAAGACATGAAGAACCTTCTGATCGGAACCGCGGCGCTGGCGATGATGGCCGGTGCAGCCATGGCCGAGAGCCACTCCGTCGTGCGCATGGGGACCGAGGGCGCCTACCCTCCGTACAACTTCATCAACGACGCGGGCGAGGTCGACGGCTTCGAACGCGAGCTGGGTGACGAGCTCTGCGCACGCGCCGAACTGACATGCGAATGGGTGACGAACGAATGGGATTCGATCATCCCGAACCTCGTCAGCGGCAACTACGACACGATCATCGCCGGCATGTCGATCACCGACGAGCGCGACGAGGTGATCGATTTCACCCAGAACTACACCCAGCCGGACCCGTCCGCCTTCCTCGCCATGGACGGCACCGAGCTTGACCTCGAAGGCGGCGTGATCGCGGCGCAGGCCAACACGATCCAGGCTTCCTATGTGGCCGAGCAGGGCGCGACCCTGCTGGAATTCGCCACCCCGGACGAGACCATCGCCGCCGTGCGTAACGGCGAGGCGGACGCGGTTCTGGCCGACCGGGCCTACCTCGAACCGATCGAGGCAGAGAACGCAGACCTCGTCTTCGTGGGCGAGAACGTCCTGATCGGTGGCGGCATCGGCCTGGGCCTGCGCGAAAGCGACGGCGAGCTGCGCGAGAAATTCGACGCGGCGATCCAGTCCATGAAGGACGACGGATCGCTGAACGAGCTGATCGCCAAGTGGGAAATCGGCGAAGGCTTCTGATCCGGGGACGGGCCGCGCGTCCTGCGCGCGGCCCCTTTCTCAGCCAAAGCTCGGATCTTCGAAGGCCGGCGGCAGAAAGCCGAACGAGGGGTCTTCGAAAACCGGCGGCGGGTTCTTCCCGAACGAAGGATCTTCGAACGCTACCGGCAGGAGCGAGCCGTCATCCGAGTACTCATAGGACACGGTCGGGGGAAACTGCTTGCCGAACGACGGGTCTTCGAACACCGGCATCGGTGGCTGGAACATCCCGGATCCATTGTCGATAACGGCTGCAGGGCTTGGTTTCTTGAACTGGAATTCGTCGCTTATAATGTGGTCCTCTGAATTGAGTTTTTAAAACCCGTCCAGCTTACAGGACGGATCGGACCCGACAAAACGCTAAGAGGCGTCAAGTCAGGTATTCGCCCGTGCGAGGGCGCAGCAGGAGCCCGGAATGTTCAATTTCTGCACGGACCCGAGCGTTTTGGACGGCCTCGCGTGGCTGTCGTGCTACCTGACCACGGGCAAGCACGTTGCGATCTACTGGTCCATCGGCACGGTTCTGCTGCTGCTGGCGATCACCGCGCCCGTGGCCTTGGCCTTCGGGCTTGGCGGGGCAATGGCGGCCCGGTCGCGGTTCCTGCCGCTGTCGCTGTTCGGTCGCGGCTACATCGCCATCGTCCGGGGCGTGCCGGACATCGCCTTCTTCCTGTTCTTCGTGATCGCGCTCGACCAGTTCTTCGAATGGATCCGGCACGAGGTCAAATGCCCGGACTGGGACATGCCGATCCGGCAGGGCAACGACTTCGTGGTCTGCGCCGCCGCCAAGCTGCCTCTGGGCAACGCGCCGCAATGGCAGCACGAAACCTACGGGTTCCTGCTGGCCGTGCTGACCTTCTCCATCGTCTTCGGGGCCTTTGCCGCCAACGTGCTGTTCGGCGCCATGCGTGCGGTGCCACAGGCGCAGCTCGAGACGGCGGAGGCCTACGGCATGTCCCCCCGCCAGACGACATGGCGTATCCTGATCCCGCAGATGTGGGTCTATGCCCTGCCCGGCCTGTCCAACCTCTGGATGGTGCTGATCAAGGCGACGCCGCTCCTGTTCCTGTTGGGGGTCGAGGACATCGTCTATTGGGCGCGCGAGCTGGGCGGCGCCAAGACCGCACGCTTCACCGACTACCCGCACGGCGACTGGCGCATGTGGTACTTCCTCGCGCTGCTGGTCTTCTATCTGCTGTTCACATGGGTGTCCGAGAAGGTGCTGGCGCGCGTGATGCAAAAGCTGACCCATGGACAGGCCACCATGGGCGGCGAAACACAAAGGAAGGCGGCATGATGACACCCACCGCGCCCCACGCCGCCCCGTTCATCGCGACGACCGCACAGCCGAATGGCCCTATGCCCGACGCCCTGCGGGAGCGGGCCTCATGAGCTGCTGGGACACGGTGCAGATGTACGCCTTCCGGTCGCTGGGCTACGGCGAGCGTCTCTTGCCGCGCGACGACTTCACCCTCTGCAAGCAGGTCGTCCTGATCGGGTCCGGGATGATCTGGAACGTCTACTTCGGGCTCGTGGCGCTGATGACCGGGTTCGTCCTCGCCACGGCTCTGGCGCTTGGCAAGGCGTCCGTCCGGCCGTGGCTGCGCAAACCGGCGGAATGGTTCATCTTCATCTTCCGCGGCAGCCCGCTGTTCATCCAGTTCTTCTTTGCCTACTTCACCTTCCAGTCGCTGAAGTCGGTCTACCCGTTCTTCGATCCCTTCACGTCCGCGTGGCTCGGGGCGCTGATCGTCCTGTTCCTGAACACCGCTGCCTATTCCGGAGAGATCTTCTACGGCGCGCTGCTGTCGGTGCCCAAGGGCGATCTGGAGGCGGCGGATGCCTATGGCTTCGCGGGCTGGGCCAAGTTCCGCAAGATCACCTGGCCCACGATGCTGCGACTGGCGTGGCCCGCCTACACAAACGAGGCCATCTTCCTCTTCCATGCGACGACGCTGGTCTTCTTCTCGGGCTTCCCGGCGCGCCAGCAGGGGGGCGACGCGCTCTATTACGCGCAGTACTTCGCGGACAAGACGTTCAACCCGTTTGTCCCCTACCCGATCCTGGCCTGCTACTTCATCCTCGTCACGCTCGCGATCATCGGCGTGTTCGGGCTGGTGAACCGGCGGCTGAACCGGCACCTGCCCAGTGCGGTCCGGTCCCGGCTGCGGCTGAAACCTCAACTTCTGCGCTGACAAACTCCGCTGGGACGTCTGCGCCGCGCGTCCCGTAACTAACGAAGCGCGGGCGACTTTGCGGCCTTATGCCGGCACGCTTCGACAGGTTGTCTCCTGCGCAGACAGAATCACCCTATTGGTGTATCTCGGATTTCGAGTAAAATGGTCGGGTAAGGCCATCAACCGCCGTTCTCCGCCTTCCAATTGCGCACGATTTGGGGGCGACCGCATTCCCGCTGCCATCGAACCGGGCATCTGACGGCGCCATTGACCGCCGCCTCTTCGCAGCGACCGCCACTTCGCCGATGATGGTTACGTCGTCCACACTCACAGACGCCGGGCAATCTGATTGGAGGCCCTCATCCATGACAGTCACACTCATCCTCGCCTTGTTTGTCCTGAGAATGATCCTGATCATTTTCACCTATGTCGCCATGCAATCGTCGACGAGCTACCAGAACATGACGCGCATCGGACGCCGCCGGATGTTCTTCACCGTCATCGGTTTGCTGCTGCTTCCGGTGGAATTTGCGTCGGCGCTCCTCTTTTACAGCATCGGGACACCGTAGCGGCCTTGTCAAACAGGGCCGCTTCTCGTTATCAGTAATTTGATCAAAAAACGATAACGAGGCCCACAATGCCCGCCCCCGCTGCCTCCTGGCTGCACGAGCGCCCGCAGATCCGTACCATCCGAGCCGCCGCCTGCGACCTGAACGGTGTCGCACGCGGCAAACGGATGCCCATCCCCTCCGCAATCAAGCTGCTGTCGGACGGGACCCGCTTTCCGTTTTCCGCCCTCTCCGTCGACATCTGGGGCGAAGACATTGACGACAGCCCGCTGGTCTTCGATTCAGGTGACCGCGACGCGACGCTGTTCCCGACCGAACGCGGCTTTGTTCCCATGCCCTGGCTGGAGGCGCCCTCGGCCTTGCTTCCCTTGTGGATGTTCCACGAGGACGGGCGACCCTATGACGGCGATCCGCGCCACGCGCTGAACGCGATCCTGCAACGCTACACCGAGCGCGGCCTGACCCCGGTCTGCGCGGTCGAGCTGGAGTTCTACCTGATCGACGACAGCGGCCGCACGCTCCGGGTGCCGGTGTCGCCCCGGTCGGGCAAGCGGCGCGACATGGCAGAGGTCCTGTCGATCCGCGCCCTCGATGCCTTCGACACGTTCTTTACCGACCTCTACGACGCCTGCGAGCTGATGGACATCCCGGCGGACACGATGATCTCGGAGGCCGGTCTCGGCCAGTTCGAGGTCAACCTGCTGCACCAGGACGACGCGCTGAAGGCCGCCGACGACGCGTGGCTGTTCAAGACGCTGGTGAAGGGTCTGGCCCGCAAGCACGGCTTCGCCGCCTCCTTCATGGCGAAACCTTATGCGGATTACGCGGGCTCCGGGATGCACGCGCACTTCTCCGTGCTCGACAAGGACGGCAAGAATATCTTCGACAACGGCGGACAGGAGGGGACGGAGGTCCTTCACCACGCCATCGCCGGCTGCCTGAAGGCGCTGCACGACAGCACGCTGATCTTTGCCCCGCACCTCAACAGCTACGAACGCTTCGTGCCCGGCGCGCACGCGCCCGCGGCCCTGTCCTGGGCCTACGAGAACCGCACCGTGGCGATCCGCGTGCCTTCGGGCAGCCCCGCCGCGCGCCGGATCGAGCACCGTGTGTCCGGCGGCGACGTGAACCCCTACCTCGTGCTGGTGGCGATCCTCGGGGCGGCACTGATGGGCATCGAGGACGGCGAGATGCCCCCGCCGCCGATCACCGGCAACGCCTACGTGCAGGACCTGCCGTCCATCCCCCGCGACTGGGACAGCGCCATCGACGCCTTCGAGAAAAGCACCGTCCTGCCGCGCATCTTCCCGCGCGAGATGATCCGCAACACAGTCATGCTCAAACGTCAGGAAAGCCGCGACATGGAAGACCTGACCGAGCAGGAGCGCGTCGACATCTACCTCGACACCGTCTGAACCCGTCTCGCGCGGCCCCCTTGCGGCGGGTCGCCGAGCCGCTTAACGTCCCGACAAACCGTGGTGATCCATGAAGATCGGTATTCTGCAAACCGGCCCTGTTCCTGCTGATCTCGTCTCCGAGTTCGGCGAATATCCGGATTTCTTCGTCCGTATGCTGAAACCCTACGGCTTCGACTTCGAAAGCTGGTCGGTCGTCGACGGCGTCTTTCCGGACAGCGTCGACGATGCGGATGGCTGGCTGATCACCGGCTCCCGTCACGGGGTCTACGAGGATCATCCGTGGATGGAGCCGCTGATGCAGTTCATCCGCGACGCCTTTGCCGCCGACAAGCCCATGGTCGGCGTGTGTTTCGGGCACCAGGCCATTGCGCAGGCGCTTGGCGGGCACGTCGAGAAGTTCCGGGGCGGCTGGTCCATCGGCCCCGTCACCTACCGTTTCCCCGACGGCGACCGGGTGATCCACGCCTACCACCAGGACCAGGTGATCACGCCCCCCGACGGGTCCGAAACCATCGCGTCGAGCGATTTCTGCACCCACGCGGCGCTGCTCTACCCCGGCAAGGCGGTGAGCGTGCAGCCGCATCCGGAGTTCGATGACGCCTACACCCGCGCCCTGATCGAGACGCGCGGGCCCGGCGTGGTGCCGGATGACAAACTGGCGGCGGCCGCAGCGAAGCTTGGTACGCCCCTCGACAGCGGAAAGATCGCCGAGATGTTCGCGCGGTTCTTCCGGGAAAGGAAGATTTCATGAGCGGATTCGAGGACGAACTGCCAGAGGCGGCGCGGGAATACCTTTCGCAACGGCGGCTGGACGAGGTGGAGTGCATCATCTCCGACCTGCCGGGCATTGCCCGCGGCAAGGCGGTGCCTGCCTCGAAATTCGCCCGGCAGAAACACTTCCACCTGCCGGATTCGATCTTCTACCAGACGATCACCGGCGACTGGGGCGAGGCCGCAGGCGAAGACGGCTTCATCGAGCGGGACATGATCCTGAAGCCGGACATGTCGACGGCGACGGCGGCCCCCTGGACCGGCGACTGGACGCTGCAGGTGATCCACGACGCCTTCGACCGGCATGGCGAACCGATCCCCTTCTCGCCGCGCAACGTGCTGAAGCGCGTGGTGAGCCTTTACGAAGCCAAGGGCTGGAAACCGGTCGTGGCGCCGGAGATGGAATTCTTCCTCGTCGCCCGCAACATCGACCCGGCGCATGACATCAAGCCGATGATGGGCCGTTCGGGCCGTCCGGCAGCGGCGCGGCAGGCCTATTCCATGACCGCGGTGGACGAGTTCGGTCCGGTGATCGACGACATCTACGACTTTGCAGAGGCGCAGGGATTCGAGATCGACGGCATCACGCAGGAAGGCGGCGCAGGCCAGCTCGAGATCAACCTGCGGCACGGCAACCCGGTCAAGCTTGCGGACGAAGTCTTCTACTTCAAGCGGCTGATCCGCGAGGCGGCGCTGCGGCACGACTGTTTTGCCACCTTCATGGCCAAGCCCATCGCGGACGAGCCCGGCTCGGCCATGCACATCCACCATTCGGTGCTGGACCTCGAGACCGGGCAGAACGTCTTTGCCGGACCGGAGGGCGAAGAGACCGCCATGTTCCGCCACTTCATCGGCGGGCTCCAGCGGCACATGCCGACGGCTATCGCGGTGATGGCGCCCTACGTGAACAGCTACCGGCGGTACGTGAAGGACCACGCCGCGCCCATCAACCTCGAATGGGGCCGCGACAACCGCACGACGGGCATCCGCGTGCCGCTGGCCTCGCCCGACGCGCGCCGGGTGGAGAACCGCGTCGCGGGCATGGACTGCAACCCCTACCTCGGGATCGCGGCCTCGCTGGCCTGCGGATACCTCGGGCTGGTGGCCGAGCTGGAACCCTCCGACGAATTCATGGGCGATGCCTACGAGGGCGACGGCGACTTCCCGCAGGTGCTGGGACAGGCGCTGGAGCTGTTCGAGGAGGCCCACGCCCTGCACCAGGTGCTGGGGCCGGAGTTCTGCCGCGTCTATGGCATCGTCAAGCGGGCGGAGTACGAGGAGTTCCTGCAGGTGATCTCGCCCTGGGAACGGGAACACCTGCTCCTGAACGTATGACACCCGCCGCGGGCGGTTTGTCCCTCGCCGCACCCCGACCGCCGGGCGCATGACGCCCGGTCGCCGTCCGGCGTGTGGCCAAAGACATGTGGAGGTCGCGTGAACCTGTTGTTTTCAAATGATCGCCGCGGCGAATACCCGCAAAGCTGGTACGCAGATACGGCGGAACCGCTGCCGCCTTACCCGGTGCTCAAGGGCACCGTTCAGGCGGACGTCTGCGTGGTCGGCGGCGGCTACACCGGCCTGTCGGCAGCGCTGCACCTGGCCGAAACCGGTCTGGACGTGGTTCTGGTCGAGGCGCATCGCGTGGGCTTCGGCGCCTCCGGGCGCAACGGCGGGCAGTTGGGGTCCGGCCAACGGCAGGACCAGTTCACGCTGGAAAAGATGGTCGGCCCGGAAGAGGCGCGGCGCCTCTGGGACCTGGGCGAGGATGCCAAGGCGCTGGTCCGCGACCTGATTGCGCGGCATGACATCGACTGCGCGCTGAAACCGGGTGTGGCCTGGGCCGCGACCTCGGCTGACTCCGCCGACTGGATGCACCGCTACGCCGCACACATGGGCGACCAGTACGGCTACCAGATAGAGGCGATGGACAAGGACGCGTTCCACGCGATCTGCCCCTCCCCGGCCTATTGCGGCGGGATGCTCGACATGGGCGCCGCGCACCTGCACCCCCTGAAGCTGGCGCTGGGGCTGGCCCGGGCGGCAGACGGCGCGGGCGCACGGATCTTCGAACGCTCGGCGGTGCACCACATCAAGGAAGGCGCCCGCGTAACCGTACAGACCGAGGCCGGGCGGGTCGAGGCCGACCACCTGATCCTCGCCACCGGCGGCTACCTCGGCGGGCTCGACACCAACGTCGCGGCGCGGGTCATGCCGATCAACAACTTCATCGTCGCGACAGAACCGCTGGGCGATGCCGCCGACAGGGTGCTGGCGCGCGATGTGGCCGTGGCCGACGACCTCTTCGTGGTCAACTACTTCCGCCTGTCCGAGGACCGGCGTCTGCTGTTCGGCGGCGGCGAAAGCTATGGCTACAAGTTCCCGAAGGACATCCGTGCCACGGTGCGCAAGCCCCTATCGCGGATCTTCCCCCACCTCGCCGACGCCCCCCTGACCCATGCATGGGGCGGCACGCTGGCGATCACCATGAAGCGCCTGCCCCATCTGGCACGGCTGGGGCCGAACGTGCTCTCGGCCTCGGGCTATTCCGGCCACGGGGTCGGCAACGCGGTGCAGGCCGGGCGCCTTCTGGCAGAGGCCGTGCGCGGCCAGTCGGAGGGGTTCGACACCTTCGCCCGCCTCCCCACTCCAGTCTTCCCGGGCGGCGGCGCCTTGCGCTCTCCGTTGCTGATGCTGGCGATGACGTGGTTCTCGCTGCGCGACCGCCTCGGCATCTGACGCCCCCGATCCCGTCACCCATCGGCCACAAAATCCCTGCCTGTCGCGTCCTGCGGCGCAAAGACCCTTTGCGCTGCGCGCCGGCTTGTTTTAGATTTCCGAAAACGGACCTTAAGGATTTTGAAAACCATGCTCCCCAACATGCATGACGCCGAGCCGATCCCGCCCGAGGCCCGCGCCGAGATCGACCGCCTGCTGCAATCCGGCGACCTGTTCCGTTACACCGCGCCCGAAGATGCGCCCGTCGCCCTGCTGGAACGCGAATTCGCCGCCGAGATGGGGGTGAAATACGCGCTCGCCGTATCCTCCTGCTCGGCCGCGCTGTTCCTGTCGCTCAAGGCACTCGGCCTGCCCCGCGATGCACGCGTGCTGATCCCGGGGTTCACCTTCGCCGCTGTGCCCTCCTCGATCATCCACGCGGACCTTGTCCCCGTGCTGTGCGAATGCGGCGACAACTACCGCATCGACATGGACGACTTCGCGGCCAAGCTGGACAGCGTCTCGGCGGTCATCGTCTCGCACATGCGCGGTCACACCTCCGACATGGACGCGATCATGGCGCTCTGCGATGCGAGGGGCATCCCGGTCATCGAGGACGCGGCCCATTCGCTGGGCACCACCTGGCACGGCCGAAAGATCGGCACCATTGGCCGGATCGGCTGTTTCAGCTTCCAGTCCTACAAGCTGCTGAACGCCGGCGAAGGCGGCATCCTGATCACCGACGACGCAGAGGTGGTGGCGCGCGCTGTGATCCTCTCCGGCGCATACGAACACATGTGGCAGAAGCACCTGCGCCCCGGCGACAACACCGCCGAGCTGGAGGCCGCCTTTGCCCGCTGGCAGAACCGCCTGCCGCTCTACAATCTGCGCATGTCGAACCTCTCGGCAGCGGTGATCCGTCCTCAAATTCCGCATATCGCGCGCCGAGTGACCGATGGCCGCCGCAACCACGACCGGGTGGCCACGCAGATCGACGCCTCGCCCTGGCTGCACGTCCCCGCCCGGCTCGAGCCGGAGATGCGCGCCCCGGACTCGCTCCAGTTCAACGTGGTCGGCATGGACGAGGCGCAGACCCGCGCCTTCGTCTCGGTCGCGGCGGGCAACGGAGTGAAGGTGCAGGTCTTTGGGCTGAGTACGGACAACGCCCGGGCCTACTGGAACTGGCAGTTCCTACCCGAGATGCCCGATCTGCCGAAGACCCGCGCCATGCTGATGTGCGCCTGCGACACCCGCCTGCCCGCCCGCCTGACGGAGGAAGAGTGCGATGCGGTGGCGGCCGTGCTGATCCACGCCGCCGAGACCGTCATGGGCGACCAGCGCGCCTACGGCACCTGAAAATACGGGCGTTCAGGAATCGGAAAGGCGCGCACCGGCAGGCCCGGGTGGCGCGCCTTCGATGAACAACGGGCTTACTTGTCGAGCTTCGACAGCTTGTTCTGAAGCTCGGCCAGTTGTTTCTTTATATCGCCGAGGTCGTCCCCGCCCTTGGCCGGTGTCTCCATCGTCGGCCCGGTCGAGCCCGCAACCCCGCCGGTCATCGCCTTCAGGAACGCCTCCTGCTGCGCCTGCATCGCCTCGAGGCTCTTGGCCATGGACGGGTTCATGTTGCCCATGTTCTCGACCCACTTCGACTGGCTGTCGCGGAACATCTCGAAGGTCTGGGCCAAGAACTGCGGCACCGTGCTGGTGGCCTGCGTCGTGTAGCTGCGGACAAGGTCGGTCAGCACGTTGATCGGCAGGACGGACTCGCCCTTGCTTTCATGCTCCGCCACGATCTGCAGAAGGTACTGCCGCGTCAGGTCATCTCCGGACTTCAGGTCGACGATCTGCACGTCCCGGCCATCGCGAATGAAGCCCGCGATATCCTCCAGCGTCACGTAGTCGGAGGTCTCGGTGTTGTACAGCCGCCGGCTGGCGTAACGCTTGATCAAAAGCGGTTTTTCGGTCTCGGCCACGGGTTCCCCCTCCTCCGGAAAATGCAGCGATGCAGCAAAGCCTATGCGAGCGCAGAAGAAAAGGAAACCCTTCTGTGAGCAGGGCTTCCATGCGCTGAAAGCGTGACGTGGCAGGGGGTTACGGCAGGCGCGCCCGTCAGAACAGGCTGCCCTGCTCGGGCGGCTCCTGTTTTGCCTTGCGGCGTTGGGGCGCGCCGCCGCCCAGCTTCAGCCTCCCGTCGGCGAATTCCACCTCCAGCCCGGAGGCCTCCTCCGCAGCGGCCCGGCTGGTGACAACCCCGCTCTCGGACCAGACGACGGCATAGCCGCGGTCGAGCGTGGCGCGATACGAGAGCGTCTCGGCCAGGCGGGCCAAGGCCTCCAGCCGCTGACGGGTATCCTGAAGGCGGGCCTCCTGCGCGGCATCCATCCGTTGGGACAACCGGTCCAGCCGCTCGCGCCCGGTGCCGATCTCGCGCAGGATGGCACGCGGCGTCAACCGCGCGGCCCGCGCGTCCAGCGTGTCCCGCCGCACCTTGATGGCCCGTTCCAGCGCCGGGCCAAGGCGGGCCGCGCGCTCATCCAGCCGCCCACGCTCCACCGACACCGCGCGCCGCAGGATCGCAGGGCGCAGGGACCCCACGGTTTCGGTCAGCCGCAGGCGCTGCCGGTCCACCGCGCGGGTCAGTGCCGCGGGCAGCCGGTCGCCCATGACATCCAGCCGCTGCCGCGGCCCTTCGACCAGTTCCTCCGGGCGGGGAAGCGCACGCGCCAGATCGCGCAGCCGCTGCCCGCGATGCTCGATCCTGAGGCCCATCGCGCGGGTCATTCGTGCACCGAAATCCCGGATCTGTGCAGCAAGTTCCATCCGTACCGGCACCGCCAGTTCGGCGGCGGCAGTGGGCGTCGGCGCCCGGCGGTCGGACACGAAGTCGATAAGCGTGGTGTCGGTCTCGTGCCCCACCGCGGATATCAGAGGGATGTCGGAAGCCGCCGCCGCCCGCGCCACGACCTCCTCGTTGAATCCCCAGAGGTCCTCGACGGAGCCGCCCCCCCTTGCCACGATCAGCAGGTCCGGACGCGGCAAGGGACCGCCGCGCTGGAAGCGGTTGAACCCCTCGATGGCCCGGGCCACCTCCGGCGCGCAGGCCGCACCCTGCACCGCCACCGGCCAGATCAGCACCTTGCGCGGGAAACGATCGCGCAGCCTGTGCAGGATATCCCGGATGACCGCGCCCGAAGGCGAGGTCACGACACCGATGATGTCCGGCAGGTAAGGCAAGGGTTTCTTGCGCCCGGCGTCGAACAGGCCTTCCGCCGCCAGCGCCGCCTTGCGCTTTTCCAGCATCGCCATCAGCGCGCCCGCGCCTGCCGGACGGATATCCTCCAGCACGATCTGGTACTTCGACTGCCCCGGGAAGGTGGTCAGCCGTCCGGTGGCCACCACCTCCATCCCCTCCTCCGGCTGGGTCTGCAGGCGCGACGCCACGCCCTTCCACATCACCCCGGAGATCACCGACCGGTCGTCCTTCAGGTCCAGGTACACGTGCCCGGAGCGCGGTCGCGACACGCGCCCCACCTCGCCCCGCACCCGGACGAAACCGAACTCCCCCTCGATCACGCGCTTCACCGCGCCCGAAAGCTCGGAGACCGAGAATTCCGGCGTGTTGCCATTCGTGCCGTCGTCGATCAGGTCCATGCCACGCTCTCTTGCCCTCACTTCCCGCGAACCTTAAAGCACCCGTAAACCGATCAAAAGCGCCCCCGTCCTTCATCTTGGTGACAAATACCTCGGGGGTCCGGGGGCTGGCCCCCGGTCCCGCCCAGGCCATCCGCCCCGACTGCAACACAGGAGCACGCACATGAACATCCTCATCCTCGGCAGCGGCGGACGCGAACACGCCCTGGCATGGGCCGCGCTCCAGAACCCGAAATGCGACAAGCTGATCGTCGCACCGGGCAACGCGGGCATCGCGCAGATCGCGGAATGCGCACGTATCGACATCGAGGACGGCGGCGTGGTCGCGGAATTCGCTTCCGACAACGCCATCGACCTGGTGATCGTCGGACCGGAGGCCCCCCTGGCGGCGGGCGTCGCAGACCGGCTGCGGGAGGCCGGCCTGTCTGTCTTCGGCCCCTCGGCAGCGGCGGCACGGCTCGAAGCCTCCAAGAGCTTCACCAAGGAAATCTGCGACGCCTGCGGCGCGCCCACCGCCGCCTACGGACATTTCACCGACGCCGATGCAGCAAAGGCCCATATTCGTGCAGGAACCGCCCCTGTCGTGGTCAAGGCGGACGGTCTGGCCGCGGGCAAGGGCGTCATCATCGCCGAAACCCTCGACGAGGCCTGCGCGGCAGTCGACGAGATGTTCGGCGGTGCCTTCCGCGGCGCAGGTGCCGAGGTGGTGATCGAGGAATTCATGACCGGCGAAGAGGCGTCCTTCTTTGTCCTTGTCGATGGCGAAACCTGCCTGCCGGTCGGAACGGCGCAGGACCACAAGCGGGTGGGCGAAGGCGACACCGGCCCGAACACCGGCGGCATGGGCGCCTACTCTCCCGCCCCGATCATGGACGATGCCGTGACCGCGAAGGCGCTGGACGAGATCGTGCGCCCCTGCATGGCCGAGATGGTCCGGCGCGGCACGCCCTACCAGGGGGTCCTTTACGTTGGCCTGATGATCGAAGACGGCCAGCCGCGGCTGGTGGAGTACAACGTGCGGTTCGGCGATCCGGAATGCCAGGTCCTGATGCTGCGGTTGGGCGCTCAGGCACTGGACCTGATCCACGCCTGCGCCGATGGGCGGCTTGCCGATGCACAGGTCAACTGGGCCGACGACCACGCCATGACCGTCGTCATGGCAGCCGACGGCTACCCCGGCAGCTACAAGAAGGGCACCGTGATCCGCGGGCTGGACGCCCTGCCCGAGGACAGCTTCAACGTCATGTTCCATGCCGGCACGACCGAGGCCGACGGCGCGGTAACGGCTACCGGCGGGCGCGTCCTGAACGCAACGGCACGCGGCGCCACGCTGCAGGAGGCCCGCGACCGGGCCTACGCGATGGTCGATGCGGTCGACTGGCCGGAAGGGTTCTGCCGCCGCGACATCGGCTGGCGGGCGCTCTGACACCTGCACCGCCGGGGCAGGCCCTGACGGAAAGGGGCCGGCTTCAGGGCTCGATGATCTCCCGCTCGGTCACGATCAGGTCGAGCGGCTGGTCCGTGTCCTCCAGCGGCAGATCATCCATCTCCTGACCGGCAAACGCGAAGCCGATGGCAAGGGTCGGTCGTTTCGCCCGCAGCCGCTCCAGCGTGCGGTCGTAGAAGCCGCCGCCATATCCCAAACGCCCCCCGCTCCGACTGAAGGCAACCAGCGGCACGATGAGGATCTCCGGCACCATCGCCATGCCCGCCGACGGGATGCGCGCGCCGAAGGGTCCGTCCGTCATCTCGCAGTCCGGCTCCCAGACGGAAAAGCTGAGCGGCAGCCCCGGTCCGTCGATCACGGGCACGCCGACAGGACCGTAGGCCGAGGCCTCGGCCATGGCGGCGAGCGGGTCGATCTCCGTGCGGATGGCCATGTAGCCCGACAAAGGCACCCCGCGATGCCCTGCCAGTATCTCGCTCAGACGTCCCGCCTGGCCCGGCAACCGTGCCTCGAACGCCGCTTTTCGTGCAGCAAAGGCCGCCTTGCGGGCGGCCGCCTTGCGCTCTTCCAGCGTCACAGCAGCACCACAACGGCGAGCCCGAGGAAGGCGAAGAAGCCGACCACATCCGTGACGGTGGTGACGAAGGCGCCGGAGGCGAGCGCGGGATCGACGCCCACCTTTTCAAGCACCACCGGGATGATGATCCCCGCCAGACCTGCGATCACGAGGTTGATGACCATCGCCGATGCGATCACCCCGCCCAGGGCAGGCGAGCCGAACCAGATGATGCCGACGATCCCCATGATGACCGCGAAGGCCACGCCGTTGATCAGGCCGACCACGCCTTCACGGCGGATCACCCGCCACAAGTTGGAGCCGGTGAGGTCCTTGGTCGCCAGCGCACGCACCGCAACGGTCAGCGACTGCGTCCCGGCGTTCCCCCCCATGGAGGCGACAATGGGCATCAGGACCGCCAGCGCGACGATCTCGGCGATGGCCGCTTCGAACTGCGCGATGACAAGGCTGGCCAGAACCGCCGTAACGAGATTGACCGCCAGCCAGGGAATGCGGCGCTTGACTGTATCGACCACCTTGTCCGACAGGCGGCTTTCGCCGTCCACACCGGCCAGCCGCAGGATGTCTTCCTCGTTCTCCTCGTCGAGCACCGCCATGGCGTCGTCGATGGTGATCTGTCCGACGAGGCGGTCGTTCTCATCCACGACCGGGGCGGAGATCAGGTGGTACTGGTTGAAGGCATATGCGACCTCGCCCTCGTACTGCATCACCGGGATGGTGTGGAACGACTCCTCCTGGATCGACTTCAGGGTCACGTCGCGCTTGGACGACATGAGCCGCCCGAGAGTGACGTTGCCGACCGGCCGCAGGCGCGGATCGACCAGCACGATATGGTAGAACTGCTCTGGCAGGCTCTTGGACGAACGCAGGAAATCGATGGCCTCGCCGACACTCCAATGCTCGGGGGCCATGACGACCTCGCGCTGCATGAGACGGCCGGCGGAGAACTCCGGGTAGGCCAGCGACTGCTCGACCGCGGCCCGTTCGCTTTCCGGAAGTACGTCGAGGATCGCTGTCTGCTGCGGCGTGTCGAGGTCCTCGATCAGATCGACCACGTCGTCGGAATCGAGCTCGCGGACCGCCTCGGCCAACACCTGCGGCGTGAGGATGCCGATGACTTCCTCGCGCAGCGCCTCGTCGAGTTCCGAGAGGATGTCGCCGTCCATCTCGTGCCCGTAAAGCCGGATCAGCCGCATCCGGTCGTAGGCGTTCACCTGTTCCAGAAGGTCGGCGATGTCGGCCGGGTGCAGCGGCTCCATGAGCTCGACAAGCTGCTCCCGGTCGTCGGTGTCTACGGCGTACAGAATCCGCGCGACAGCCTTGCGGTCGAGGTCGTATCCCTCGTCGCGCGCCTCTTCCCGCGCGTCCTCGTCGGCCACTGCCTCGCTTTCCTGCGCCATGTGCCTGCCCTTCCGCGTTTCTTGTCACGGAGACTAGGTCAAGCGCCCGGAAAGCAACAGGGCAGATTGTCCTTTTCGCAGCGGCCCCATAGGGTTTGCCCGGACTGCGCGGGAAGGAGATCGCGATGACATCAGAGCTGCATCTCGGGCAATTGATCCGTTTCAGCGCAGACCCCTTCAAGGAGGGGATCGAAGCGGCCGAACACGTCACTTCGGGCGCGATTCTGGTCGTTGACGGCAAGATTGCAGAAGTTGGCGGGGCGGACGCGCTCAGAAAACGTCACCCTGACGCGACGGTGCGCGACCATGGTAGCGGGCTGATCCTTCCCGGCTTCGTGGACGCCCATGCGCATTACCCGCAAACCGCAATGATCGCGAGCTGGGGCAAACGGCTGATCGACTGGCTGAACACCTACACCTTCCCCGAAGAAAGCCGGTTCCAAGACCCTTCCTACGCGCAAGAGATCGCGGGGCGATACCTCGACCTGTTGCTCGCGCATGGCACGACCACGGTCTGCACCTATTGCACGATCCACCCGGCCTCCGTCGATGCGATCTTCGAAGCGGCTGAGGCACGCGGCATGCGGGTGTTCGCGGGCAAGACCTGCATGGACCGCAACGCGCCGGACACGCTGCGCGACACAGTGCAAAGCGCCTACGATGACAGCAAGGCACTGCTGAGCCGCTGGCATGGGCGCGGGCGGGCGTCCTACGTCATCACGCCCCGCTTCTCACCCACGTCGACGCCCGAACAACTCTCGGCCCTTGGCGCGCTTTGGGCCGAGCATCCCGACTGCCTGATGCAGACCCACCTGTCCGAGCAGACCGAAGAAATCACGTGGGTCAAAGGGCTTTTCCCGGAGGCGCGCGATTACCTCGACACCTACGAGGCGCACGGGTTGCTCGGGGCCAATGGTCTCTACGGGCACGCGATCCACCTTGAGCCGCGCGAACGCGACCGGCTGCGCGAGGTCGGCGCCGCATTGGTTCATTGCCCGACGTCCAACACGTTCATCGGCTCCGGGCTGTTCGACATGGACGGGCTGATGGCAGAGGGGCCCCGGATCGGGCTCGCCACCGACACGGGCGGCGGGTCCTCCTTCTCGATGCTGCGGACCATGGCGGCGGCCTACGAGATCGCGCAGCTGCGTGGCCGGGCGCTGCACCCGGCAGAACTGCTGTGGCTTGCGACCGAAGGCTCTGCCCGCGCCCTGCGTCAGGACAGGATCGGTCGGCTGGAACCGGGCGCGGAGGCGGATTTCGTCGTCCTCGACCTCGCCTCCACCCCGGCCATTGCGCAGCGCTCCGCCGTAGCGGAAACCATCTGGGAGGCGCTCTTCCCGACGATCATAATGGGCGACGACCGCGCGATCGCGCAGACCTATGTGATGGGCAAACCGTCCAAAGCGTGAGGCGCCTCAGCAGCCGTCGCGGCCCAGCACCAGCACCCAGACATCGCCCGGCGCGCGGACCAGTCCGTATTCCCTGACCTCCGGCTTCACCATATTTTCGCGGTGCGGCGGGGAAGCGATCCAGTCGCCCAGCACCTCGGACAGGGTCTTCTGGCCCTTGGCGATGTTCTCGGCCACGGCGCAGGCCCGGTAACCCTGCCGCCTGACGCGGGTCATGACGTCACTGCCGTCCGAGCCCTCGTGCGAAAAGAAACCCTTGCGGGACATGTCGAGCGCATGCGCCTTGGCCGCCTCTTCCAGGCGGGGCGAGGGATTGACCTGGTCCAGCCCTTCTTCGGCGCGCAGGCCGTTCAGCATCTGGCGGACGGGTTGGGCGGTGGCAGCACCGGCGGCAAGAATAGCCGCAAGACACAGTCCATAAAGGATTTTCACAGAATATTCTCCAAACGACGCACAAGCGCATTCTGCCTTTTTATGGCAGCGTCCAGATCGAAAGTCACCACCTGCCCGTCCCGGACCACCTGCCGCCCCTCAACCAGAAGGTGTCGGACCTTGGGCGGCCCCGCCAGCAACAGCGCAGCTGGGTCCCAGCTTCCTGCGGACTCGATGCCCGACACGTCCCACAGTGCGATGTCCGCGCGCTTGCCCACAACAATCTGACCGCAGTCGTGGCGGCCCAGCACCTCTGCCCCGCCGCGCGTCGCGATGCGCAGTGCCTCGCGCGCGCTCATGGCGTCGGCGCCGCGGACGACACGCTGCAGCAGCATGGCCTGCCGCGCCTCGGCCACGAGGCTCCCTGCGTCGTTCGAGGCCGAGCCATCCACCCCGAGACCCACCTTCACGCCCGCATCGCGCATGGCGCGGACCGGCGCGATGCCAGATCCGAGGCGGCAGTTGGAACAGGGGCAATGGGCGACCCCGGTGCGGCTGCGGGCGAAGAGGTCGATCTCCGTCGTGTCGAGCTTCACGCAATGCGCGTGCCAGACGTCGTCGCCGGTCCAGCCGAGATCCTCAGCGTATTGACCCGGCCGACAACCGAAATGCGCCTCGCTGTAGGCGATGTCCTCGTCGTTCTCGGCGAGATGGGTGTGCAGCATCACGCCCTTGTCGCGGGCCAGCAGAGCCGCGTCGCGCATCAGGTCCCGGCTGACCGAGAAAGGCGAACAGGGGGCGATGCCGACGCGGACCATGGCGCCGTCGCGGGGATCGTGGAAGGCGTCGACCACGCGGATGCAGTCTTCGAGGATGGCCGCTTCCCGTTCCACGAGGCTGTCGGGCGGCAGGCCGCCGTCGCTTTCTCCAATGCTCATGGCACCGCGGGTCGGATGGAACCGCAGCCCGACCTCGCCCGCCGCCGCGATGGTGTCGTCCAGCCGGGCGCCGTTGGGATAGAGGTAGAGATGATCGGAAGTCAGCGTGCAGCCGGTCAGCGCCAGTTCGGCCAGACCGATCTGCGCCGAGACAAATATCTCCTCGGGACCGAAGCGCGCCCAGATCGGGTAAAGCGTCTGCAACCAGCCAAAGAGCAGGGCATCCTGTCCGCCGGGCACCGCACGGGTGAGCGTCTGGTAAAGGTGGTGATGCGTGTTCACGAGGCCCGGCGTCACGACGCAGGTCGCCGCGTCGATGACCTCTCCCGTTGTGGCAAGGCCGGTGCCGATCTCTGCGATGATCCCATCGCGCAAACGGATGTCCGTGCCGGTCGTCTCCGTTCCGGCATCGTCCATGGTCAGGAGGTGGCGGGCATTGCGGATCAGGATCTCGGGCATTGCGGCGGCTCCTCAATAGCCTTTCAGGATCTCCAGCGCCGCCGCGTGCAATTCCGGGTTCGCCGCCGCCAGAGCGCGACCGCCGTCATGCACCGGCCCGCCCGCCCAGTCCGTCACGATCCCGCCCGCCGCCTCGATCACGGCGATGGGGGCCTGGATGTCGTAGGCCTGTAGCCCGGCCTCGATGACGAGGTCGATCTGCCCGGCCGCCAGCAATGCGTAGGCGTAGCAGTCCATGCCATAGCGCACCAGTTTGGCGCGGGCCGCAACGGCTTCGAAACCGGCGCGGTCCTGCGGCTGGCCGACTTCGGGGAAGGTGGTGAAAAGCAGGGCGTTTTCGAGGCCGGAGGTTCGCCGTGTGACCATTGGGCCCTGCCCGCGCGGACCACGCCACGCCGCCTGCCCCAGCCCGCCGGAAAAGCGTTCGCCCATGTAGGGCTGGTCGACGATGCCATAGCGCGGGCCGGTGTCGTCCGACAGCGCCACGAGCACGCCCCATGTCGGGGTTCCGGCAAGGAAGCCACGCGTCCCGTCGATCGGGTCGAGCACCCATGTCAGCCCACTGGTGCCGGATTGCGTGCCGTATTCCTCGCCAAGGATCGCGTCGTCGGGCCGGCGTTCTGCCAGGACCTTGCGCATCGCCTCTTCGGCGGCGCGGTCAGCGGCGGTCACGGGATCGAACCCGTCCGTCAGCTTGTTGTCCGCAGTCAGCCCGGCTGATCTGAAGTAGGGGAGTATCGCCGCCCCGGCTGCATCTGCAAGGGCGTGCGCAGTGCCGATCAAATCTTCGGCCAATCGTCCTGAAATGTCCACCTGTCGCCTCCGTACGCTTCGCCCTGTCAGGGGCTATCGCAGGCGGCGCGGCGGCTCAAGCCACGTCGGACAGGACGCGGGCGAGTTCGAAAAGACGGCGTCGCTGGTTCTCGGGGATCGCGTAGTAGGACCGCACGAGGTCGAGTGCTTCCTTGTCGCCAAGGATATCCGCCGGGACGTTGTCGCCAGAAGCAACTTCGGAATTCTCGTTTTCGATGCCTTCGAAGAAGAAGCTCACCGGAACGTCGAGCGCATCTGCGATGTCCCAAAGGCGGGAGGCACTGACACGGTTCGCACCCGTTTCGTACTTCTGGATCTGCTGGAACTTGATACCCACTTTTTCGGCCAGCTGTTGCTGGGTCATGCCCACCAGCCAGCGGCGATGTCTAATACGTTTTCCAACATGAACGTCAACGGGATGCGCCATCGTGTGTCTTCCTGTTCTAAGGTTTGGCCAAATGAGAGACCCGGTTATCTTCAGACCGTCCGACCAGCCTCATCCTGCACGTGTATGGCCTGATGTGCTACATCAAAACGGTCACTCATATCAAGACACACAACCGCCTAATAATGGTAAACGCGAACGAATAACAACACAAAGTTGAAAAAAAACAGGAATTGTTGCTGTTAATAAATTTGGACTGCACATTACGCGTCCAAGGCGCGAGGAATTCGTCGATCTTCCGGCGCAAAAGGATAGGAGGCACCTATGCGTGCGTACGTTAAATTTTCTCCGGACTCCGCACCGGAGTTGAAAGAAATCGAGGTACCGACCCCGGGACCGGGAGAGATTCGGATTCGAGTCGCCGCCTGCGGCCTGAATTTCGCCGACCTTTTGATGATCAAGGGTACCTATCAGGATACTCCGGACTGTCCTTTCGTACTCGGTATGGAGGTCGCCGGCGTGGTTGATTCGCTCGGTGAGGGTGTCGAAAACTTCGCTCCGGGGGACCGTGTGGCGGTCTTCGGCGGGCAAGGCGGTCTGGCCGAGATGGCCTGTTTCGATGCCACCCGCGCCGTCCGTCTGCCGGATACAATGGACTTCACCACCGCCGCGGCCTTCCAGATCGCCTATGGCACCAGCCATGTCGCCCTCGATCACCGCGCGCGCCTGCAACCGGGAGAGACCCTTCTGGTGCTGGGCGCTGCCGGGGGTGTCGGGCTGACGGCGGTGGAGATCGGCAAGCTGATGGGCGCGACGGTCATCGCCTGTGCCCGCGGCACCGATAAGCTGGAGGCCGCGAAAGCGGCCGGTGCAGACCACCTGATCGACGCGCGGACACAGGACATACGGGCCGAGGTGAAGGCGCTCGGCGGTGCGGATGTGGTCTATGATCCCGTTGGTGGCGAACAGTGGGAGGCCGCCTTCCGCGCCTGCAATCCCGAGGCGCGCCTGCTGCCGATCGGCTTCGCATCCGGCGACGTGCCGCAGGTCAAGACGAACCACCTGCTGGTCAAGAACCTCTCCGTGCTGGGCGTCTACTGGGGCGGTTACCTCGCCTTCCGGCCAGACATCCTGACCGGGTCGCTCGCGACGCTGATGGAGTGGCATGGCGCGGGCCGGCTCAAGCCGCATGTCAGCCACACCTACCCGCTCGATCAAGCGGCGGAAGGGCTGGCTCTTTTGCGCGACCGCAAGTCGACCGGCAAGGTGGTCATCACCATTCAGGAGATGTGATCGCGACCCAAAGGGCCGGGGCGCAAAACCGCGCCCCGGTCCGTCCTCACGCCTTTTCGGCCGCCCAGATCATGTCGATCATCTCCTGCGTCCCGCGGGAGAATTCTAGCGGACAGGGATAGGGCGCGCCGTCCAGCACCGATGCATTGAACGCCTCGACCTGATGGACGTAGTGATTGTCGGACGGGAACCGCCACCTTGTCACCTTCAGGTCCTTGCCCTGCACCTCCACCTCGGCCTGCCCGTAAACCGCCGCGTTGAAGGGCGTTGTCAGGCGCATCACGCCGCCGTCGCCGTGGAAAACCACCTCCTGCCAGGGCGCCATCCGCATCGACACCACGCCTGTATAATGGAACGAGGGGAAGCGCGCGGTGATGTGGCTCCAGACATCGACGCCGTTCTCCCGCTCGATTTCCGTCGACAGGATCGCCTGCGGCTCCTCGCCCGTCACGAAGCGAACCGTTCCGTAGGCGTAGACGCCGATGTCGGGCACCGCGCCGCCGCCGGTCTCCGGACGGTTGCGGATGTTCTCGCCGTCGCTGCTGTTGTCATAGGAGAAGGCGACGGAAACACGCTTGAGCGCGCCGATGGCCCCCTCTTCATAGAGCGCCTTGGCCTTCTTCCACTGGGGGTGGTGCACGACCATGTAGGCCTCTGCCGCGAGTTTTCCGGTGGCATCCCGGGCGGCGATCACCGGCGCGAAGTCGGCGGCCTGCATGGCCAGCGGCTTCTCGACCAGCACGTGTTTGCCCGCCTCCAGCGCCTTCACCGCCCATTCGACGTGCAGGTGGTTCGGCAGAGGGATGTAGACCGCGTCGATCTCCGGATCGGCCAGCAGGTCGTCGTAGGAGAGGTGCACCTTCAGCCCCGGCGCGCGCTCTGCAAACGGCGCGGCCTTTTCCTCGCTCGATGTGGCAAGCGCACAAAGCCGCCCGCGGCGCGCCTGGTTGATGGCCGGTCCCATGTGCTCGCGCGCGAACTTTGCCGCGCCGAGGATGCCCCATCTCACGTGATCTGTCATCGTCAGCTCCCTGGTGTTTGCGCTCACGCTAGACCAGTTGCGCCGGGGATGGAACGTGCCGCGCCCGCGAAATCCGGGCGATCGGGTGTCAGTCGGACAGGAGCGGCCAGGGGCTGCGGGTCTTGGCCTGCCGCAGGATGAAATGCGTCTGGCTGACCCGCACCAGCCCGCCGGCCAGCATCCCGCGCTTCAGGAACGCCTCAAGGTCCTCCGGATCGCGCGCCGCAACCTTCAGCAGGAAATCGCAGGCCCCCGTCACGGACTCGCACTCGACGATCCGCGCCTCCTGATCCACGAGGTCGCCGAAGGCCGACAGGGTGTCATCGGAATGGTCGATCAGGCTGACGAAGACATAGGCCAGCGCGCCAAGCCCGAGGGCCTTGGGGTCCAGCCGCGCGACGTAGCCGCGGATGACGCCCTCGTCCTCCAGCCGCTTGATCCGCCGCCAGCAGGGCGAGGTCGAAAGCCCGGCCGCATCAGCCAGCGTCTGGATGCTGGCCTTCCCGTCATGCTGCAAATGCGCGAGGAGTTTGCGGTCGGTGTCGTCTAGCTTCATGATCGGATATTGCCCTTCATTCCCATGCTTCTGGAATAAGTTTCCCGCAATCATTGGAAAACTCGGCAACAGGGTTTTCGGTTCCGTAATCCGAGAAACTACGCAGTCGCAGCATTCGACTCAATATCAATTGGCCGCCGTACTATTTACCGATTCCCAATAGATGTATTGTTTAGTACATTTCTTTGGGGTTTATCGTTTCATGAATGAAAAGGCCCCCTCCGTTTCCGGAGGGGGCCGCCAGCGCCTTCGAACACATGAGGTAATCTTGGGAGTCCGCCGCTTTGACCACCGGGCCACCGCTGCCGGCCCGGCGGAACGGTTCAGGCGCTGGTCAGCATGCCCTGCTCGCGGGCAAGGTCACGCATCCGCTTCTGCAGCTTCTCGAACGCCCGCACTTCGATCTGCCGGATACGTTCCCGGCTGACGTCGTACTGGCCCGAAAGCTCTTCCAGCGTCACCGCCTGGTCGGACAGGCGCCGCTGGGTCAGAATGTCCTTTTCCCTCTCGTTGAGCACGTCCATCGCCTGCTCCAGCAGGGCGCGGCGCGCCTCGAGCTCGTTACGTTCGGCATATTCACCGGCCTGGTCGGCATCCTCGTCCTCAAGCCAGTCCTGCCATTGCATCGACCCTTCGCCTTCGGAACCGACCGTTGCGTTGAGCGACGCGTCGCCACCGGACAGGCGCCGGTTCATCGAGATGACCTCGTCCTCGGACACGCCCAGATCGGTCGCGATCTTTTCGACGTGTTCCGGACGCAAGTCGCCGTCCTCCAGCGCGCCGATGCGGCTTTTGGCCTTGCGCAGGTTGAAGAACAGCTTCTTCTGCGCCGAGGTCGTGCCCAGCTTCACCAGCGACCAGGACCGCAGGATGTATTCCTGGATCGAGGCGCGGATCCACCACATCGCATAGGTGGCAAGGCGGAAGCCCTTTTCCGGGTCGAAACGCTTCACCGCCTGCATCAGGCCGACGTTCGCCTCGGAGATCACCTCCGCCTGCGGCAGTCCGTAGCCGCGGTAGCCCATGGCGATCTTGGCCGCGAGCCGCAGGTGAGACGTCACGAGCTGGTGTGCCGCCTGCGTGTCCTCGTCCTCGACCCAGCGTTTTGCCAGCATGTATTCCTCTTCAGGCTCCAGAAGCGGGAACTTGCGGATTTCCTGAAGGTAGCGGCTCAGACCGGCTTCCGGCGTCGGTGCCGGGAGATTTGCGTAGTTGCTCATGCCTTGCCCCTCTCGTACGACGCGTTTGCGCCTTTCATGTTACACGGCTTAACATCCAGATGGCCCTTGGCCACATCGGTTTCAAGATGCTTAACCAACAAACGTTGCGCATAAGTTAAGGTTTCGTGAACGTTGGGGAACCCATATGTCAGCGGGTTCACATGCACGTGCACTCGATGACATCCGGCTTTTCCAACCCATACATTATCGCATGACATGGATGCATTTTCAGCAAATTTCCATACACAACGCGATGACGTACTCCGCGACCAAACCCAATCCGAACGTCACGGAGTATTATCCCATGCCCGCCCTCGACGCACCTCGCCAGATCCGCACAGCCGGTGTGCTGTATCTGGTCATCATCGCTTCCGGCCTGACGGCCGAGCTGGCCCTGCGCGGACCCGCGCTGGCAGGCGGGGCAGAGACGCTGGTCACCCATCTCTCCTCCATCCGCCTCAGCCTTCTGGCCGACGTCGTCATGCTGCTGGCGGACATTGCCCTGGCGCTTGTCTTCTTCACCCTTCTGCGCCCGGTCTCCGAAGGCCTGTCCCGCGCCGCCATGGTCTTCCGTCTCGGACAGGCGGCGCTGATCGGCACCAGCCTCGTGGCCCTCTCGGCCGTGCCGCAACTGGTGGAGGGCGGGCGCACCGATCTTGCCCTGACCTTCGCCGCGCTCCATGCCAGCGGCTATGATATCGGTCTGATCTTGTTCGGGGTGAACGCGATGCTGATGGCGAAACTGGTCTGCCTGTCCCGCGTCGCGCCGATGGTGCTGCCTGCCGGGCTGATGCTGACCGGGCTCATCTACATCGCCGGCGGGATCACCCGCCTGGCCGCGCCCGACCTGAACGTGCTGATGCAGCCCGCCTACCTCGTCTGCATCGTGACGGAGGTAGGGTTCTGCCTCTGGCTGCTGATCGCTGGCCGACTCTGACCTAAGTCAGGCACGGACACTCGGCGCTTCACGCCACCGTGCGCAGCGCCGCCAGCAGGTCCTGCATGTCCGCAGGCAAAGGCGCCTCGAACAGCATTTCTTCCTCCGTCACCGGATGGACAAATCCCAGCTCGGCCGCATGCAGCGCCTGCCTGTCGAAGGCATCGGCGGCGGCAAAGGCCGCAGGGGAGAGCGCGCTGCCCTTCAGCTTGCGCCGCCCGCCATAGGTGCTGTCGCCCACCAGTGCGTGCCCCGAATGGGCCATGTGCACGCGGATCTGGTGGGTGCGCCCGGTCTCGAGCCGGCATTCCACCAACGCGAGGCATTCCGGCGCGCCGAAGGTCTCCAGCACGCGGGCATGGGTGATCGCGTGCCGCCCCTGCCCGTCGAAGAACACCGCCTGCCGCTGGCGGTCCGTCCTGTGCCGCGCGAGGCCGGAGGTGATCGTGATCCCGCCCCCTGCCCCGGCAGAGACACCGCGCGTGCCCATCAGCCGGGGATCGGCCACATCCGGCACGCCATGCACAACCGCCAGATAGGCCCGGCGCGCCGTGTGCTTCTCGAACTGCTTGGCCAGCCCGTGATGCGCGCGGTCGGACTTTGCCACGACCAGCAGGCCGGAGGTGTCCTTGTCGATCCGGTGCACGATGCCGGGCCGTTTCTCGCCGCCGACGCCCGACAGATCGCCGCCGAAGTGGTGCAGCAGCGCGTTGACCAGCGTGCCGTCCGGCGTGCCGGGCGCGGGGTGAACCACCATGCCCGCGGGCTTGTTCACGACCAGCAGGTCGGCATCCTCGAAGACGATCTCCAGCGGGATGTCCTGCGGGACGACGTCATACTCTTCCGCCGCCGGCACGGCGATCTCCAGCACGTCCCCCTCAGCGACCTTCGCCTTGGGATCGGTCAGCGGCGCGCCCTCGCGGGTCACGGCGCCCTCGGCGATCAGCCTGCCCAGACGGGTGCGCGACAGGGCCGCGGCCTCTGGCACATCGCGGGCAAGGGCCTTATCAAGGCGTTGCGGCGGATCGGCCGCGATGACGACACGAAGGCGGTCCATGGAAACTCCCGAGCCGGAATATCGGCACCCGCCCGGCCTGCGGTTCCTGCAGGCAATGGTGACGGTGCTCATGGTGGTGATGATGGTCGGGATCGTGGGGATCCTCGGCCTGATCTGGCACCGCTATAGCAAGGCACAGGCGCCGCTGCCAGAGGTCATCACCCTGCCCGGTGGCGCAACCGCCACCGCTTACACGCAGGGCGTGGACTGGTACGCCGTGGTGACCGGCGACGACCGCATCCTGATCTTCGACCGGGGCACCGGCAAACTGCGGCAGGAAATTGCGGTCGAACCGGCGGAGTGACTCCGCCCGCGCGGCCCGAGTGCAATCAGCCGAAACTGATACCCACCTGACCGAAGGCACCGAAGTCCGCCTCCACATGGCTGCCCGGCGGGCATTCGAGCGGACGGATGAACGAGCCCGACAGGATCACCTGTCCCGGCCGGATCGACTGACCGTAGGTGCCCATCCGCTCGGCCAGCCAGACGATGCCCATCACCGGATCGTTTAGCACCCCCGCACCCAGCCCGGTCTCCTCGACCTCGCCGTCGCGGCTGACGATGGCCCCCACCCAGCGCAGGTCGACCAGCCGCGGATCGTGCCGCGCCTCCCCCAGAACGATCCCCGCGTTGGCCGCGTTGTCGGAGATCGTGTCGACGATCACGCGCGCCTGACCCGTCGCCGGATCGCTGCGCAGGATGCGGGTGTCGAGGATCTCCAGCGCGGGGCAGACGTAATCGGTGGCGGCGATCACCTCCTCCCGCGTGACCCGGCCCTCCAGCGGCGCCTTCATGACAAAGGCGATCTCTGCCTCCACCCGCGGCTGGATGAAGCGGCCCCCGGGCACCATCCCGTCCGTTTCAAAGGCCATGTCATCGAACAGCACACCGGAATCCGGCGTGTCGATCTTCAGCGCGTCCTGCATGGCCCTCGACGTCAGCCCTATCTTCCAGCCGATCACCTTGCGGCCCTCCACCAGCTTGGCAGTCATCAGCGCCGCCTGCACGGCGTAGGCGTCGTCCATGGTCATGCCCGGATGCTTCAGGGACAGGAGGCCGATCTGGCTGCCCATCTTCTCTGCCTGCAAGAGGGCCGTGGCGGCGGCGTGGATCTCGTCCTCGGTCATTCGTCCTCTACCCCGTTTCTCAGGATTCCGATGCCCTCGGCCTCCACCTCGACCACGTCGCCGGGTTTCAGCCAGACCGGCGGATCGAACCGCGCCCCTGCCCCGGTGGGCGTGCCGCAGACGATCACGTCTCCCGGCACCAGCGTGGTGAAGGTCGAGACATAGTTCACGATGTAGCGGAAATCATACAGCATCCGCGACGTGCGGTCCTTCTGGCGCACCTCGCCGTTGACCCGCGTCTCCAGCCCGATGTCGTCGAGCTGCGCGGGATGGGTGAACGGCACAAGCCACGGCCCCATCGCGGCGGACCGGTCCCAGTTCTTGCCCTGCGTCACGTTGAACTTCGCATGGCGCACCCAGTCGCGGATCGTGCCCTCGTTGCAGAGCGTCAGCCCGATGATGTGGTCATAGGCCGCCTCGCGCGAGATCCGCCGCCCGCCCTTGCCGATAACGATGGCGATCTCGCCCTCGTAATCCAGCTGTTCGCTCTCCGGCGGCCGCACGAGGTTCGCGCCATGCCCGACAAAGGACCGCGGGAACCGGATGAAGAGAGAGGGCTTGCCCGGCGCCTCCTGCCCGTCCTTGTATTCGGCATTGCGGTCGGGGAAGTTGACGCCGACGCAGATGATCTTCTCGGGTGTGCGCACCGGGATCTCCAGCACCGCGTCGGCATGGGCCACGTCCGCCGTCTTCCCCATGGCCGCCTGCGCCAGACCCTTGAGCGATCCCGCCGCGATCACCTCGCACAACCCGGGATGTCCGTCGAAGCCGGTCATCTCGACCAGCCCGTCCTCCTGCCACAGCCCGTATTTCGCCCGGCCCTCGTGGGTGAAGCTGACAAACCTGACCATCACATCCTCTCCGAAATCTCGCGGATCACGTCCGCCGCCATCATCACGTCGTCGCGCGTGCAGTCGAACTGGCCGACCTGGAACCGCACCACCTTGCGCCCGGCGAACATGCCTTGCGTGACATAGATGCGCCCGTCTGCATTGATCGCATCCACCAGCGCCTGTTGTGTCGCATCGTCCCCCGGCCCGCGGAAGGTGAAGAGCGACAGGATCGGCTCCGTCACGATCTCGAAGCCTTGGGCCCGCAGCGCCTCGCACACCTCACCGGACCAAGCGACGTGGTTGCGGATGCGTGCCCGCAGGCCCTCCAGACCGTAGTACCGCAGCATGAACCAGAGCTTGAGGGCCCGGAACCGCCGCCCCAGCGGGATGGTCCATTCCGAATAGTTCACCACCTCCGAGCCGGAGGTCCTGAGGTACTCCGGCTCGATCTTCAGCGTGTCGATCTGCTGGCGCGGGTCCTTCAGGAACTGCACGGAACAGTCGAACTGCGCGCCCAGCCACTTGTGCGGGTTGAACACGATGCTGTCGCAGGCCTCCACCCCCGGCCACATGGCGTCGCGGATTTCCGGGCAGATCATCGCCGCCCCGCCCCAGGCCGCGTCGAGATGCAGGTACAGCCCCTCCTCCCGCGCCACAGCGCCCACGGCCGACAGGTCGTCCCAGGCGCCGATGCCCGTGCCGCCGGTGATCGCGATGATGCCCGCCGGCACATGGCCCGCCGCACGGTCCGCCGCGATGGCCGCCCGCAGCGCGGCGGCATCCACGCCATAGGATGGCGCGCCAACATCCGGCAGCTTCACGAGGTTCTCCTGCCCGATGCCCGCCACCCAGCAGGCCCGGTCGATGGAGGAATGCGCCTGTCCCGAACAATAGATCCGCAAAGACCCCTTGCCCGATAGCCCCTCGCGGTTGCCCGACCAGCCGGTCGCCCGCTCCCGCATGGTCAGCACAGCCGACAGCGTGGCCGACGAGGCCGAATCCTGGATCACCCCGGACCAGCCCTCCGGCAGGCCCACCGCCTGCCGCAGCCACTGGACCATGACGCCTTCCATCTCGGTCGCAACCGGCGAGGTCTGCCACAACATGCACTGCGGCGCCATCACCGTGACCAGCATCTCCGCCAGCATCGAGGGTGGCGCGGCATTGGCCGGGAAGTAGGCGAAGAACCGGGGATGCTGCCAATGCGTCAGGCGCTCGGGCACGACGCGCAGGAAATCCTCCCAGATCGCCTCCATGCCTTCGCCGGCCTCGGGCGGGGCCGCCTCCAGCAAGGCCGCCGCCTCCCCGGGCTGCACATCCGGCCGCACCGGCCGGTCCCTGAGCGTCTTGTGATAGTCGGCCCCGAAAGCCGCCGCCTGCGCGCCCCAGCGCGCAAATTCATCCCAATCCATCTTTCCTCCGTGCAGCGCGCCGCATTTGGCGCACCCTGCCCTTCATCTTGGCCCAAATACCTCGGGGGCGCCGCCGGAGGCGGCGGGGGCAGAGCCCCCCGGGCCGCACCACAAGTGCATCCAGCACCACGCGGCGCACCTGAATGCCCGCAACCACATCACCCTCGGCACCACACATCAACACGCCCGATCCCCGATCATCCTTCCTTCACCGACTCGGCCCAGAGTGGAGGGCGGTAGGGAGGGGGAAACACCGACAAGGCCATTCATAAAGCGTTCACCACGTCGGCCAACCTGTCAGGGCGCCACGATCGGCGTCGCCTTCAGTTCAGCCGCGCGCGGCTCCACCCCGTGGAAAAACGACCCTTCCTCGAACCACGACCGCGGCGCAGGCGCGCCCCAGAGCGTCTGGCGCTGCGGGTCCTTCAGATCCCAGCGGATCGGCTCCAGGTCCGGGTCCACCGTCTGGTAGTCCGAACAGTAGATCTCAATCCGGTGCCCGTCGGGGTCGCGGATATACAGGAAGAAGGCGTTGGAAATCCCGTGCCGCCCCGGCCCCCGCTCGATATTGGAGAGGTAGCCGGTCGTCGACATCAGGTCGAGAAGGTCGATGATGTTCAGCGGGGTCGGCACCCAGAACGCGGTGTGGTGCAGCCGCGGTCCCGTCCCGTTGGTGAAGGCCACGTCGTGCACGCCGCCCTTGCGGTGCATCCACGCCGCCCAGAGCTTTCCGGACGCGTCATCCTCGGTGTATTCCGTCACCCGGAACCCCAGCTTGCCGTAGAAGGCAACGGCGGCATCCACGTCCGGCGCGAAGCAGTTGAAGTGGTCGATCCGCAGCGGCTTCACCCCGTGGTACAGCTTGTACTGCTGGTGGATCGGCGGCAGGCGATCCATCCTGTGATAGAACTCCATCGGCGCGCCGAAGCAGTCCACGGTCCGCAGCGTCCGCCCCTGGTGCGACCGCTCCACCCAGTCCACCGCATGGCCCCGGTCCGCGAACCAGTCATGCGCGCGGTCGAGGTCCTCCTCGGCATAGACCTTGTAGGCCAGGTATTGCACCGCGGGGTTGTCCGTCTTGCGCAGCACCATGCAGTGGTGGCCGCGCTCCTCCAGCGCCCGCAGGCACAGCATGTCGGCGGTCTCCTCCGTCACCTGCAGACCCAGCGTATTCACGTAGAACGCCTTCGAGGCCGCGAGGTCCGTCACCCCGAATTCTACGTGGCTCAGCCGCACGATGTTGAAGGGCGGATAAAGGTTCGGTTCGGGAATCGGCATCTCTCACTCCTCCGGGGACGGCCCGCGCCGCCGCATGTCTCTCTTCCATCGGGACCGGGGGCCGCTCTCCTCAACGCCCCCTCGGTGCCCGTCAGCCGCCCAGCGTGGGGATCCGGTGCTCCGTCGTGGCGAAACAGACGTTCACCGTCTCCATGTAGAAATCGAACGACCAGTCGCCGCCGTCGCGCCCGATGCCGCTGGCCTTCACACCACCGAAGGGCGTGGGCAGGTGCCGCACATTCTCAGAGTTCACCCACATCATCCCCGCCTCGAGGGCCGAGGTCATGCGGAACGCCCGCTCCAGGTCCCTGGTCCAGAGATAGGCGGTCAGGCCGTATTCCGTGTCGTTGGCGATGCGCAGCGCGTCCGCCTCGTCCCTGAAGGGGATCGCCGTCAGCACCGGGCCAAAGATCTCCTCCCGCGACACCGCCATCTCGTTGGTGGCACCGGTGAACAGCGTCGGCGCCACATAGCAGCCGGTCTCGCCCAGCTTCTTCCCCCCCGTGGCGATGGTCGCGCCCTCGGCCACGGCCTTCTCGAAGTAGGACAGCACCTTCTTCTCGTGCACCGGGTGGATCAGCGGGCCGATCACCGTCTCAGGGTCCAGCGGATGGCCGACCCTGATCCGCGCCGCCCGCTCCGCCACCTTCGCGCAGACCTCGTCGTAGACGGTGTCCTGCACCAGCAGCCGCGACGACGACGTACACCGCTCGCCGTTCAGCGAGTAGATCATGAAGACCGCCGCATCCACCGCGCGCTCCAGATCGGCATCGTCGAAGACGATCACCGGGTTCTTGCCGCCCAGTTCGAAATGCACCCGCTTCAGCGTATCGGCGCCCTGCCGCATGATGTGCGAGCCGGTGGCGCTCTCGCCGACGAAGGCCACCGCCCTGATGCCGGGATGTTCGGTCAGCGCACGGCCGCAGTCCTCGCCGAAGCCGTTGACCACGTTCAGCACCCCCGGCGGCAATCCCGCTTCCTCGGCGATCTCCACCAGAAGTCGCGCCGTCAGCGGCGAGAACTCCGCCGGCTTCTGGACCACCGTGCAGCCCGCCGCCAGCGCAGGTGCGATCTTCCACGTCGACAGCATGAAGGGCGTGTTCCACGGCGTGATGACCCCGACCGGCCCGATCGGACGGCGCGAGGTCATGTTGACCTGCCCCGGCGCGTGCAGAGTCTGGCCGTCGCAAGCCTCCGGCGCCTTGTCCGCGAAGAAGCGGAAGTTCTCCGCCCCGCGCACCGCCGCCTTGGACATGAAGCGGATCGCCTGACCGGTGTCCATCGCCTCGACCACCGCGATGTCGTCCGCCCGCGCCACGATGGCATCCGCCACCTTGTGCAGCAGGGCCCGGCGCTCCTTGCCCGGCATCGCCTTCCACTCACCAAAGGCCGCATTTGCCGCCTGCACCGCCGCGTCGATCTCGCCCGCGCCGCCGCGGGCGACCTGCGCCAGCACCGCCCCATCGACCGGCGAGACGGTCTCGAACGACGCGTCCGAGCGCACGTCCCGGCCGCCGATGCGATGCGCCACACCGCCCGAGACGCGCGCCAGCGCCGCCTCCGCCCGTGCCAGATTTCCCGCCAGATCCGCCATCTTCCCGGCCTCCTGCTTCATCTTGGTCCAAATACCTGCTTGCCCGGCCTCAGCCGGTTGCGTTGTCCGCCGCCAGGCGCGCGTGGATCGAGTTCGCCTTCCACGACAGCTCCGGATCGATTTCCCGGATCTCCAGCGAGAGCATGAAATGCGGCGCGGCAAGCTGGTCTGCGCAGACCGCCTCGGCCACCTGGAAGAGCTGCCGCCCGGCCTCGGCCAGCACGTCCTTGTCGCGGCCCGCACCCACCGAAAGTTCCAGCGCGAGGAAGTGGTTGACCACTCCGTGACCCGGGTTCGCGTCGCCCACCATGGCTAGCGAACAGCGGTGCATCTTCACCCGGATACCGCCCAGCGGGAAGACGCCCGTCTCCGCCATGGCGGCGTGCAGCGTCCGCCCCAGCACCTCCATGTCGAGGTGCGCCTCAAGGCCCGCCGAGTATTCGCAACGCAGATGTGGCATGTCATCCTCCCTTTGACACTTAACATGTTAAGTTTTATTCTGCCTGTCAACAGGAGACTTCAGATGCCCGATTTCCCGCTGTCCCAGACCCGCCGGACCCTGCCCATCGCGCTGCTGCGCGCCCGCGAAGCGGTGATGGAGCGGTTCCGCCCCATGCTGCGCGCCATCGACGTGACAGAGGCGCAGTGGCGCGTGCTGCGGGTGGTGCAGGAGATCCCGGGGATCGAACCGACCCGGCTGGCCGAGCAGGCGGTGATCCTTGCGCCTTCACTGACCCGCATCCTGAAAACGCTGGAATCACGCGGACTTGTCACCGTGGAGCGCGCGGCAGAGGACCGGCGGCGCACGCAGGTTCGGCTGGCCCCCGGCGGCGACCGGCTGCTGCGCGAGGCGTCGAGGGAAAGCGCCGCCATCTATGCGACCATAGAACGGGAGCTGGGGGCAGAGGATCTGGCGGCGCTCCTCGACAAGCTCGACGTGCTGCTGACGCGGCTGAACGGGCCCGGGGATGCCGCCGACGGTTGAGTTCAGCCCTTCAGGGACGCCCTAACCGATTGCAGCGCTCCGTCGATGGTTCTTTCCGCTTCGGCGCGGGCATCTCCCAGCACCAGCGCCCCGGCCCGAAGTTTCGACACACCGGAGGCGTCGCAAGGGCACCAGCCGGATGCGTCAGTCAATCCGGATCGGCCGGCGATGTCGCCCGCCATCATCGGAGTGACGAAATTCACCGCGTCCGCCAACAGAAGGCCGGCGTCCGTCTCGATCCGTCCATTCCCAACATCCACCGACAGGACCCGGCCACCTGCGCCCGGCCCGAACCACTCGCAGGACACGCCGGCGCTCAGGGCGGCACGCTTCAGCGCCGGGTCTGCGGAGCCGTCGAGTACGGTCATCCGTGCCTCAGGGCGGTTCTTGGCCAGCCACCGGCCGAGAGTCATCGCGCGTTCCACCGCCACGGACCGGTGGCTAACGTCGGCCGGCAGCCGAAGGACAAGGTGCCCGCGCTCCGGCATTGCGCCCAACGCGGCCATCAGCCGCCGTGCCTCCCGCGCGCTGCCCCAGGCCGCGGGCCATGCGAAGCGGGCGGCGGCGCCGAGCCCGGGGATGTCTTCCGGGCGGGGCATCGTTCCCGGGGCGACGCAGATCCGGTCGAATGCCTCCGAACGGCCGGAGAAGAGGGCGATCCGTGCCGCCCGCCAGTCGATCCCGATCACCTCGTCCAGCAGGACCTCCACCCCATGTGCGCGAAGCGTCTCCAGCGTCACGCTGGCACAGGGTGCGGCAAAGGCTGTGGCCGGAACGGGGGACAGACGGGTCGGGTCGCGTTCGACCAAGAGGACGGACGCCGCGGGCTGCGCGGCCTTCAGCGCCAACGCCATGGCGGCACCCGCAGCACCGCCCCCGACCACCAGCGCCCGCCCGCGCGAAGGCAAGGCCAGCGTCAGGGCGGCGGCGCCTGCAAGGGTCAGCATCGACCGGCGGGTCAGGCGATTGCGTTTCGATGAACCTGTCATCTTGGTGCTCCTCTGGCGGGGCGGGGCCCTGTCATGTCCGCTTTTCAAGAAGTTCGGCGTCGGGATGGATCGGACGGTAGATCTCCACCCGGTCCCCCTCCGCCACGGGTTTGTCGAGCTTCGCCACCGCGCCGAAGATGCCCACCCGATTGACCGCAAGGTCGATCTCCGGGAACTGCTCCAGCAGCCCGGAGCGCTCGATCACGTCGCGCACCGTCGCGCCCTCCGGCACGTCGATGTTGCGCCAGACCTGCGCGGTCGGCTTCGCATAGGCCACGCCCACGTTCATCGCTGTTCTCCTTCCGGTGGGGTCAGCACGCCGGCGGCGATGAACTCGCGCGCTGTCGCGTCGAGCGAACGGGCGCGGGCCGGCGCCTGTGCGCGACGATCCATCCGGCCTTTCAAGGCCAGCAGGACGCCCAGCACGATGAACCCGCCGGGCGGCAGGATCAGGATCAGGAAACCGTCATAGCCGGGCAACACGGTCGTTTCGAGGAACCCGAAACGCGGTCCCAGCAGGACTGCTGCATTGGCGAACAGCGTCCCCGATCCGAGGATCTCCCTCACGGCGCCCAGTCCGACAAGTGCCAGCGTGAAACCCAGGCCCATCATCAGCCCGTCGACCGAGGACGCCAACGGCGCCCTGCGCGAGGCAAAGGCCTCTGCCCGGCCCAGAATGGCGCAGTTGGTGACGATCAGCGGAATGAACAGCCCCAGGACCTTGTGCAGATCGTGCACCCATGCGTTCAGCGCCATGTCCACCACTGTCACGATGCAGGCGATGACGAGAACGAAGGCGGGGATGCGGACCTCTGGCGGGATGAACGACCGCAGCAGCGACACGGCAAGCCCCGAAACCACCAGCACGGCGGTCGTCGCGAGGCCCATCCCGAGGCCGTTGGTGGCGGTTCCGGTGACCGCCAACAACGGGCAGAGCGCAAGCAGCTGGCCGAAGACGATGTTGTTGTTCCAGAGCCCGTCGCGGGCGATCCTGGCGTAGTCGGTCATTGCCCGGCCTCCTTGTCCAGATGTGCAAGCAGCACGTCGCTCTGGCGGGCAAACATCTCCAACCCCCGGTGCACGGTGGCAACCACGGCCCGCGGCGTGATCGTCGCGCCGGAGAACTGGTCGAAGACACCGCCGTCCCGCTTCACCTTCCACTTTTCAGGCAGCGGATCGGCCAGAGAGCGCCCCGCAAACCCGAGGATCCAGCCGTCCTTCGCCACTTCGATCTTGTCGCCCAGACCCGGCGTCTCGGCATGGGACAGGACACGCACGCCCAGCACAGACCCGTCCGGCGCAATCCCGAGCAGCACCCGGATTGCCCCGCCATAGCCGTAGCCGGTCAGTTCGAAGGCGACACCGGTAACCTGCTGCCCCTCGACGGCGAGATAGACGGGGACAGTGCCTTCCACCCCGTCCTCGACCATGCGCTCAGTTGTGCCGGGATCGTTGTCGTGATCCTCAGGCGGCAACACCTGCAGCAGGGAGGCGTTCAGATCCTCCGTCGCGCGGGCCGCAATGGCCGGCCGGGTCAGGTCGTCGGACAGGCCGAGGATCAGCGCCGTCGCGAGCGAGAACGTGCCCAGCATCAGCGCCGGACGCGCAGCCCCCGCGCGCGATACCGAGGGCGAGGCCTTGGGAGAAGCAGGCTCGTGACAACTCATGACCGGTCTCCCAGCGGCAGGGGGTCCCCCTTGCGGGTACGCCCGAAGATCCGTGGCCGCACGTATGTGTCGATGAGTGGCGTGCAGGCGTTCATCAGCAACACGGCAAAGGCCACGCCTTCCGGAAACGCCCCCCAAGTGCGGATGATAAAGGTCAGGCTGCCGATCCCGACGCCATAGATCGCCTTGCCCATCGCCGTGACCGGCGAGGTCACGTAATCCGTGGCGATGAAGAAGGCGCACAGCATCAGCGCGCCAGAGCCGAGGTGCACGGCCGGAGGCGCAAAGTGCAGCGGGTCGATGAGCCAGGCCACGCCGGACAAGACCGCGACGGAGCCCAGCACCGCCAGAGGTGTCACCACGTTGATGATCCGCAGCAGCACCAAGGCCAGGCCGCCGCCCAGGAGCAGCAGCGCCGACGTCTCGCCCAGCGACCCGGGGATGCGCCCGGTAAAGAGCGGCCAGGCCCCGCCCGCCTCGGCCATGATCTCCGGCACCGTCCGCCCGGCGTCGAGTTGGCTCTGCATCGTCCCCAGAAGCGAAGCGCTGCTCATGGCGTCGAAGACCGGCATGCCGCCGAAAGTGACCGCCAGCGCCTGCGCGAGGTCGGGGCCATGCGCCGCGTCGAAGGGGGCGACCCATTGCGTCATCGGCACCGGCAGCGCAACCAGCAGCATCGCCCGTGCGACCATGGCCGGGTTGAAGAGGTTCTGCCCCAGCCCGCCGAACATGTGCTTGGCAATAACCACCGCGATGAAGGCGCCCGTGACCCCCACCCACCACGGCGCCCATGGCGGCAGGGTCAGCGCGACGAGCCAGCCGGTCAGCAGGGCCGAGCCGTCCCTGGCAAAGCGGGCGACGGGTCTGCGCGCCACCCAAAGGCATGCCAGTTCGATCAGGTAGGCGGATGCCACGGTCACGCCGAACAGGAAGATCGCCGGCAGACCGAAATGGTAGAGCCCGAAAGCCGTGGCCGGAGCGAGACAGACCATCACGGCCACCATCGTCCGCGCGACGTTGAACATCGAGTGCGTATGCGGCGCGCTGGCGAGAATGACACTCATTTGGCCGGCTCCCCTTCGGATGACGTGGCCACCGCCTCGGCCGCCTTCTTCGCCGCCATCTCGGCCTTGCGTTTCGCCATGGCCTGCCGCTTCTTCTCGGCAATCGCGTCCTCCCGGGCCGTCCGGGCGGCAGCGAGGCGCTTGGTTTCTTCCTGCTGGTGCTTGCGGGCCGTCCGCTCTGCCAGCCTGCCCTTGGCAAAGTTGAACCCCTGCACCAGCGGGATGTTCGATGGGCAGATGTAAGAACAGCACCCGCAGGACACGCAGTCGAGCAGACCCACGCCGGCTGCACCGTCGAGGTCGTCCGCCTGGATCTTTGCGTTCATTTCGAATGGCGTGAGACCGCAGGGGCAGGCCTGCACACAGGTGCCGCAGCGGATGCAGGGCATGACGTCGGCCTTGCGCGTCTCTGCCCTTGTGAGGGCGAGCACCCCGTTGGTGCCCTTGACCAGCGGCACGCGGCGGTTGGCGATGGGCATGCCCATCATCGGTCCGCCCAGCAAGAGACGGTCCGGCTCCTCCACCAGCCCGCCACAGTGCTCAAGCAGGTCGGCGACCGGGGTGCCGATCAAGACGCGCACATTCGCCGGCCGCCGGATACCCTTGCCCGAGACGGTGACCACGCGGCTGACCAGCGGCTCGCCGTAGCGGACCGCATGATGCACGGCCTGCGCGGTCGCGGCGTTGTGCACGACGACGCCCAGTTCTGCGGTCAGCGCGCGGGCCGGCGTTTCCAGACCGGTCACAACCTTCACGAGGTGCTTCTCCGACCCCATCGGATACTGCGTCGGGACAACCTTTACCCGCAGCTTCAGACCGAGCCCGAGGTTGTGGCGGCGCATCGCGGCGACGGCCTTCGGCTTGTTGGCCTCGATGGCGACGACGATCTCCCCGACACCCAGCGCCCGCGCCATGATGCCCGCACCATCCGCGATTTCCTCGCCGTGTTCCTGCAACAGCCGGTCATCGCAGGTGAGGTACGGCTCGCATTCGGCAGCGTTGATGATGAGCGTCCTGAGCGGATAGCGGTCGCGCAGGTTCAGTTTGACCGCCGCCGGGAAGGTCGCGCCGCCCATGCCGACGATGCCCGCCTCTGCCACGCGGGCGGCGATCTCTTCCGGCGTTGCATCCTCCGGTCGCAGACGCGGGAGGCGATCACCCCAGGTGTCCTGTCCGTCGGTCCGGATGGTGATCGTCGGCACCGGAAGGCCCGAAGGATGCGGGGCGGTGAAATGGCCCACGGCGATCACCCGTCCGGAGGTCGGTGCATGCACGTTGGCCGAAACAGGACCGCGCGCCTTGCCGATCAATTGTCCTTTCAGGACGAAGTCGTCACGCACCACAACCGGTTCCGCCTGCACGCCGATATGTTGCTGCAGCGGCACGCGCACCAGGGGCGGCACCGGCATGGTCTCGATCGCGCAGTCCGCGGTCAGGTACTTGCGCGTCTCCGGATGCACGCCGCCCCGGATGGAGAACAGAGTGGCAGGAGCCAGGAAGGAGCCGAGGTTCAGGCTCATGCCGCGACCTCCGCGCTCGGCAATGCCGGTTTCGACCAGTACCAGCCGCGCAGGGTCTGCGGTTTCGACCTCAGCAGGATCGCCTGCGTCGGGCAGGCTTCGACACAGGCATCGCAGCCGATGCAGGCGTCGGTGACGACGGTGTGGATCTGTTTGGCCGCACCGACGATGGCGTCGGTCGGGCAGCGCTTGAAGCACTTGGTGCAGCCCGTACAATGATCCTCGAAGATGAAGGCCACCAAGGGGACGGCCTCTTCGACCCCGCCCGCGCTGGCAAGGTCCGCGCCCATGATTTCCGCCAGCTTCACCGCGACGTCGCGCCCGCCCGGCGGACACAGCGTCACCCGCGCGCTGCCATCGGCGATGGCATCCGCAGCGCCCCGGCATCCCGGGAAACCGCATTGCCCGCAGTTGGTGCCGGGCAGGACGCTTTCGATTTCATCCACGATGGGCGGTGTCTCGACATGGAAGCGACGGGCGGCCACGCCCAGCAACAGCCCGAAACCGAGACCAAGCGCGGACATGGAAGCAACGGCAGCGATCATCGGAAGTCTCCCCTTTCAGTTGGGAACCAGCCCGGCAAAGCCGAGGAAGGCCATCGACAGGAGGCCGGCAGAGATGAAGGCGATGGGCGGGCCGGCAAAGGTCTGCGGCACGGACATCTCCGCCAGCCGCTCACGCATCCCGGCAAAGATGACGAGGACGATGGTGAACCCGAGGGCGGAGCCGAAGCCGTACAGCAGGCTTTGCGCGAACCCGTGCCCCTCCTGGATGTTCAGGAGGGCTACACCCAGCACCGCGCAGTTGGTGGTGATGAGGGGCAGGTAGATCCCAAGCGCCCGGTAAAGCCCCGGTGCCAGCTTGCGCATCACCGTTTCCGTGAACTGCACGATCGCTGCGATCACGAGGATGAACGACAGGATGCGCAGGAACTGCAGTTGCATGGGGATCAGGATTGCCGTCTCGACGACCCAGCTGGCGGCGGCGGCCAGCGTCAGAACGAAGGTGGTGGCGAGCCCCATGCCCACCGCCGCGTCGATCTGTTTCGACACCCCCATGAAGGGGCAGAGACCGAGGAACTTCACCAGCACGACGTTGTTCACGAGGGCGGTGCCCAGAAGGCTCATGAAGAGGTCCTGCATGGTCAGAGGTCCTTTCCGCGGGATGGCCCGACAGGGCGTTCGGAAGGGGGTCCAGCAAGAGGCGTGCCAAGCTGTCCCGGGCCCCGGCGTGCCCCGCAAGGACGGGCGTTCGCGGGGCCGGCCCGGGGCGCCGTTGTCCCAAAGCCGACAATTTGTCCGGCAGCCGGTGTCGGGAAGCCTGCCCTGCGCTGTCCTTTTAGGGCTGTCCGCGCTTGGCACCGACCTTGCTGAACACTTGGAAACCGGGCCGCACCGCAAGCCTCATCCGTTCTCAAGGACCCGCCCCATGCCACACGCCAAGCTAACGTTCACCGACGTGTCGCTCACCGTGAACGTCCCCGCCGGCACCCGGATCATCGAGATCTCGGAAAAGATCGGTGCCGGCATCACCTACGGCTGCCGCGAAGGCGATTGCGGCACATGCCTGACGTACGTGGAGGAAGGAGCGGAGAACCTCTCGGAACCCTCGGCACTTGAGGCACAGGTCCTGCGCGAGGCGATGGCCGGGCGAAACGACCGCCTCGCCTGCCAGTGCCAGGTGCTGGGCGGCACCGTGAAGGTACGCCCCGGCTGACGCCGTCCCGACATGAACGCTCAACCCTCTGAAACCACGAAAGGAAACCTCCCATGGCCATGTTCATTGTCTCTGATCTCTGCACGTCCTGCGGCGACTGCGAACCCGTCTGTCCGACCGGCGCCATCGTCCCGCAAAAGGGTGTCTTCTTCATCAAGGCCGACATTTGCACGGAATGCGAGCCGGACCACGACATGCCGCAATGCCTGTCCGTCTGCATGGAAGACGGCTGCATCATTCCCGCGGAGTGACAGGTCATGGACGACCGGATGATACGCCGGACCCTGCAGGTGGCATCTGTCGGGGAAGGACGCGTGGCGCTTGAAGCCAAGCGCCTGACCGCCTGCACCACCTGCGCCGCTCGCGCCGGTTGCGGTGCCGGGGCGCTGGCAGAGATGGCGGGCGATGACCTTCTGCGGCTGGAGCTGGACAGCCACGCTCGGGTCGCACCGGGGGACGATGTCGTGGTGTCCATGCCCGCCGGGACCTTCCTTGGCGTGGCGGGGCTGGCCTACCTGTTGCCGCCCGCGGTGCTCGTCCTGGCGGTAGCGCTTTTCTCGGCGCTGGGGCTTTCGGACGGACCGATGGCCCTGCTGGCGGTCCCGGTGCTGGCGGTCTCCTTCCTGCCGCTCTGGCGAGCGGAACGGACAGGGCGCCTGACGGATGACATCCGCATCGAACGCGTGATCCCGGCGGTTCGAAACTGATGCGCGGGCCGCGCCTCTCCCTGCCGGGGCTCGCCGTGCTGAGCGCGCTGGCCCTCTTCGGCACCCTGCGCGCCGCAGAACCGGAGAGCGAGGCGCGCACGACGCTTTATGTCTTTGGCACACTTGTGGAAATCGTACTCTACGGCGTCGATCACCAGACCGCAGAGAGCGCCTTTTCGACCCTGTCACACGACCTTCGGAAGATGCACGCCGAGTGGCACGCATGGCAGCCGGGCGCCCTTGGCACCTTGAACGCGGCATTGGCAGAGGGGCGCACCGCCGAGGTCGGGGACAGATTGGCAGATGTGCTGAGGGAGGGATCGGAGTTGTCGTGCCTCAGCCACGGCACATTCGATCCGGCAATCGGGCGGCTGATCGCGCTCTGGGGATTTCATTCCGACACACCGCCGGAGGACGGGCTGCCCGACCTGGCACGGGTGGACGCGCTGGTGCGTGCGCAGCCGCGCATGGCGGACCTGACGATTGACGGTCGCCGCGTGACCTCGGCCAACCGGGCCGTGCAGCTCGACCTCGGAGGATATGCCAAGGGGGCCGCGATGGACCTTTCGGCGGACCGTCTGAGGGCGATGGGCGTGGAGAATGCGGTGCTCAATTCCGGCGGCGACGTGAACGTGATCGGCACCCACGGAGACCGCCCCTGGCGCGTGGCGATCCGCGATCCGTTCCAATGGGGCGCCGTTGCCGCCGTCTCACTCCGGCCCGGGGAAACCCTATATACATCAGGCAATTACGAGCGCTTTTTCGAACACGACGGCACGCGGTTCGCGCATATTCTCGATCCGCGCGACGGGTGGCCCGTGCGGAACGTCGTGTCCGTTTCGGTGCTGGACGACAACGGAACGCGGGCCGATGCGGCAGCCACGGCGCTGTCGGTCGCAGGGCGCAAGGACTGGCCCCAGGTAGCGGCGGACATGGGCGTCACGGCGGTGCTGATGATCGCTGACGACGGCTCGATGCTTGCGACGCCCGCCATGGGCGCACGGCTGGAGATGATCGGCGGCACCCCTGCCCCGGACATCGTGGCCCTGCCCGCCCCCGTCCCGCCCGACTGCTGAACCCCGGACACGAGACTTCCTGCCACGACCTTCACACCGTTCAAACCACTTCACCCAGAAAGGGTCCGACATGGCCAACATCACCTTCCAGTCCCCGATCATGCACCGGGACAAGACCGTCTATGCCGTTGCAGGCAATACGAAAACCATTCTCGCCGTGGCGAGGGACAACGCCATTCCGATCCCCTTCGACTGCGGCGACGGCAACTGCGGGTCCTGCCTGATCGAGGTCACCTCGCTGGATGCCAAACCGGCGATGAGCATGGCGCTGACCGAAAAGGAAAAGGCCCGCCTGAAGGAACTGCAGAAGATCACCGATGCGGAGATCGCGAATGCGGAAGTCAACGACGTGCCACCGCGGTTCCGGCTGGCCTGCCAGTTCATCGCCCGTGACGAGAACGTGACGGTCCGGTTCCCCGGCACACCCGGCGGCTCTTTCTGAAGGCACGCCGCCGCAGTGCGGCGCGAATTTTCAGCAGACGATACAATTGCTTGAGGGACATACCAGCCATGCGCCCCGCAACGATTGACGCGGCGCAGCACAGAGGACACCCAAGGGCCAAACCTCCCATCAGCGACAGGAGACAGATGATGAAGACCGGAACCAGACTGCCCGACGTGACCTTCCGCACCCGCGTGCGCGACGACAGCATCGAGGGCCCGAACCCCTTCCGCTGGCAGGACATGACCACCGCCGACTACTTCGGCGGCAAGCGGGTGATCCTGTTCTCCCTGCCGGGCGCGTTCACGCCCACATGCTCCACCTACCAGCTGCCGGGATTCGAGGACAACTTTGCCGCCTTCCAGGAGCAGGGGATCGACGCGATCTACTGCCTTTCGGTCAACGACAGCTTTGTGATGAACCAGTGGGCCAAGGCGCAAGGCATTGAGAACGTGAAGGTTATTCCCGACGGCTCGGGTGAGTTCACGCGCCGGATGGGCATGCTGGTGCACAAGGACAACCTTGGCTTCGGCGCACGGTCCTGGCGTTATGCGGCCATCGTCAACGACGGCGTGGTCGAGGCATGGTTCGAAGAGCCGGGCCTGATGGACAACTGCCCGGACGACCCCTACGGCGTCTCCTCGCCGGAGAACCTGATGGCCCACCTGACGCAGGCCGTGGCCGCAGAATAAGCGCCTTTCCGAGGCAAAGACAAAGCCCCGCCCGACCGGCGGGGCTTTTTGCCGCGTATGCGAGACAACCGGCCCCAAAGCCCTGTCATCAACGCAGCGGCCGCCCCGTTAAATACGCCGCGTTAACCGTTTGTTATGGTGAGTCCCGGCCGGTTCGATATCCTGAACCGGCCGTTTGTTAACCTTTCCTGCCGCAGTGCGGCGTGGGCGAATCGGGCGTTTCGCCCCGGATCGGTCCATTGCGGCCCTTTCCCGCCCCGATGGCCCGAAACCGGCGCCGGGGGCGGCTCACGTTTCCGTGAACCGCAGGCATTTTTTCATGCCGCCCCCGGCTCAGAGGCTTTCGGCGTGGGCCTTGAAGTTGTTCAGGATCGCCTGCCAGCCCTCGCGCTGCATCTCGACGGAGTGCTCGGTTTCCGCGTCGAAGACGGTGACCACCTGCGTGCCGCCGTCGACCGGGGTGAAGGTCGTCTCTGCCAGCCGTCCGTCGTCCATCAGGAAACTGGCTTTCTCCTGCGGCACGACCTCCTGGTAGGTGGCCGTGAAGTCGAAGCCGAAGGAGCCGTCCTTCGCCTCCATCCGGCTGCGGTAGGCGCCGCCGGGCCGCAGGTCGACGGAAGCCGAGGGGCAGCACCAGTCGTCGCTGGCAAAGTTCCACCGGGTGATGTGGTCCGGCGTGGTCCAGGCGGTCCAGACGGTCTCGGGCGGCGCGTCCACCTGCGCGGAGATGGTGACTTTTTCGAAGCTCATGTCGGGGTCCTTTCGGTCGTGAGGTCGTCGAGCAGGGTGTCGAGGCGGGTGAGCGAATTGGCCAAGCCGGCCTCCATCCCCATGTCGATCACCGTCTGCAGATCCTTTTCGGAGGCGTAGGCGATGACCGTTCTGACGGTGGTGCGGTCGCCCTCGCCGGTGAAGCGCACGTCCCAGTCGGAGGTCGGCATGTCGGGGTTCACCGCACCGTCCGCGTCGGAAAAGGCATCGCGGGAGGTGTAGCGGTCCTGCGCCTCGATGCGGATGTAGTCGAAGCGGTTCCAGAACTCCGCGCCGTCCGGGTCGACCATGGCGAAGTGCCAGTGCCCGCCATCGGAGAAATCCATGGACTTCGTGCGCGCGGTGAAGGGCTCGGGCGCGAACCAGCGGTCGAGGAGGTCCGCCTCCGAGTGGCAGCGCCAGACCAGCGCCTTCGGTGCCGCGAAGTCGCGCGTGATGGTCAGGCGGTGCGCGGGCATATCCGCCTGGAAGGTAAAGCGCAGGTCAGGTTTCATTCTTGTCCTCCTCCGTGAGGGTCGCCAGCAGGGTGTCGAGCTTGTCGTAGCGGCTTTTCCAGACGTCCCGCTGGGCGTTGAGCCAATCCTCGATGAGCGCCAGTCGTTCCGGTTCCAGCGTGCAGGTCCTTACGCGCCCGGTCTTCTCGGTGCGGATCACGCCCGCGTCTTCCAGCAGCCGCACGTGCTGCAGGAAGGACGGCATGGCCATGTCGAAAGGACCGGCCAGTTCGCTGACCGTCGCGGCCCCGTGGCCCAGCCTTTGCACCACGGCGCGCCGGGTCGGATCGGAGAGCGCGTGGAAAAGCGTATCGAGGGGAGCGGGTTGCTGTTTCATGCCGCTATCCTGCCTCGATTCTTTAGTTAGGTAAATACCTAAGTTTTGATGCCTGACCCGGCGGCAAGGACACACCGGGCCGCTTTGTCGGCTTTTGTCCGACAGCGGGTGAAACCGGACACTTTGTCGGGCGCTGGCACCTGCCCTGCACAGCGGATTGTTCCCAAAGGATTTTCCGGATGGACGCCCGGCTGAAGGGGCTTGGCACAGAGCCTGCTGATCCTTCCCCGAGCGCGGTCGCGCGCCGTCTCGTCCTCGATTGAGAATTAGCAACCAAAGGAAACTCGACATGAGCGAACTTCGTCAGATTGCCTTTTACGGCAAGGGGGGGATCGGCAAGTCCACCACCTCGCAGAACACCCTCGCAGCCCTCGTGGAACTCGGACAGAAGATCCTGATCGTCGGCTGCGATCCCAAGGCCGACTCCACCCGCCTGATCCTGAACTCCAAGGCGCAGGACACGGTGCTGCACCTCGCGGCCGAGATGGGCTCCGTCGAGGATCTCGAGCTGGAAGACGTGCTGAAGACCGGCTTCAAGGACATCAAGTGCGTCGAGTCCGGCGGTCCCGAGCCGGGCGTCGGCTGCGCCGGCCGCGGCGTCATCACCGCCATCAACTTCCTCGAGGAGAACGGCGCCTACGATGACGTGGATTACGTGTCCTACGACGTTCTGGGCGACGTGGTCTGTGGCGGTTTCGCCATGCCGATCCGCGAGAACAAGGCACAGGAAATCTACATCGTCATGTCCGGCGAGATGATGGCGCTTTATGCCGCCAACAACATCGCCAAGGGCATCCTGAAGTACGCCAACTCCGGCGGCGTACGCCTGGGCGGCCTTATCTGCAACGAGCGCCAGACCGACAAGGAACTGGAACTGGCGGAGGCGATGGCCTCCAAGCTGGGCTCGAAGCTCATCCACTTCGTGCCGCGCGACAACATCGTGCAGCACGCCGAGCTGCGCCGCCAGACGGTGCTGCAGTACGCCCCCGAAAGCCAGCAGGCGGAAGAGTACCGCCAGCTTGCCAACAAGATCCACGGCAACTCTGGCAAGGGCGTGATCCCGACTCCGATCACCATGGAAGAGCTGGAGGAGATGCTGATGGAGTTCGGCATCATGCAGTCCGAGGAGGAGCGCCTCGCGGCCATCGCCGCCACCGAGGCGGTCTGAGCGCCCCGCGGGGCGGCGTGCCGCGGCGGCCGCCCCTTTGCGACATGACGTAGGGTGGGCCTTCGGGCCACCCTGCCCCGCCCACCCCGAACAGTCCCAAGATCAGTGAGAGGAGCCAAAAGGATGGCCAAGGATCACGCAACAGGGCCGGAAGACTACGAGGCAATGATCGAGGAAGTCCTCGAAGCCTATCCGGACAAGGCGAAGAAGCGCCGCGCCAAGCACCTGACGGTGTCGAAGGCGAGCGACGAGGAACCCGATGCGACGACCGGCATCGCCTCGAAGTGCGACACCCAGAAATCCAACATCAAGTCCGTTCCGGGCGTCATGACGATCCGCGGCTGTGCCTATGCCGGATCGAAGGGCGTGGTCTGGGGGCCGGTCAAGGACATGGTCCACATCTCTCACGGCCCCGTCGGCTGCGGGCAGTATTCGTGGTCCCAGCGCCGCAACTACTACATCGGCAAGACCGGGGTGGATTCGTTCGTGACGATGCAGTTCACCACCGACTTCCAGGAAAAGGACATCGTCTTCGGCGGCGACAAGAAGCTGGCCAAGACGATCGACGAGATCGAAGAGCTGTTTCCGCTGTCGAACGGCACCACGATCCAGTCCGAGTGTCCCATCGGCCTGATCGGCGACGACATCGAGGCCGTCGCCCGCCAGAAGCACAAGGAGCACGGCAAGACGATGGTGCCGGTGCGTTGCGAGGGTTTCCGCGGCGTGTCGCAGTCGCTGGGCCACCATATCGCCAACGACGCGGTGCGCGACTGGGTGTTCGAGAAGGGCGAAGGCGCCGGTGCGGGCTATGAGCCCGGACCCTACGACGTCAACGTCATCGGCGACTACAACATCGGCGGCGACGCCTGGGCCTCGCGAATCCTGCTGGAAGAGATGGGCCTCAACGTGGTCGGCAACTGGTCCGGCGACGCCACCCTGGCCGAGATCGAACGCGCGCCGAAGGCAAGGCTCAACCTCATCCACTGCTACCGGTCGATGAACTACATCTGCCGCTACATGGAAGAGAAGTACGGCATCGGCTGGATGGAGTACAACTTCTTCGGCCCGACCCAGATCGCCGCCTCGCTCCGCGCCATCGCGAAGAACTTCGACGCGACGATCCAGGAGAACGCCGAGAAGGTCATCGCAAAGTACCAGCCGCTGGTGGACGAGGTCATCGCCAAGTATCGCCCGCGTCTCGAGGGCAAGTCGGTCATGCTTTATGTCGGCGGCCTGCGTCCGCGCCACGTCGTCACCGCCTACGACGACCTCGGCATGGTGATCGCCGGCACGGGTTACGAGTTCGGCCACAACGACGACTACAAGCGCACCGGCCACTACGTGAGGGAAGGCACGCTGATCTACGACGACGTCACCGGCTACGAGCTGGAGAAGTTCATCGAGAAGATCCGCCCCGACCTCGTGGGTTCCGGCATCAAGGAGAAGTACCCGGTGCAGAAGATGGGCATCCCGTTCCGCCAGATGCACTCGTGGGACTATTCCGGCCCCTACCACGGCTACGACGGCTTCGCGATCTTCGCGCGCGACATGGACATGGCGATCAACTCGCCGGTCTGGACCATGTACGACGCACCGTGGGAGGCCCAGGCCATCGCGGCAGAGTGACGGGCGGCGCCGCGGCCCGGGCCGGCGCGGCGGGTCGGTGACCCGCCCGGCGGACAGAGGGTCGCGGCGCGGACAGCGGGGCCAGAGGGCCCACCCCGCGGAGGGCGGACGCCGCCCTCCCCATCTCCAGAACTGTTCTTCCACACCAGGCGCGTCTCGGAATGCGGACGGCCAACAGAAGGAATACATCCATGCCCCAGTCCGGCGACAAGGTGCTCGACCACGCACCGCTCTTCCAGCAGCCCGAGTACAAGGAGATGCTGGCCAACAAGAAAGTGAACTTCGAATGCGGCCATCCCGACGAGATGGTCAAGGAAATCGGCGACTGGACCAAGTCCTGGGAGTATCGCGAGAAGAACCTCGCCCGTGAGGCGCTGACCGTGAACCCCGCGAAGGCCTGCCAGCCGCTGGGCGCCGTGTTTGCCGCCCAGGGCTACGAGCGGACCATGCCGTTCGTGCACGGCTCGCAGGGCTGCGTCGCCTACTACCGCTCGCACCTGAGCCGTCACTTCAAGGAGCCGTCCTCCTGCGTGTCCTCCTCGATGACCGAGGACGCGGCGGTCTTCGGCGGGCTGACCAACATGGTCGACGGGCTTGCCAACACCAAGGCGCTGTACGATCCGAAGATGATCGCCGTCTCGACCACCTGCATGGCCGAGGTGATCGGCGACGACCTCAACTCCTTCATCCAGCAGGCAAAGCAGAAGGGATCGGTGCCGGACGACTTCGACGTGCCCTTCGCCCATACGCCGGCCTTCGTGGGCTCCCACGTGGACGGCTATGACAATGCGCAGAAAGGCATCCTGCAGCACTTCTGGGAAGACGGCACCCGAGTCGAGGCCGACCGGATCAACGTGATCCCCGGTTTCGACGGCTTCGCCGTGGCCAACAACCGCGAGATCCGCAAGCTGCTGGAGGCTATGGGTGTCGACTTCACCTTCCTGTCGGATGTCTCGGACGTCTATGACACGCCGTCGGACGGCGCGTTCCGCATGTATGACGGCGGCACGAAGCTCGAGGACGTGAAGGCGGCGCTGAACGCCAAGGCCACGGTGTCGATGCAGGAATACTGCACGCCGAAGACGCTGGAATACGTTGCGGCGAAGGGCCAGCAGACGGTGGCGCTGAACTACCCGATGGGCGTGCAGGGCACCGACGAATTCCTGATGAAGGTCAAGGAGCTGACCGGCAAGGACATCCCGGAGGCGATCCGCATGGAACGCGGGCGCCTGATCGACGCCATCGCCGACAGCCAGGCCTGGCTGCATGGCAAGACCTTCGCGATCTACGGCGATCCGGACTTCGTCTACGGCATGACCCGCTTCGTGATGGAACTGGGCGGCGAGCCGGTGCACTGCCTTGCCACCAACGGCGGCAAGAAGTGGGCCAAGAAGATGGAGGCCCTGCTGGCCTCGTCCCCCTTCGGCAAACAGGGGCAGGTCTGGGCGGGCAAGGACCTGTGGCACATGCGGTCCTTCCTGAACACCGAGCCGGTCGACCTGCTGATCGGCAACTCCTACGGCAAGTACCTCGAACGGGACACCGGCACGCCGCTGGTCCGGCTGGCCTTCCCGATCTTCGACCGTCACCACCACCACCGTTTCCCGACCATGGGCTACCAGGGCGCGCTGACGGTGCTGGTGAAGCTTCTCGACACGATCTTCGACAAACTCGACGACGACACCATCGTGCCGGGCGAGACGGACTATTCCTACGACCTGACCCGCTAAGACGCATATCGTGCAGCAAAGGACCGGCGGGGGCAGCCCCGCCGGTTTTTCGTTTCCCGCCTCGCAGCAGAGTTCGCCGGGAGCGGCCTGCACCTCCTTGGCGTATGCGCCGGGATGAAGCGGGTCAGCCGCCCGGTTTGCGGAACAGGCGCGTCTGCTCGAAGAGGCTGTCGAGCCGGTCGAAGCGGTCGCGGGTGGCGGGCCAGCGTTCCTCCTGCGCGGCGGCGATCAGCGCCTCCAGCAGCATCATGGTGGAGATGTTGGAATCCCAGGCGGAGGGGATTTCCACCCAGCAGTTGAAGCTTTGCGTGGCGAGGTCGGCGATCGGGCTCGACCACTGGTCGGTGAGCAGGACCACGTTCACGCCCTTGGCGCGCGCCAGTTCGGCGAGCCGCAGGAGGTTCGATTCGTAGCGCCGGATGTCGAACATCAGGAGCGTGTCGCCCTCTTCCATGTCGAGCAGGTAGTGCGGCCAGTTGGCCGAGGCGGAGGTGAGATGGATCACCTTCGGACGCACCGCCTGCAGGTGGGTGAAGGCGTAGTCGGCCAGCGCATGGGTGATCCGGCCGCCGACGATGAACAGCGTGTGGCCGCTGTCGGCAAGCAGGTGGGCGGCGGCGTCGAAGCTGTCGGAGGAGAGGTTGGAGAAGGTGGTCTGGATGTTCTGCGTCACCGCCTTGGCGAAGCGGTTGAGCAGGTGCGATTCCGGCGCCTCCGCCGCCCAGTTGGCGCGGCGTTCGGTGGGGCCGGAGACCTTGGCCTGCAGTTCCTTCAGCAGGGCCTGGTGGAACTGCGGGAAGCCCTTGAAACCCAGTTTCTGCACCATGCGGGCGATGGTGGGGGTGGAGGTGCCGGTTTCCGCCGCGACGATGGTGATCGAGGCGAGCCCCGCCGCCGGATAGTTTTCCAGAAGCGCGTTGGCGGCCTTGCGTTCGGAGGCGGTCAGGCTGGTGTAATGCTCCCGGATCAGGTCGCGGACGGTGGCGTTGGGCTGCGTCAAGGTCGGTCCCCCCGGGCGTGTGCTTCAGCATTGGGCTGCGGTGGCGGGGCGCGCCGGAAATCCCCGGCCCGCCCTTGAAGAAATATTGACACAAGCTGCGCGGATGTGGAGAGTTTTCTTCAAAGAGGGGAGAAAAGGATGTCCGAAGGGCCGGGCGAAGACCGTCTGAACGTGGTCGAGGTGGTGAACGGGGCGGGGCGCGGCGGCGTCCTGCTGATCTGCGAGCATGCGTCGGCGGCCATACCGGCACGGTTCGGGGACCTTGGCCTGACGGCGGAGGCGCGGGTCAGCCATGCGGCCTGGGACCCGGGCGCGCGCGACCTGGCGGCGCTGCTGTCCGCCGAGCTCGATTCGCCGCTGGTGGCGGGGACGGTGTCGCGGCTGGTCTACGACTGCAACCGCCCGCCGGAGGCGCCGGGCGCCATGCCCGCGCGGTCGGAGGTCTTCGACGTGCCGGGCAACGCCGGTCTGACCGATGTGCAGAAGGCCGAGCGGGTGGAGACGGTCTATCGCCCGTTCCGCGCCGCCGTCGAAGCCCGGCTCGACGCGGCGCGCGCGGTGGTGACGGTGCACAGCTTCACCCCGGTGTTTCACGGTGCACCGCGCGACACGGAGATCGGCCTCCTGCACGACAACGACGCGCGGCTGGTGGACCTGATGCTGGCGCATGCGCCCGAGGGCCGCGTGGTGCACCGCAACCGCCCCTACGGTCCGGAGGACGGCGTGACCCATACCCTGAAGGCGCACGCCCTGCCTCGCGGCCTGCCCAACGTGATGATCGAGGTCCGCAACGACCTGCTGACCACGCCGGAGGACATCCGGGCCGTGGCGCGCCACCTAATGGCGATGCTGACCCCGGCGCTGGAGGCCACATGCCCCGCGTCCTGATCGGTTTCGTCCGCGCCATCGAGGCGATGAACCGCGCCATCGGCCGGGTCGCCATGTACCTGATCTTTGCGCTGATCGGCGTGCTGCTGTGGTCCTCGGTGTCGAAGGTGGCCTTCCTGCCCTCGCTCTGGACGCTGGAGACGGCGCAGTTCGTCATGGTGGCCTACTACATCCTCGGCGGGCCCTACTCGATCCAGCTTGGATCGAACGTGCGCATGGACCTGTTCTACGGCAACTGGACGGTGAGGCAAAAGGCCTGGGTCGACGCCTTCACCGTGCTGTTCCTGATGTTCTACCTCGGTGTTCTGCTTTATGGCGCGCTGGGATCGCTGGCCTATTCCATGGGCTACTTCGGGATGCAGCCGCTTGATTACTTCTTGGAATTCTTCGGGGCGCTCCTGACCGGCGGGATCGACGGCGCGGCGGAAAAGCTGGGCTTTCTCGAACGGTCCTCGACCGCGTGGCGCCCGATGCTGTGGCCGATCAAGCTGGTGCTGGCCTTCGGCATCTTCCTGATGATTCTCCAGACACTTGCAGAGCTGATCAAGGACATCGGCCGCATCCGCGGGGTAGAGATCTGATGTCCTATGAAATGATCGCGATCACCATGTTCGCCGGCATGATGCTGATGCTGATGACCGGCCAGCGCGTGTTCGGCGCCATCGGTTTCGTGGGTGCGCTGGCGGGGCTGCTGCTGTGGGGCACCGGGGGCGTCGACGTGCCCTTTGCCGCCGCGATGAAGCTGATGAAGTGGTATCCGCTGCTGACGCTGCCGATGTTCATCTTCATGGGCTACGTGCTGTCGGAATCGAAGATCGCCGACGACCTCTACAAGATGTTCCACGTCTGGATGGGGCCGGTCCGCGGCGGTCTGGCGATCGGCACCATCGGCCTGATGGTGCTGATCTCGGCCATGAACGGCCTCAGCGTCGCGGGCATGGCCATCGGCGCCACCATCGCGCTGCCGGAACTGCTGCGCCGGGGCTACGACAAGATCATGGTGACGGGGGTCATCCAGGCCGGGTCGTCGCTGGGAATCCTCGTGCCGCCCTCCGTCGTGCTGGTGCTTTACGCGATGATCGCGCGGCAGCCGGTGGGCCAGCTCTGGCTCGCGGGGGTGATGCCGGGCCTGATGATGGCGACGCTCTTCATCATCTACATCTACGTGCGCTGCCGCCTGCAGCCGGAGCTTGGGCCGGTGCTGCCAAAGGAAGAGCGCGACGTGCCCATGTCCGAGAAGCTGCGCCTGCTGCGGGCGGGCATCCTGCCGCTGGTGATCTTCTTCGTTATGATGTTCCCCTTCGTGAAGGGCTGGACATCGCTGGTGGAAAGCTCGGCCATCGGGGCGCTTGCGGCCTTCGTCGCGGCGGTGCTGAAGCGGCGGATGACCCGCGAGGTGTTCGAGACCTCCGTCCGGCAGACGCTGGCCATTTCCTGCATGTTCATGTGGATCATCCTCGCCGCACTCGGCTTCGGCGCGATCTTCGACGGGCTGGGCGCGGTGCGCGCCATCGAGAACCTGTTCACCGAGCAGCTTGGCCTTTCCCCCTGGATGATCCTGATCCTCATGCAGCTGTCGTTCATCGTGATGGGCACCTTCCTCGACGACACGGCGATGCTGGTCATCGTGGCGCCGCTTTACGTGCCGCTGGTGGGCGAACTGGGGTTCGACCTGATCTGGTACGGCGTGCTTTACACGATCACCACGCAGATCGCCTACATGACCCCGCCCTTCGGCTATAACCTGTTCCTGATGCGGGCCATGGCGCCGCCGGAAATCGGGCTGACCGACATCTACCGCTCGATCATTCCCTTCGCGCTGGTCATGGTCTGTGCACTGGCGCTGGTGATGGCCTTCCCGCAGATCGCGCTCTGGCTGCCGGACCTGGTTTACGGAAAATAACCCTCAGAAGCCCCGTACAGGGGACGCATTTCAACAAGGAGACTGGATATGACGACCTCACGCAGAAAGTTCCTGAAGACCGCAGGTGTCGGCGTTGCCGCCGCACCGCTGGCCGCGCCCGCGCTGGCGCAGTCCACCATCACCTGGCGGATGCAGACCTACGCCGGTGCCGCGCTGGCCGAGCACGTGGTCAAGCCCGCCATCGACACCTTCAACAAGATCGCCGGCGACCGGATGCAGATCGAGCTGTACTTTGCCGACCAGCTGGTGCCCACGGGCGAGCTGTTCCGCGCCCTGCAGCGCGGCACCATCGACGCGGTGCAGTCCGACGACGATTCCATGGCCTCGCCGACCGAGGTCACGGTCTTCGGCGGCTACTTCCCCTTCGGGTCGCGCTACTCGCTCGACGTGCCGGTGCTGTTCAACCAGTACGGCCTCGACGAGATCTGGAAGGAAGAATACGCCAAGGTCGGGGTCAAGCACATCTCGGCCGGGTCCTGGGACCCCTGCCACTTTGCCACCAAGGACCCGATCAACAGCCTTGCCGACCTTGAGGGCAAGCGCGTCTTCACCTTCCCGACCGCGGGCCGCTTCCTGTCGCAGTTCGGCGTCGTGCCGGTGACGCTGCCGTGGGAGGACATCGAGGTCGCGGTGCAGACCGGCGAGCTGGACGGCATCGCGTGGTCGGGCATCACCGAGGACTACACGGTGGGCTGGGCCGACGTGACCAACTACTTCCTGACCAACAACATCTCGGGCGCGTGGATCGGCCACTTCTTCGCGAACATGGGCCGCTGGGAAGAACTGCCCGAGGACCTGAAGCTCCTGTTGACCACCTGCATGGAGCAGTCGCACTACTACCGCCAGTGGTGGTACTGGGGCGGCGAAGCGTCCCTGCGCGTCCACGGCGAGAAGATGCAGCTGACCTCCATCCCCGATGCCGAATGGGACCAGGTCGAGCAGGCCGCCCAGAAGTTCTGGGACGAGATCGCGGCGGAGTCGGAGACCAAGGCGAAGGTGGTTGAGATCTTCAAGAAGTACAACGCGGACATGGCCAAGGCGGGCCGTCCGTACCGCTACAACGTGTGACACCCCTGCCCCGGCGCGCATGCGTGCCGGGGCGCCTCTGAAAGGACGACGACATGCCCGGCCCTATCTCTTTCGATGAACTCAAGGCACAGGTCGACGGCGGCCTCGTGGACACCGTGCTGGTGTGCGCGGTCGACATGCAGGGCCGCCTGATGGGCAAACGCTTCCACGCCGGGCACTTCGTCGCCTCGGCCTGGGAAGAGACGCACTGCTGCAACTACCTCTTTGCCACCGACATCATGATGGCCACCCCCGAAGGCTACGAGTCGACCTCGTGGGAGAAGGGCTATGGCGACTACGTCATGAAGCCGGACCTCTCGACGCTGCGCCCGATGCCCTGGCTCGAAGGCACGGTGATGGTGATGTGCGACATTCTCGACCACCACACCCACGAGGAGGTGCCCCACACCCCGCGCGCCATGCTGAAGGCGCAGGTCAAACGGGCGGAGGCCATGGGCTTCACCCCGATGATGGCGACCGAGCTGGAATTCTTCCTCTTCGAGAAGTCCTACCCGGAGATCCGCAAGTCGGGCTTCCGCGCGCTGGAGACGCTGGCGGGCTACAACGAGGACTACAACATCATGCTCACCACACGGGAGGAGCACGTGCTGCGCCCCGTGCGGAACCACCTGTGGGCGGCGGGCATCCCGATCGAGAACTCCAAGGGCGAGGCGGAGACCGGGCAGGAAGAGCTGAACATCAAGTACGCCCCCGCGCTCGACACGGCGGAGTACCACACCATCGCCAAGCACGCGATCAAGGAGATCGCCCACCAGCAGGGCCACGCGGCGAGCTTCATCGCCAAGTGGCACGAGGACAAGGTCGGCTCGTCCAGCCACGTCCACATGTCGCTGTGGGAGGGGGGCACGCCCGCCTTCTTCGACGAGGCGGACAGCCTCGGCATGTCGGGGCTGATGAAGCACTACGTCGCGGGCCTGCTGAAGTACGCGCCCGACGTGACCTATTTCCTCGCCCCCTACATCAACAGCTACAAGCGCTTCCAGGTCGGCACCTTCGCCCCCACGCGGGTGATCTGGTCCATCGACAACCGCACCGCGGGCTTCCGCCTGTGCGGCGAAGGGACCAAGGGCGTGCGCATCGAATGCCGCGTCGGCGGGTCGGACCTGAACCCCTACCTCGCCATGGCGGCGCTGCTCGCGGCGGGCCTGAAGGGCATCGAGGACAAGCTGGAACTGGAACCCGCCTACACCGGCGACGCCTATTCCGGCAACGCCTCGCGCCTGCCCGGCACGTTGCGGGACGCGCGGCGCGAGCTGCTGCAGTCGGAGATGCTGCGCGAGGCCTTCGGCGACAAGGTCGTGATCCACTACGCCCGCGCGGCGGAAGTGGAGATCGAGGATTTCAATCGCGTCGTGACCGACTACGAGATCGCGCGCGGATTCGAGATGTCGTGACCGGGCGGACCCGCCCCGGGACCCCCGAACTGATCCAGAGGATGGAATGACAAATACCCTGAAATGTATCTCGCCCATCGACGGCAGCGTCTTTGCGGAACGTCCGGTGCTGTCGCTGGACGAGGCGAAGTCCGTGGCGGCCAAGGGCCGTGCGGCGCAGGCCGCATGGGCGGCGCGCCCCCTTGAGGAGCGCACCCGTCTCGTGATGGCCGGTGTCGCCGCCGTGGGCGAGATGAACGACGAGATCGTGCCGGAACTGGCGCACATGATGGGCCGCCCGGTCCGCTTCGGCGGGGAGTTCGGCGGCTTCAACGAGCGCGCCTCCTACATGGCGGGCATCGCGGAGACCGCGCTGGCGCCCATCGAGGTCGGCGAGGACGCGACCTTCAAGCGCTACATCAAGCGCGTGCCGCTGGGGCTCGTCTTCGTGGTGGCGCCGTGGAACTACCCCTACATGACGGCGATCAACACCGTCGCGCCGGCGCTGATCGCGGGCAACACGGTGATCCTGAAGCACGCCACCCAGACCCTGCTGGTGGGCGAGCGCATGGCAAAGGCCTTCCACGCGGCGGGCGTGCCGGAGGAGGTGTTCCAGAACGTCTTCCTCGACCATGACACCACGTCCGACCTGATCGCGGCCAATGCCTTCGACTTCGTGAACTTCACCGGCTCCGTCGGCGGCGGGAAGGCGATGGAGCGCGCGGCGGCGGGCACCTTCACCGGCACCGGGCTGGAGCTGGGCGGCAAGGACCCGGGCTATGTCATGGAGGACGCGGATCTGGATGCCGCCGTCGACACGCTGATCGACGGTGCGATGTTCAACTCCGGCCAGTGCTGCTGCGGGATCGAACGGATCTACGTGCACGAGTCGCTGTTCGATGCCTTCGTCGAGAAGGCCGTGGCGGTGGTGAAGGGCTACAAGCTGGGCAATCCGCTGGACAAGGAGACGACCATCGGCCCGATGGCCAACGTCCGCTTTGCCGCCGAGGTGCGCGCCCAGATCGCCGAGGCGCTGGACGGCGGGGCCGTGGCCCATATCGACACCTTCGCGGAGGACGACGGCGCCGCCTACCTGACGCCGCAGATCCTGACGAACGTGACCCACGACATGCGGGTGATGCGGGACGAGAGCTTTGGCCCCGTGGTCGGCATCATGAAGGTTAAGGACGACGAGGAAGCCATCCGCCTGATGAACGACAGCGACTTCGGGCTGACCGCCTCGCTCTGGACCTCCGATCTGGAGCGAGCCGAGCGGGTCGGCGACCGGATCGAGACCGGGACGGTGTTCCTGAACCGCGCCGACTACCTCGACCCCGGCCTGTGCTGGACCGGCTGCAAGCAGACCGGGCGCGGCGGCGGCCTGTCGGTGATCGGCTACCACAACCTGACCCGGCCGAAGTCCTACCACCTGAAGCGGCTCGGCACCGCATGACATCGGCGCGCCTTTTGGCCGCCCCCCTGAACAACGCATATATCGAGAAGGTGACCACATGAGTCTCACCGGAAACTGGTCCTACCCGACCGCCATCAAGTTCGGCGCAGGCCGCATCAGCGAACTGCCCGGCGCCTGCGCGCAGGCGGGCATCACCCGGCCCCTGCTGGTCACCGACCGCGGGCTGGCCGACCTGCCGATCACGGCGCAGACGCTCGACGTTTTGGAACAGGCGGGCCTGGGCCGCGCGCTGTTCGCGGAGGTCGACCCCAACCCCAACGAAAAGAACCTGGAGGCCGGGGTGAAGGTCTACCGCGACGGCGGCCATGACGGCGTGATCGCCTTCGGCGGCGGCTCCGGGCTCGACCTCGGCAAGATGGTGGCCTTCATGGCCGGGCAGACGCGCCCGGTCTGGGATTTCGAGGACATCGGCGACTGGTGGACCCGCGCCGACGCGGCGGCCATCGCGCCCATCGTCGCCGTGCCGACCACCGCCGGGACCGGATCGGAAGTGGGGCGCGCCAGCGTCATCACCAATTCCGAGACGCACGAGAAGAAGATCATCTTTCACCCGAAGGTGCTGCCAACCGTGGTGATCTGCGATCCGGAGCTGACCATGGGCATGCCCGCGATGATCACCGCCGGGACGGGCCTCGATGCGTTTGCGCATTGCGTGGAGGCGTTCTCCTCCCCGTTCTACCACCCGATGAGCCAGGGCATCGCGCTGGAGGGGATGCGGCTGGTGAAGGACTACCTGCCGCGCGCCTACCAGAACGGCCAGGACCTCGAGGCGCGGGCGCAGATGATGTCGGCGGCGATGATGGGGGCGACGGCCTTCCAGAAGGGTCTCGGCGCGATCCACGCCATGAGCCACCCCATCGGCGCGCATTTCAACACCCACCACGGCACGACCAACGCCGTCTGCATGCCGTCGGTGCTGGACTTCAACGCCGGTGCGATCCGCGAGCGGTTCGACCTGGCCTCGGCCTATCTGGGCATCGAGGGCGGCTTTGACGGGTTCCGCGCCTTCGTGCAGGAGCTGAACGACAGCCTCGGCATCCCGCGCCGCCTGTCGGACCTGGGCGTGACGGAAGACGCGATCCCGGCGCTGGTGAAGGGCGCGATCACCGACCCGTCCTGCGGCGGCAACCCTGTTGAACTGACCGAGGCAAACCTCGAAGAGCTGTTCCGCACGGCGCTCTGACGCCTGCGAGAGACGTCTGTGCCCGGCAGCCCGCCCGCCGGTCACATTCCCCGGAGGCCGTGGCACGGATCGTGCCGCGGCCTCTTCCTTTGCGATTACCTTTGCGTGACCTGACGGATCAGGACCGGCGGCGCTTGCCCTTGGTGAGCGTCTTGGGTGACAGGCGGCGGGCGTTCGCCCCGGCGCTGGCCTCGATCGGGGCGAGCGCCGCTTCCATCACCGCGCCATAGCCTTTCTGCCCTGCCGCGGCGCGCATCGCGGCCTCGGTGGCGCGCATGAAGGCGGAGGGCTTCTCGAACACCATGCGCGTGGCTTCGACCGGCTTCATCGTGCCCATCGCCATCTGCGCGACCCGCACCTGGATCACCGTCCCGGCCGAGATCATCACCCGCGCCCCCGCCAGCGTGGCCCGCTGCCATTCGACGGCGGCTTTCATCATGTCTGGATACATTTCTCGACACTCCTGTCGTTGCATTGGGAAACCCCGGGCGCGGCCTGTCAGTTCCCCGACATTGTCGTCTTTCGCCGGCTTATTTGTCGGGTGACGTGCCAGCCGGCAGCGCGCGGGGCACTTGGCACACCGCGTGCTTGAGTTTCCCCGAAGCAGAGGGGATGCGCCATGACCGATGCACTGAAATCCAGGATCGCGGACGTGTTCGACGAACCGGCCTGCGGGACCAACGTGTCCAAGTCGGAGCAACAGCGCAAGAAGGGCTGCGCCAAGCCGCTGACGCCCGGCGCGGCCGCCGGTGGCTGCGCCTTCGACGGGGCGAAGATCGTCCTGCAGCCCATCGTCGACGTGGCGCACCTGGTGCATGCGCCCCTCGCCTGCGAGGGCAACGGCTGGGACAACCGGGGCGCGGCCTCGTCGGGGTCCGAACTTTACCGGATCGGCCTGACCACCGACATGACGGAACTGGATATCGTCATGGGCTACGGCGAGAAGAAGCTGTTCCGCGCGATCCGAGAGACGATCGAGAGCCAGAACCCTCCGGCGGTCTTCGTCTACGCGACCTGCGTGCCCGCACTGATCGGCGACGACATCGACGCGGTCTGCAAGGCGGCGACGGCGAAATTCGGCGTGCCCTGCATTCCGGTCAACGCGCCGGGCTACGTGGGGTCGAAGAACCTCGGCAACAAGCTGGCGGGCGAGGCGATGCTCGATCACGTGATCGGCACGATGGAGCCCGCCGAGACCACGCCCTGCGACATCAACATCGTCGGCGACTACAACCTGTCGGGCGAACTGTGGCAGGTGAAGCCGCTGCTCGACCGGCTGGGCATACGCATCCTCGGCTCCCTCGCCGCCGACGCGCGTTACAAGCAGGTGGCGATGATGCACCGCGCACGTGTCACGATGATGGTCTGTTCCAAGGCGCTCATCAACGTCGCCCGCAAGCTCGAGGAGCGTTACGGCATCCCCTACTTCGAAGGGTCGTTCTACGGCATCTCCGACACTTCGGATTCGCTTCGGGAGATGTGCCGGATACTGGTGGAGCGCGGCGCGGACCCCGGCCTGCGGGACCGTTGCGAGGCGCTGATCGCCGAGGAAGAGGCGGCCATCCGGGCGAGACTCGCCCCCTACCGCCCGCGCGTCGAGGGCCGGAAGGTGCTGCTTTACACCGGCGGACACAAGTCGTGGTCGGTGGTCGCGGCACTCCAGGAGCTGGGAATGGAGGTCATCGGCACCTCTGTCCGCAAGGCGACGGAGGATGACAAGGGCCGCGTCGTCGAGATCATGGGCGACGACAAGCACATGTTCGACAACATGGCGCCGAAGGACATGTACCGCCTGCTGAAGGACGCGGGCGCCGACATCCTGATGTCGGGCGGGCGGTCGCAGTTCGTGGCCCTGAAGGCCAGGATGCCCTGGGTCGACGTGAACCAGGAAAAGCACGAACCCTATGCCGGCTACATGGGGATGGAGGATCTTGTCCGCGCCATCGACCGCGCGGTGAACAACCCCATGTGGGCCGAACTGAGGGAGCCCGCGCCCTGGGACCTGCCGCTGACCGCCGGGCGCACGCTGCCCGCGCCCGCAGGCCCCTGCCCCGTGACCGGCATTCCCGCCGGTCCGTCGAGACCCGTGACTCTGGTGCCCCCGCTGCCGCCGTTTGCATCCCCGCCGGCCGCGGGCGGCCCAGCGGTCACGGACTTCGCCTCCAGCCCCACCGATTTCGAGGATTGCTGAGATGGCGAAGCTCATCCACCCGAAACGCGCCCTGTCGACCATGCCGCTGAAAAGCTCCGCACCGCTGGGGGCGGCCATGGCCTACCTCGGGATCGAGCGGGCGATCCCGCTGTTCCACGGCTCGCAGGGCTGCACGGCCTTCGCTATGGTCCACCTCGTGCGGCACTTCAAGGAGGCCGTGCCGCTCCAGACCACGGCGATGAACGAGGTGTCGACCATCCTCGGCGGTGCGGATCAGATCGAGGAGGCCATCGAGAACCTGCGCAGGAAGGCCGCGCCCTCCTTCATCGGCATCGCCTCCACCGCGCTGACGGAGACCCGGGGCGAGGACGTGCCGGGCGAGTTGAGGGAGATCCTGTTGCGGCGCACGGATTTCGCCGACACGGCGGTGGCCTATGCCTCCACCCCCGACTTCGACGGGGCGTTGCAGGACGGCTGGGCGAAGGCGGTGGAGGCCATCGTCGGGGCGCTGGTGCCCCGCGTGACAGAGCGCGACGTGGACATGCGGCAGGTGACGCTGCTGGCCGGATCGCACCTGAGCCCGGCAGAGGTGGAGGAACTGGTGCGGATGATCCGCGCTTTCGGACTGTCGCCCGTGGTCCTGCCGGACATCTCGACCTCGCTCGACGGGCATGTGTCGGACGACTGGTCGGGCTGCTCGCTCGGGGGCACAACTTTGGCCGACATCGGCCGGATCGCCCGGAGCGCCTTTACCCTCGCGGTGGGCGAGAGCATGCGCAGGGCCGCGCAGATGCTGGAGGACCGCACCCTCGCGCCCTTCCGTGTCTTCCAGTCGGTCACCGGGCTGAAGCCGGTCGACGCCTTCGTGCGCACGCTGATGGGGCTTGCCGGCGTGCAGGACCCGCCCCCGTCGATCCGGCGCGACAGGGCCCGGCTGATCGACGCGGCGCTCGACGCACATTTCCACACCGGCGGGCTGCGTGTGGCCATCGGCGCCGACCCGGACCTGCTGTTCTCCCTCTCGAATGCTTTGGCCTCGATGGGGGCAGAGGTGGTCGCCGCCGTCACCACGTCGCAGCACACGCCCCTCGTCGACCGCATCCCGTCCGGGGAGGTCATCCTCGGCGATCTGGGCGACCTTCAGCGCGCGGCTCAGGCGGGCGGCGCCCAGCTGCTGCTGACCCACAGCCACGGCCGCCACGTCGAACACGCCCTGCACATCCCCCTCGTGCGCGTGGGGTTCCCGGTCTTCGACCGCATCGGCGCGCAGGACGTCTGCCGGGTCGGGTACCGGGGCAGCCGCGCCTTCCTCTACGAGATCGCGAACACCGTCCAGTCCATCCACCACCGCGCGCGCCCCGAGGATTTCGGCGCCGCGCCCATCCCAGAGGAGTTCGAGCATGTCCCGCACGCTGCGCGTCATTGACACCACCGGACCGGCCAGCGAACCGGCCCCGGGCGAGACGCCCCTGCGCATCGCCATCGCCACCAACGACATGGCGTATCTCGGTGCCCATTTCGGCTCGGCGAAGACCTTCGCCGTCTATGACGTCTGGAAGACCGGCCACCGTTTCGTGGCGGCGCATGCCTTCGACAACGTCACGAAGCAGAAAGGCAGGCACGACGACCAGGACGACAAGATCACCCCGAAGGTGGAGGCGCTGAACGGCTGCGCCCTGTTGTTCGCGCTGGCCATCGGCGGCCCCTCGGCGGCGAAGATCGTGCGCGCGGGCATCCACCCGATCAAGCGCAAGGACCCGGAGCCGATCGAAGAGGTGCTGGAGCAGGTCAAGGTGATGCTGAACGGCACGCCCCCACCCTTCCTGCGCAAGATCCTCGGGACCGAGGACAAGCCCGATTTCATGGACGAATACGAGACAGAGGAGACCGTCTGATGACCACCGAGACCCTTGAGGCCGAGCGCGGTGGCGCGATGGTCGACAGCCCCTTTCTCAGCCAGCTTGCCGCGGTGATCCGCGCCGAGGACAGCTATGGCCAGTGGGACGACAAGACCGATGCCGACATCATGGCAGAGTTCATCGTCACCCGGGAGGAGCGCCGCGAGATCCCGATCATCGGCGATCCGGACCCGGACGTGATGTGGCGCGTGACGAAGTTCTACGACGCCGTGGGCCTGCTGATCGAGAAACGGACCGGCTGCATGGCCTCGCAGATGCAGAAGATGAGCCACGAAGGTTTTGGCCGGATCGTGCTGCTCGCGGGCAAGCTGGTGGTGGTGTCGAAGCACCTGCGCGACATCCACCGTTTCGGCTTTCTCTCGTGGGAGGCGCTTGCCGAGGCAGGCGAGCAGATGGTGGCGAAGGCCGTCGAGACCATCGAGGCCTATCCCGACGCCGCGAAGGCCTGAGAGATGGAACTGCCGCGTCTTCCCGAGCGGTTCACGCCCTTGACGTGGCTGAGGCCGCGCGCGGCGGCGAAGGCCCCCTGTCCGGCCGCCCCGAAGGAGGCGGAGACCGCGCCGCGCTGCTGCAGCCCCTACGTGCAGATCAGGCCGCTCTGTCCCTTGCAGTCCGCCCGGACCGCCTGCGCCTGCACCGTGAAACCTGCGCCTCCGGTCGTGCTGGCGCGGCCGCGGGGACGCACGCCCCTCTCGCGCCACCTGCGCGGATGCTGACGAAAGGACCCCGCCATGACTGTCGAAGAGCTTGAAAAGAAGGTGAAGAGGCTGTCGATGCGCTCCACCGACGCCAAGATGAACCTGCACGACCTCTCTGAAGAACTGCCAACCGACTGGGAGAAGATACCCGAGGTGGCACAGGAGACCTACGAGGTGTTCCGCGATCTGGCTGCCGCCCGCAGGGATCTCAAGGCAGCGAAGCAGGCGGAGGCCGGGGCATGAGCGTCGTGGCCTACACCCGGGGCGGCGCGGCCTATGTGCCGGAGTTCCTCATGTCCATCGACCCGGCCAAGTGCATCGGCTGCGGGCGCTGTTTCAAGGTCTGCGGCCGGGACGTGATGACCCTGCACGGCCTGACGGAGGACGGCACCCTCGTCCGCCCCGGCACCGACGAATACGACGACGTCGAGGACGAGATCGTGAAGTCGGTGATGCACATGATCGGGCCGGACAACTGCATCGGCTGCGGCGCCTGTGCACGCGTCTGCCCTTCCGACTGCCAGACCCATGCGGCACTGGACTGAACCCTCCATTGCGGGCGGGGCCCCGGCGGGCCACCTCGCCGCGGCGATGCCGACCATTTCCGACATGGCCTGCATCCTCGACCGGGCGCTGGCAGAGCGGGAGGCCGGTCTCGGTCCCCTGACCGAGCGGCTGGGGCTGTCGGGGGCCGACCTCGCCGCGCTGCGCGACACCTGGGCCCCTGGCACCGCCCTGCCCGACCTCGACCTGCCTGCCCCCGACCGCCCTGCCGACCAACAGGCCATTGCGACGCTGATCCTGTGGCGCGCGCGGACCACGTCGCCGGAGGTCCGCTGGCTGGCGCAGATCCTCGCGCGGCGCGCGATGGAAGGACGGCATCTCTGGGAAGACCTCGGCCTCGTCTCGCGTGACGCGCTTTCGGAGCTGATCGCGCGGCACCTGCCGGGGCTGAAGGCCGCCAACGCGCAGAACATGCGCTGGAAGAAGTTCTTCTACCGGCAGATCTGTTCTGACACCGGGTTTGCGCTGTGCCTCTCGCCCACCTGCGACGACTGCGACGAACGGGCGGACTGCTTTGCCGATTGATGCCGCGGACCTGCTGGCCGGGGCCGAGGCGGCCCGGACAAGACCGGTGGAGAGCGCCGCCGCCATCGACCGGGCGCTGAAGGCCGCGCCGCACGATCCGGAGGTGCGGCTGGCGGCCTACCGCTTTGCCTTCTACGCCCACGACTACGCGCAGGCCCGCGCCCATGCCGGGGTGCTGGTCGCCCACGCCGCCCGGCAACTCAACATCGCCACCGACTGGCGGGCGGTGCGGCCCGGCGACGCCGCCTTCAGCGCGATGGAGTTCGCCCCCGGCCTCTACATGCAGGCACTGATCGCTCAGGGCTATTGCGCTGCACGGCTGGGCGCGCTGGACGAGGCGCGCGCGGTGCTGTCTCACGCCGCACGGCTCGACCCGACGGACCGCTTCGGCGGGGCGTGGCTGCTGCGGCATCTGGAGGCCGCGGGCGAGGACTGACGCGCCCTGCACGGTCACCGGCGCGGCGCCTTCGGTCCCCCGCTCTCCCCCGAACCTGACAGTGCGAAGAACATGCCAACCGACTGTCGGCTTCCGTCCAATCGGTTTTGTCCGTTCCCGACAATGGCGGGCAAGCCGCTGAAAACCCCGGGAAAGACCGGATGGCACGGTCCTTGCTTTAACAATCGCAGGACCAACCGACAGACCGGACAGGAGAAGGCACAATGATCGAGATCACCGAACCCGCCCGCAGCGCCATCAAGACGGCCATCGACGGCGCTGGCCAGCCCGTCGCCGGGCTGCGCGTCATGGTGCAGGGCGGCGGCTGCGCCGGCATGAAATACGGCATGGCACTGGAACTGACCGCCCAGCCGGACGACGCCATCGTCACCGCGGGCGAGGTCACCGTGCTGATCGACCCGGAAAGCCAGCCGCACCTGAGCGGCACCACCATCGACTTCGTGACCGGGCTGGAAGGCTCCGGCTTCGTCTTCGACAACCCCAACGCCTCCAGCTCCTGCGGCTGCGGCAAGTCCTTCTGCTGAGGAGCGCGGCCAATGTGGGATTACTCCGATAAGGTGAAGGACTATTTCTTCAACCCAAGGAACGCGGGCGCGCTGGCCGATGCCAATGCGGTCGGCGAAGTGGGCAGCCTGTCCTGCGGTGACGCCCTGAAGCTGATGCTGAAGGTCAACCCGGAGACCGACGTGATCGAGGACGCCCGCTTCCAGACCTTCGGCTGCGGGTCGGCCATCGCCTCGTCCTCGGCCCTGACCGAGCTCATCATCGGCAAGACCATCGCCGAGGCGAAGACCCTGACCAACCAGGATATCGCCGACTTCCTTGACGGGCTGCCGCCGGAGAAGATGCACTGTTCCGTCATGGGGCAGGAAGCGTTGCAGGCCGCCGTCGCCGCCTACACCGGGGAAGAGGTGGACGAGGACGACCACGAGGAAGGCGCGCTGATCTGCAAGTGCTTCGGCGTCGACGCCGGGATGATCGAACGCGCCATTCGCGGCAACAAGCTGACGACGCTGGAGATGGTGACCTTCTACACCAAGGCCGGCGGCGGCTGTAACTCCTGCCGCGAACCGCTCGAGGAGCTGCTGGCCGACGTGAACGCCGCAATGGTCGCCGAAGGCGCCCTGCGCGCGGACGAGGCCCATGTCTTCGGCTCGGCCCCGAAGCCGGTGAAGAAGAAGGCGCAGGGCTTCGTCATCCCCGACATGGCGCCCGCGCCGATGCCCCCGGCCAAGCCCTCGGCCCCGGTGCAGATCGCGATGCCGGAGGGTGGCTTGGCCGTGGCAGAGAAACCCGCCGCTCCCGCCGCCCCGGCGCCTGCCGCCCTGAGCCCGGCGAAAGAGGCGATCGCTGCCGCCCGCATCATCGAAGAGCTGCGCCCGGTCTTCCGCCGCGACGGCGGCGACGTGGAGCTTGTCGACATGGAAGGCAGCCTCGTGCTCGTCCATCTGACCGGCGCCTGTTCCGGCTGCCAGCTGGCGGCCCAGACGCTCGGCGGAATCCAGAAAAAGATCAGCGACGCGCTTGGCCGCCCGGTGCGCGTCATGCCCGTGGCGAAGACGTAAGGAGACGCAAGGATGCCCCCCATCTATCTCGACAACAATGCCACCACCCGCGTCTTCCCCGAAGTGGTCGAGGCCATGCTGCCCTACTTCTCGGAGCAGTTCGGCAATGCATCCTCGATCCATGCCTTCGGGGCGGAAGTCGGCGGCGCGCTCCGGCAGGCCCGGCGGTCGCTGCAGGCCCTGATCGGGGCCGAGTTCGACCACGAGATCATCTTTACCTCCGGCGGCACTGAATCGAACAACACCGCGATCCGGTCTGCCCTCCAGGTGATGCCGGGCCGGAACGAGATCGTCACCTCTGCCGTCGAACACCCCGCCATCCTGTCGCTGTGCGACTGGCTGGAGAAACACGAGGGCGTGGTGGTGCACCGCATTCCGGTCGACGGTCTGGGGCGGCTCGACCTCGACGCCTACCGCGCCGCGCTTTCCGACAAGGTGGCGCTGGTGTCCTTCATGTGGGCCAACAACGAGACGGGCACGATCTTTCCGGTCGACGGTCTCGCGGAGATGGCGCACGAACACGGCGCGCTGTTTCACACCGACGCGGTGCAGGCGGTGGGCAAGGTGCCGATGGACCTCAGGAACACCGAGATCGACATGCTCTCCCTGTCCTCGCACAAGCTGCACGGGCCGAAGGGGCTGGGCGCGCTCTACCTGCGCAAGGGCACCCGCTTTCGCCCGCTGCTGCGCGGCGGCCACCAGGAGCGCGGGCGCCGTGCCGGGACAGAGAACGCCCCGGCGATCATCGGCCTCGGTCGCGCCGCCGGGATGGTCATGTCGACCATGGCAGAGGACATGGCCCGCATGACGACGCTGCGCGACAGGCTGGCCAACGGCCTGATCGGCAGCATCGGCCATTGTTTCCTGACCGGCGACCCGCACGACCGCCTGCCCAACACCGCCACCGTGGCCTTCGAGTACATCGAGGGCGAGGCGATCCTGCTGAAGCTGAACGCCGCCGGGATCGCGGCCTCTTCGGGGTCGGCCTGCACCTCCGGATCGCTGGAACCGAGCCACGTCCTGCGCGCCATGAACATCCCCTTCACCGCGGCCCACGGCGCGATCCGATTCTCTCTATCGAGAGAAACAACCGAAAAAGAGATCGACTACGTGCTGGAGGTCATGCCCGGCATCATCGCCGGCCTGCGCGCCATGTCTCCGTTCTGGTCCGGAGACGGTGCGCAACCGGACGGCTTCCAGCCGGAATACGCCTGAGACCGCCCGATTTCGTGCAGCAAACACCGTCAAGGGGAACCCGCCATGTACCACGCTCCGCTCTGTACGCCGAATGCCGTCGCCCTGTGCGACACCACGCTGCGCGACGGCGAACAGACCGCCGGCGTCGCCTTCTCCTTCCATGAGAAGCGCGCCATCGCCCGGGCGCTGGACGTGGCGGGCGTGGCAGAGGTCGAACTGGGCATTCCCGCCATGGGTTACGACGAGGTCGCAGAGATCCGGGCGCTGGCGCAGGACCTGACCTGCGCGGTGCCGGTCGCCTGGTGCCGGCTGCGGATGACCGACCTCGACATGGCACTGAAGACCGGCGTGCGGCGGGTGCATTTCGCCGTCCCCAGTTCTGACCGGCAGCTCTCCGGCAAACTGCGGCAGGACCGCGACTGGGCGCTCCGCGAAACCGCGGCGCTGGTGTTCTGCGCCACGCAGGCCGGGCTGTCGGTCTCTGTCGGGGCAGAGGACGCCAGCCGCGCCGACCCGACCTTCCTCGCCAAACTGGCGGCGGTGGCAAAGGCCGCGGGCGCGATCCGCTTCCGCATCGCCGATACGCTGGGCGTCCTCGATCCGATGGGCGCCTACCGGCTGGTGGCGGAACTGAGCACGCGCATTTCCCTGCCGCTGGAAATCCACGCGCACAACGACTTCGGCATGGCGACGGCCAACACGATGATGGCAGCCCACGCCGGTGCCACGCACCTCTCCGTCACGGTCAACGGGCTGGGCGAGCGCGCGGGAAACGCCGCGCTGGAGGAGGTCGCCGCCGCGCTGGCCGCAAACGACATTCACACCGGGATCGACCTGCGCGCCCTGCCCGCCCTGTCGCAAACCGTCGCCCGCGCCTCGGGCCGTCCGCTGCCGGCATCGAAGCCGATCACCGGGCCGCTGGCCTTCGCCCACGAGGCAGGCATCCACGTCGACGCGCTGCTGAAGCAGGCCGACACCTACGAGGACGAACGCTGCGCACCGGGCCGTTTCGGGCGCGAGCGGCAGATCGTTCTGGGCAAGCACTCGGGCCTTGCCGGGCTGCGCGTCGCGCTTGAAGCCGCGGGCCTGCCCTCGGGCGACGACCTGATCAGCCGCCTGAAACCCCTGCTCCGTGCCCACGCAACGCGCACCAAGCGCCCGCTCGCGCCCGAGGAACTCGCGCGGCTCGCCACCCGGGCCAGCCGCTCCGCGATGATGGCCGGGGGGCAGTCATGACCCGCTTCGCCTTCATCCGCGACGACTTTGCCGCGATCCGCCAGCGCGATCCCGCGGCCCGCGGACGGCTGGAGACGGCGCTGACCTATCCCGGCCTGCACGCCATGCTAGCCCACCGCGCCGCGCATGCCCTCTGGACGAGACGTCTGAAAACGCCCGCGCGGATCATGTCCTACCTCGCCCGGATGGTCACGGGCATCGACATCCACCCCGGTGCGCGGATCGGTCCCGGCTTCTTCATCGACCACGGCGCAGGCGTCGTCATCGGAGAGACCGCCGAAGTGGGCCGCGACGTGACGCTCTACCACGGGGTGACGCTGGGGGGCGTGTCATGGTCGCCCGGCAAGCGCCATCCGACCCTTGGCGACGAGGTCATGGTCGGCGCGGGGGCCAAGATCCTCGGGCCGGTCACCATAGGTGCAGGCGCCCGGGTCGGCGCGAATTCCGTCGTCGTCGAGGACGTCCCGCCGGAGGCAACGGTCGTCGGCATCCCGGCGCGGATCGTGCAGACCCGCCAGGCCTCGCGCGATCCCTACCGCATCGACCTGAACCATCACCTGATGCCCGACCCGGTCGGGCGCAGCCTCGCGCGGCTGGCCGACCGCGTGGCCTTCCTCGAAGCGCGCCTCGCCGCGCGCGACGCCGCCCTGCGCGCCGCGGAAAGCGGCTGCACGCCACCGCCGCAGGACCACCTCCCCCACTGATCCAACCTGACCGCGAAGGAGACACACATGACCGAGACAACCGTTCTGGAGACCATCGACACCCTTTCCTCCGCCGAGGACATCTTCACCTACCTGCTGCTGCCGTTCGATCAGGAGGTGCTGAACGTCTCCCGCCTGCACATCATGCGCCGGTTCGGCAGCTACCTGCGCGACCTGGACCTCGCCGGGCAGGACGAGGATGCGATCTTCCTCGCCGCCCGGGCGGAACTGAAGCGCGCCTACGGCGACTTCGTCGAGAGCACGCCGCTGAAGGAGAAGGTCTTCAAGGTGTTCCGCGACGAGGAAGCCAAGCTGAAGGCGAAGTTCGTGGTCATCGACAGCCTGAAGGTGGCGCAATGATCCGTGTGGCGGCGCTCTGTCTGCTGGCGGGGGCCGCGCAGGGCGACCCGATGCTGCTGGCCGCCGCCTCCACCGGCGCGGCTCTGGACGCAGCCATCGAGCAGAGCGGCATCGCCGCGCTGACCAGCTACGGCGCGTCCGGCCTGCTGGCGCGGCAGATCGAACAGGGCGCACCGGCGGACCTCTTCGTGTCGGCCAATCCGAAGTGGATGGACCACCTCGTTGACGCGGGCCTTGTCGAGGGCGACGCCGTGCGTGTCCTGATGTCCAACCGGCTGGTGCTGATCGCTCCGTCCGGTTCGCGGGTCACCGCCGACACCCTGGCCACAGCCCTCGAAGGCGAGGTCTTCGCCATGGCCGATCCGGAAACCGCCCCCGTGGGCGCCTACGGCAAGGCGGCACTTGAAAGCCTCGGCCTCTGGGACGAGGTCGCGCCCGCCTTCGTGCCGATGCGCAACACGCTGGCCACCGTCGCTGCCGTGGCGCAGGGCGAGGCGGCGCTTGGGCTGGTCTATGCCTCGGACGCCGCCGGACAACCCGGCATCGCCGTGGTCTGGCAGATACCCGAGGACAGCCATCCGCCGATCCGTTACCTCGTGGCCCCGGTCGCGCAGGGCGACGATCCGGAAGGCGCCTCGGCGCTGATGGCCTTCCTCGTGTCGCCTGCCGGGCAGGCCGTGCTGGCCGCGCAGGGCTTTGTCACCCTGCCCGCAACCCTTCCGGCGGAGGGCTCATGACCCTGACGCAGGTGGAGATCGACGCGCTGACACTGTCGCTGAACGCCTCGGCGCTTGCGGTCCTGTGGTCGCTGCCTCCGGCCATCGCGCTGGGGTGGCTGCTGGGCACGCGGCGGTTCCCCGGGCATGGCCTTGTGAATGCCCTGGTCCATCTGCCGCTCGTCCTGCCGCCGGTGGTGCTGGGCTACCTGCTGCTGGTGCTCCTGGGCAGGAACGGCCCGCTCGGCAGTTTCCTTTGGACACAGTTCGGCCTGCGCATCGCCTTTTCCGAATCGGCGGTGGTGATCGCCTGCGCGGTGGTGGGCTTTCCCCTGATGGTCCGCGCCATCCGGCAGTCCGCCGAGGGCATAGATCCGCGGCTGGGCCGCGCCGCCCGGTCCCTCGGCGCGTCCGAGATCCGGATCTTCGCCACCGTCACCCTGCCGCTGATGGCGCCGGGCATCCTTGCCGGTCTGACGCTGGCCTTCGCCCGCGCGGTGGGCGAATTCGGCGCGACGATCACGCTGGCGGGCAACATTCCCGGCCGCACGCAGACCCTGCCGCTCGCCCTGTTCTCCGTCACGCAAAGCCCCGGCGGCGAAGACGCGGCCCTGCGCCTGTGCCTGCTGTCGCTGGCCCTTGCGGGCGCCGCGCTGATGGCATCGGAGGCCGTGTCGCGCCGTCTGTCACCGCAGGGAGAGCCCGCATGATCGAGATCCGCCTCGACCACCGGCAGGGCGATTTCCGCCTCACCCTCGACCTTGCGCTGGAAGCCACCGGCATCATCGGGCTGATCGGGCGCTCCGGCTCCGGCAAGTCGACGCTGTTCAACTGCCTGGCCGGACACGTCCGCCCGACCCGCGGCTGCATCGCGCTGAAGGGTCGCGCGCTCTATGCCTCGGACCGCGGCGTGAATGTTCCTGCCGCGCAGCGCCGGATCGGCCTCGTTTTCCAGGACGGGCTGCTGTTCCCGCACATGAGCGTCGCCCGCAACCTCGCCTTCGGCGCGCGCAACAGGGGTACCGACTTCTGGCACGAGGTGATCGGGGCGCTGGACCTCGGGCACCTGATGGCCGCCCGTCCCGCCCGCCTGTCCGGCGGAGAACGCCAGCGCGCCGCCATTGCCCGCGCACTGATGGCCGAACCGGAGCTGCTGCTTCTGGACGAACCCGTCTCGGCCCTCGACCCGGGGCTGAAGGCGCGCACGCTCGACCTGATCGCGCGCGTGCAGGAACGCACCCGGATCCCGATGATCCTCATCTCCCACGCACCCGAAGAGGTCGGCCGCCTCTGCGACCGCACGGTGACGCTGAACGGCGGGCGCATCCAGTCGGTCGCCACGCGCAACGCGACACCGGTTTTTCCGGCCCTCGCCCCCGCCGGTGCCATCAGGTGTGCCACATGACGCCCCGATCGCCCACGAAACGCGCAGCAACGCCGCTTTCTCTGCCGCCCGGACCTGCGCGGCCCCCCGTTCAACCGCCCCGGATGTAAGGTGACGACGATGGAAATGCTTCAGGGACTCAGCCAGCGCCAGACGCAGACCATGAGCGGGCAGATGCTGCATTCGCTGACCATCCTCGGCATGTCGTCCGAGGAACTCTCCGACTACCTCGCGGAGCGCGCGCAGGCCAACCCCTGCGTCGCGTATCGCCCGCCGGCCGCCTTCACCCGCGCGCGCTCGGAAGACTTCGACGCCGTGGCGGCCATCGCCTCCGACCGGCCCAGCCTTCTGGCGCATGTCGCAGAGCAGATCGAACTGGCCTTCCCGCAGACCGCCGACCGGCTGATCGCCCTGCGCTTTGCCGAGGCGCTGGAACCGACCGGCTGGCTCGGACAGCCCGTCGACACCATCGCCATGCTGGCCAACGTGCCGGAGGCGCGCGCCCTGCGCATCCTCGACCGGCTGCAGTCCTTCGAACCTGCCGGCCTCTTTGCCCGGAACCTCGCGGAATGCCTGACGCTTCAGGCGCGCGAGGCCGACCTGCTGACATGGGAGGTCGAGACGCTGCTGGCCAACCTCGACCTCGTGGCGAAGAACCGGCTGAAGGAACTGGCCGACCTCTGCGACTGCGAGACATCGGACATCCCCGACATCATGGCGCAGCTCAAGGGGCTGAACCCCAAGCCGGGGCTGGCCTTCGACCACACGCCCGCGCCGGTCTTTCCGCCGGACCTCATCGCCACGAAGGGGCCGGACGGCTGGACGGTGGAACTGAACCGCGCCACGTCTGCCACGATCACCGTGCAGGAAGACCGCCTTGCCGACGGCACCGCCAGCACGGAGGCCCGCGCCGCCCGCCGCCGCGCGCTGGCCGAGGCGCGCTCTCTGGCGCAGGCGCTGGAACGCCGCGGCGACACGCTCCTGCGCACGGCAGCCGTGCTGGTGGCGCGGCAGGCGCACTTCCTCGACCGCGGCCCGGCGTATCTCGCGCCCCTGACGCTGGAGGACGTGGCGGCAGAGCTTGGCCTGCACGCCTCCACCATCAGCCGCGCCGTGTCGGGCCGGATGATCCAGACCCCCACACGCGCCCTGCCGCTGCGCGCCTTCTTTGCCCGCGCGGTGGGCAGCAGCCACGACAACGACGGCGTCTCGCGCGACAGCGCGCTGCAGTTCGTCCGGCGCGCAGTGGAACGGGAAGACCCGGAAAACCCGCTGTCGGACGGGGCCATCGTCGACCTTGCCGAACGGTCCGGCCTGCGCATCGCCCGCCGCACGGTAACGAAGTACCGCCTGTCTCTCGGGCTCGGCTCTTCCTACGACCGGCGGAGGCAGGCGCTTGCCCGCAAGCGATGATCGAACGACCCACGGAATCACTCAGGTTCGGAAGGGGCCGGCACCCGTAGCCCGTGCCCGTCCCCCGCTGGCGATCCGCCCGGAAATTGCGCAGTCCTGGCGCAAATTCCGGACCATCCGGGGGCTCACCCGGCGAAATGACACCGCCCGCTCCCGCCAGGACCTCTCGGCATGGTAGAACAGTCAACGGAGGAAAGCGCCGGACCGCAAGAGCGGGCCGGTGAGACGACAAAGACTGCCGACGGGAGGAGCCGAGACGTCCTGACAGAGGGGTCCCAGATGGGCTGCATCATCCAAGACGACAAGACGGCCAAGACAAACGGCGCCGGGGAACGGCGCACCGGGAGGACCACCGCCGGCACAGGCCCCGAAACCGCGGGCATGGACCGGCTGGCGCTCGACGCGATCTACGAGATCGCCAAGACCTTCACAGCGGCGCCCGACCCGATCCAGGTCGTGCCCGATATCCTGAACGTGCTTTCGTCCTTCCTCGACCTGCGGCACGGCGTCCTGGCGCTGCTGACGGACCCGGAGACCGACGTGCCGGGCCAGCGCAACCCCTATTCCATCGCCGCCACCGCGTTCTCGCGGGATGCGACCGCACCCGCCTCCGAAGTGCTGCCGGACAGGGTGGCACGGGTGGTGTTCAGCTCCGGCGTGCCGCTGGTGTCCTTCGACCTCGCCGCGGAGTTCGGCGAGGACGCCGTGCCGACCCGCCTGCGCGGAGAAGGCCAGACACTGATCGCCGTGCCCCTGCGCGACCCGGAACAAAGCCACTTCGTGCTGGGCCTGCTCTGCGCCTTCCGCAGTCACGCGGACGCGCGCGCCGGACTGTCGGACATCGACGTGCGGGTGCTGACCATGGTCGCCTCGCTGCTGGAACAGGCGCTGCGCTTCCGCCGCCGGATCGCCAAGGACCGCGACCGGGCGCTCTCGGACACCCGCCGCCTGATCCAGTCGCTGCGCGAACAGTCGGGCGAGACGCCGGGGCCGGTCAGCTTCGACGGCATCATCGGCGACAGCCCGGCGATCTCCGACGTGATCCAGCAGGTCAAGCGCGTCGCCCCCAAGCGGACGCCGGTCCTGCTGCGCGGCGAATCCGGCACCGGCAAGGAGCTGTTCGCCCGCGCCGTGCACAGCCAGTCGAAACGACAGAAAGGCCCCTTCGTCCGCGTCAACTGCGCGGCCCTGTCGGAAACCCTGCTGGAATCGGAACTCTTCGGCCACGAGAAAGGCGCCTTCACCGGCGCGGCCCAGCTCAAGAAGGGCCGGTTCGAGCTGGCCGACGGCGGGACGCTGTTCCTCGACGAGATCGGCGAGATCAGCCCGACCTTCCAGACGAAACTGCTGCGGGTGCTCCAGGAAGGCGAGTTCGAACGCGTCGGCGGCACGAAGACCATGAAGGTCGACGTCCGCATCGTCGCCGCCACCAACCGCGATCTCGAAGCGGCGGTGGCCAAGGGCGACTTCCGCGCCGACCTCTACTTCCGCATCTGCGTCGTACCGATCGTGCTGCCCCCGCTGCGCGACCGGCCCAGCGACATCCGGCCGCTCGCGCAGCTGTTCCTCGATCAGTTCAACAAGTCGAACGGCACGAAGGTGCGTTTCGCCGCCGACGCCTTCGACACGATCTGCAAGTGCAAGTTTCCCGGCAATGTCCGCGAACTGGAGAATTGCGTGAACCGTGCCGCCGCCCTGTCGGACGGCGAAATCGTGCTGGGGCAGGAACTTGCATGCCGGCAGGGCACCTGCCTCTCGGCCGATCTGTGGCGTCTTCAGGACGGCGGATCGCCCATCGGCGGCCTCGCCTCGGGCCAGGTCGTCACCCCCGCCATTCGCCGCCCCGCGCCCCCGCCCGCGACCGAACCTGAACCCGCAAGTTTCCCCGAGGACCCGGCGCCCTTCGGACCCAGGAAGACCGCCAACACCGCCCGTGAAGAGCTGATCGCCGCCATGGAAGAAGCCGGCTGGGTCAAGGCCAAGGCCGCCCGCCTCCTCGGCCTGACACCGCGCCAGATCGCCTACGCACTTCAGAAACACGGCATCGAAGTACGCAGGATCTGACTGCTCCCCCTCTGGACGCGATCAAAAGGTGTGCTGCGCACCCGGTATTAGCGCGCTGCGCGCGCCGCCGCCTCCGGCGGGAGTATTTGCAAAGCAAAGAAGCCTCGGACCGTGCCCTGCTTCTTTGCTTCCGAAATACTCCGGGGAGCGCGAGGGGCTGGCCCCTCGCCTGCACGACACCGGGTCGGGTGCTGCGCTCAGGACGGCAACCAGTCCGGATCGCTGTCTGTCTTGAACGGGAAATAGGGGCGGAAGAAACGGGCGTCGTCTACCGTCGCCGCAACGGAAGGCCTGGTGAGCAGCCGCTTGCGGTAGCTGTGCAAAGCCCGCAGGTCCATCGGGATCGGGTGCACCCAATGCGCATAGAACAGCGCCGGGGCCGCGGCGCAGTCGGCGATGCCGAAGGCACCTGCGGCCCAGTCCCGGCCCGTCATCCATCCGTCCAGCCATCGATAGGCCTGGGTCATCTTCTCCCGCACCTCCGCCACGCCGAACGCATCTCGACAGGTTTCGGGGCGGAGTTCGTTCAGCACGATGCGCCCCACCGGCGCGTTCAGGTAGTCGTCGAAGACGGCATCCATCTGCCGCGCTTCAATGGCCGCATCTCTGTCCTTTGGCACCATGGGGGCGGCCTTGCCAAGCCCGTCGAGATATTCGACGATCGCGGCGCTTTCGATCACCACATGGCCGTCGTGATCCAGCACAGGGAACTGGCCGGTGGGCGCGGCTTCCCGGCAGAAGGCCTGGTGCTCCGGCTGCGTCGGATCGACGGTGCGCGCCTCCCAGTCCAGCCCTCGTTCGCGCAGAGCGATGTAGACCTTCCAGCAATGAGACGAGAACGGGTGGCCGTAGATCGCGATCATGACAGGCGCTCCCGGCCGAAGGTGCTCTCGATGGCACCGTCCTGCAAGCTGGCCCTGTGCTTGCGGTCCGCGGCTCTGCCCTCCCCGTCAGGGCAGACAACCTGTCCGGTGCAGGCGACGTGCGTCGCCCCGGGTGTCACCGATTGCTGCGCCCCTTCGACCCGCATGTCGTAGGCGCAGACCGGCCGCCTGCCGGGCTCGACCACGCGATGGCGCGCGGCAAGGCGCGACTGCCTGCCCGGGGGGAAGCTCTTCCAGTACCTCCTCGCCGCCGGGGCGCCAGTCCATGCGGCGGTCCGCCAGCCCCCTGCCCGCGGGTCCGGTGAACCGGCGCGCCTTCCGGTCAGGGCCCGGCCATGCGGCAAATACCCGGGCTGCCGGTGCCTTCCATCGCCGCCGGATCGGGAACGTCCCGTGGTCGGGCGCCTTACGCATTGCCATCCTCCTCAAGCATCGCGCCCAGCGCATCGAACCGCTCCTCCCAGAGCATCCGTCGCGCCCGCAGCCAGCCTTCGACCTGCGCCACGGCCTTGCGCGAGATCCGGCACTGGCGCACCCGGCCGACCTTCTCCGTGTCCACCAGTCCCGACGCCTCCAGCACCTGGATGTGCTGGTGGATCGCCGACAGGGTCGCGTCGAAGGGGTGCGCCAGGGCGCTGACCGACTGCGGCCCCCGCGCAAGGCGGTCGAGGATCGCCCGGCGCGTTCCGTCGGACAGCGCGTGAAAGGCGCGGTCCAGATCCTTCGAATACTCAACCATGCGCTGAAGTTTCGGACCAAAGCCGACAATAGTCAAGTCATCTCTTGAGTATCGTCTTTCAGCAGAGGCCCCGGTTGTCCCCTATACGACAATCCCCTGCGCCGGGCCGCTTGGCACCGATCTTGCTGAACCCATTCCGACGGACCGAACCATCAGGAAGGAAGCGCCATGAACGCGAACGTGATTTCCCTCGACGGGCTTGCCATCGGCTCGAAGGATGCCCTGACGAAGGCCATGGAGTCGGACGGCTGTTCGTCCTCGTCCTGCGGGTCTTCCGACGCGCCCGAGGACATGGACCCGGCCACCTGGGAAAAGGTCAAGGACCACCCCTGCTACTCGGAAGAGGCGCACCATTACTTCGCCCGGATGCACGTCGCCGTCGCTCCCGCCTGCAACATCCAGTGCAACTACTGCAACCGCAAGTACGACTGTGCCAACGAAAGCCGCCCCGGCGTGGTCTCGGAACGGCTGACGCCGGAGGCCGCCGCCCGCAAGGTCATCGCGGTCGCGAACGAAATTCCGCAGCTTTCGGTGCTCGGCATCGCCGGGCCGGGCGATTCCGCCTACGACTGGCGAAAGACGCGAGAGACCTTCCAGCGTGTCCACGCGCAGCTTCCCGACATCAAGCTCTGCCTGTCGACCAACGGCCTCGCCCTGCCCGACCACGTCGACGACCTCCTGGACATGAACATCGACCACGTCACGCTGACCATCAACATGATCGACCCGGAGGTGGGGACGAAGATCTATCCGTGGATCTTCTGGCAGCACAAGCGCCGCACCGGTCTGGAGGCCAGCCAGATCCTGCACGAGCGCCAGATGCAGTCGCTCGACATGCTGCACGAACGCGGCATTCTGGTGAAGGTGAACTCGGTGATGATCCCCGGCATCAACGACGCGCACCTGCTCGAGGTCAACCGGGAGGTGAAGAAGCGCGGCGCCTTCCTGCACAACATCATGCCGCTGATCTCGGCACCGGAACACGGCACGGCCTTCGGGCTGAACGGTCAGCGCGGGCCCACCGCGCAGGAGCTGAAGAAGCTTCAGGATGCCTGTGCCGGTGGCGCCAACCTGATGAAGCACTGCCGCCAGTGCCGTGCCGATGCCGTGGGTCTTCTGGGCGAGGATCGGGGGCAGGAATTCACCATGGACCTCGTGCCGGACGCGGTCACCTACGACCCGACGAAGCGCGAGGCCTACCGTGCCTGGGTGGCGGAGGAGCGCGGCGAACGCCGGGTCGCGGCAGAGGAGGCGAAGGCCGAGACGCAGGCCGCCGTCGCCGCGGATGCGGGGGCCATGCTGATCGCCGTGGCCACCAAGGGCGGCGGGCGCATCAACCAGCATTTCGGCCATGCCACCGAGTTCCAGATCTTCGAGGTCGATGCGGACGGCGTCCGTTTCGTCACCCACCGCCGTTGCGACAACTACTGCGTCGGCGGTTACGGCGAGGAGGAGAAGCTGGAACTGGTCATCAAGACGCTGGAGGGCATCGACACGATCCTCTGCGCCAAGATCGGCGACTGCCCGCGCGAGGACCTCGCCGCGGCCGGGATCGTGGCGATCCAGGATTTCGCCTACGAGTACATCGAAACCGCGGTTTCGGCGGTCTACCGCGCCAGATGCGGCCTGCCTGCGCTGGAGGCCGAGACCGCCTGACGTCACGAGGACCGCCGCGTCGCGCCCGCGCGCCGGCATGCAGGGTGGGGCTTTGCGCCACCCTCCGCCCCGACAGCCACGAGGAACCCCCATGGCCCTGACCATCGTCCAATCCAACTGCACCGTCTGCGGCGCCTGCGAGTTCGAATGCCCGAACGCCGCGATCTCCTTCAGCGACGACACCTACGTGATCGACCCGGCGCTCTGTACCGAGTGCAAGGGCAGTTTCGACACCCCGCAGTGCGCCGAGATCTGCCCGGTGCCCGAAACCTGCATCCCGGCCTGACCGGTGCCCGAAGGACCTGCCCCCGTGGACTGGCAGGGCGCGCCGCTCGACTGTGCGTCCTGCCGTTTCAACGCGCGCCTCGACCCGGGGCGCTGCGGCCTGGGCTGGTCCTGTGCGCACGACCGCTACGCCAAGCGGATCGAGCGCTTCTTCCTTCTGAACCGCGATCTCGCGGACGAATGCCTGACCCACCCCTATTTCGAGACGCGGGCCAATGCCGCGCGGGCGGCTTCCGTCTTTCGCCTGCCGCGGCTGCTGGACGACGAGGATGCGGGCGTGCGCGGCATCGCCATCCTGCGCCTGCCCCCCTCACACGCGGAGCGCGCGCTTGGCGACGGCGACCGCCGGGTGCGCATCGCCGTGGCCCACCGGCTGCCGCAGGAACGGCTCTCCGCGATGACACATGACGCCGACAGCTACGTGCGCACCATCGTCGCGCGCCGGGCCGAACCGGGGCTGCTGCCGATGATGATCGCCGATCCCGACCCGGAAATTCGCCGGATCGTCGCCCGGCGCGTGATCGACCCGATGCTCGACCGTTTCCGCACCGATCCCGACCCGCTTGTCCGGCGCGAGGCCGCCCTGCGCCGTCCCGCGCTGTTCATCGCCGACGAGGACCTGCGCGTGCGTCACGTGGTGGCCGAGAACGGCGGCCGGGCAGAGGCGGAGTTCCTCACCGGCGACCCCGACGATTTCATCCGTGAGACCGCCCGCGCCCGTCTCGCCCAGCTCCAGGAGGAAGCCTGATGTCCACCGACGACCGCGAGATCGAGGTCTACCGCGATCCGGCCTTCATGCCCGGCGACCGGGTCATCTCGAAAAAGAACGTCAGGAACGACGGCACCATGGCCGGCAAGGAGATCGGCGAAACCGTCGTGAAGAAGGGCGACGTGGGCTATGTCCGCGACATCGGCGTCTTCCTCCAGCAATTCTACATCTACGCCGTCGATTTCGTCGACCGCGCCAGCATCGTCGGCATGCGCGAGCGCGAGCTGATCCCCGACGGCCAGCAAATCCGCCGCACCGAAGACCCGTCGGCGCTGCAGTCCCACATCGTCACCCGCCCATCGGCCCGAACGCGCGAGGAGCCCGCCGAATGAAAGTCATGATCCGCGAAACCCCCAAGGGGATGGAAGCCTACGTCCCCAAGAAGGACCTCGAGGAAATGATCGTCGAGACAGAGGTCCCCGGCCTCTGGGGCGGCTGGGCGCGGCTGGCGAACGGCTGGGTTTTCGCCATGCCCGCCTTCGACGAGCCCCCCGCCCTGCCGATCACCGTCGACGCCCGCCGCCTGACCGCCGGAGAGGACTGAGCCATGACCCCGCACGACCAACTCGAACAGGCGATGAACGAAGTCGCCTCGGGCCGGCGCATCGCCTACCTCGGTCCCGAGGTCGCGGCCCTGTCGGACACCGCCGCACCGACGACGCCGCAGGCGCTTTCGGCGCTGCTGGAAAGGCAGGTGCGGGCGCCCCGCCGCGCCGCCGGCAATCTCTGGGCCGTGGCGCAGTACATCGAAAGCCGCAAGTTCCGTGCCACGCTGAACAAGCTGGTGGAGTATGCCTTCGACACGCCCGCCGCCGGGTCCAACCCGGTGCATGACTGGCTGGCCCGCGTCGGCCCGCCGATGATCGTCGACACCTGGTACGACGACGGTTTGATGCGCGCCTTCGCGGGCAAGCCGCACGGACTGGTGCAGGGCGTCAGCCGCAATGGCGAGTGGATCGACATCTTCACCCGCGCCTACGATGCGGATGGCAACCAGGTGCCTGAGGCCAGCCCGGAATGGGAGACGCTGATCTACAAACCACACGGCATGGCGCGGAAGGGATCGTCCTTCCTGATGTCGGACAGCGACTACGTGGAGGTCCTGACGGAGATCGACATCCAGCGCCCGATTCCCGAGGAGGTCACCCGCCGTCGCACCGGCCGGCCCTTCCTCTTCCTCGGCTGCCGGTTCGACGACCAGATGCTCCGCACCTTCGCCCGGCAGATCGCCAAGCGGTCCGCCCCTGGGCATGTCATGGTCATCCACGGACCGCTCACCCGGATGGAAGAGAAATTCGTGAAGGAAATGAACGCGCTGCACATCGACCTGCCGCTAGAGGCCGTGGCAGAGGCGTTGACCGTTCCCGAAGGCTAGACCCGCGGACATCACCGGGCGGCCGGTGCCGGCACCGCGTCCCCGGGGGGCGGTTCCCACGCGGCTGCCTGCAACGCGCATCGCCCCGATGCCGCGGCCCAACAGACGCGAAAGGCCCTCTGCCATCACAGCCGAAGGGCCTTTTCGCTTTGCGTCCTGAAGGAGATGGTACCACCTCCCCGGCTCGAACGGGGGACCTCCTGATCCACAATCAGGCGCTCTAACCAACTGAGCTAAGGCGGCACTGGCAGGCGATTTACAAACTGCGCCCTTGGAATGCAAGCGCTAATCCCGGAAATTTTTTCCCCGCGGCGTGCTCAGGTCGATCTCCCAGGCCTGTTCCACCACGGGCACGCCGAAGCTGATTTTCGGCTCCGACCGGAGCAGCCGCCACCCGGTTGCTGCATAAAGCGCGCAGGCCGCGCGGTGGCTTTCATGCGTCCAGAGCACCATTCTAGCATACCCCGCCTGCCGCGCAAAGGCGAGGTTCTCGGCCAGCAGCCGCCGCCCCAGCCCCTTGCCGCGCGCCTCCGGCATCAGGAGGAACAGCCGCAGCTTTGCCGCGTCGGGATCGTCGGAGCGGGCGCAGAAGATGCTGCCCAGCCGGGCGCCATCCTCCCACGCGATGAAGGCCCGTTCCCGCGCCGGATCGCGGCGTGCGACGAAATCGTCAAGCACCTGCCGCACCAGCACCGGGAAGCTGTCGTCGAACCCCTCGTCCCGCGCATAGAGACGCCCGTGCTGGGTCACCAGCCAGTCTGCGTCGCCCTCGCCCAGATCGCGCAATTCCACCGTCATCGTCCCATCCTCCTGCGCTTGCATCAAAGCGCGGCGGTGGCTAACTGACAAGATCACCGCGAGGGACAGCCATGAGCATCAACGACGAAAGCGAAATCGAGGCCAACCTGCAGATCGGCCCGACCGACCTGGGCATGGTCCGGATGTACATCTTTGCCGGGGACCTGGAGATCCCGATGGACTTCGACCCCGAAGAGGCCGAGGACATCGCCGAGGAACTGCGCGCCGCCGCGGCGACCGCCCGCGGCATGAAACCGAAGAATAAGAAGCGCTGAACGCGGCGGCGCCGACCACCGTCGCAACGGAACGCGCGGCGCCCTCAGCCCCAGCCGTCCAGCACCGCACCCGGGTCGCGCAGGCCCTGCAGGCGCCGGGCGGCATGGAAGGCGAACTTCTGCATCAGCACCTTGCGCCGCGCGCCCGGCAGCTTGGATTCCGGGGACATGCGCAGGATCTCCGCATCGTAGCCGTCGGCGACGATCAGGCCGGTGCCCTCGGGCAGCAGGTCGGTCGGAAAATCCTGATCCACGGCCCAGAAGTAGCGGTCGCACCAGTCGAGGTAGCCCTGCCACTTGGCGTCGCACATGAAGTCCGCGCGCGAGGACTTGCATTCGACCACCCAAAGCTCTCCCTTCGGGCCAAGCGCCATCACGTCGACCCTCAGGCCGCGCTCGGGCACGAATTCCTCCACCGTGGCAAAGCCGTGTGTCGCAAGGTGGCGGCACACGCCCCGGGCCAAGAGCTGCCCCGGCATCAGGCCGGAATCCAACAGGGTGTCACGCAATTCCATGCTGAAAACATATGAACAATACGTGAACAAATGCAACCCCCACGGCGAGAGGCGTTGCAAATTGCCGCCCAGGGGTCATGTTTTACGGGCCGGCCGGTTTTGGCCGACGCGCACGGAGACCGCATGAGCCAGAGCCCACGACAGGACACCGTCCCCCTCAGCCGGGAGGCCGCGCGCGGTGTGCGCAACGCCCGCGACCTCGAAGGTCACATCACGTGGCTCGACACCTTCTCCGGCACGGCGCTCGGCGTGCTGTCGGTGGCCTCGGGCATCTACACCTACCTCGGGGTGAGTTCCCTGCTGGACGAGAACGGCGCCATGTCGGTCTTTGCCGCCATCGCCTATTCGACGGCCGTCTCGGTCGGCATCTTCGTCTTCTGGTCCTACATGCTGCGGCTTTTCCCGGCCGTCACCACGACGCGCGCCCGCACCGGCCTTCTGGCCGCGATGGGCATGGGCAGCCTCGCCATCGTCGCCATGTCGTCCTGGCTGAACGCAGCCGCGCTGGCCGGGTCGGCGGCGGTGGAGCAGCACCTCGCCAAGACCGTGCAGGACTACCAGACGGCGCTGGAGCGCGCCCACGAGATCGCCCTCACCGGGCAGGCGCTGGAACGCGACGTCGCCCGCGTGCGGCAATCGTTCGAGGACCTGTCGGAGCAGGAGGCGCAGGGCTCGCTCTCCGGCCTCGCAGGCCGCGGCGCGGTCTTCCGCGTGCTGCGCCAGAAGTCGGCAGAGCTCTCGGCGCTGGAAACCCAGATCGCCGAACAGACCCCGCTGGTCGAAAGCGCCTTTACCGAGGGCAACACCATCCTGTCGCGGATGCGCGCCCTGACGGTGGAGCCGGGCAGCGTGGAGGCCCGCTCCATCGAGTTCTCGGAGGCCGCGGTGCGCCTTCAGGGCCTGATCACCCAGCTTCGGCAACTGTCGGTGGCGCAGCTCGTGGAACGGGCGGCGCAGGACCTCGCCGCCTCCGTGGTGTTGCCGGAGCTCGACAGCTCCACCGCCGCAGGACGGGCCGACCAGTCCGCCACCATCTCCTCGGTGCTGGAAGTGCTGGGCAGCCGCGCCGCGACGCTGGAACGGGCGGCGCAGAACGTGCAGGCGCTGGAAAGCCCGACCGACGTGACCTACACGCCGATCTCCGCCGCCGACGCGGTGATCCTCTACGCCCGCAACTTCGTGCCGTCCTGGGCCGGGGCCATCGCCATCGACCTCCTGCCCATGGTGCTGGTCTTCATCCTCGCCATCACCCAGGGCGCGATCCGCCACGGGCGCGACGGCACGGGGATCGAGGACACGCTGACGCTGGCCGAGCTGCGCGCCGCCGTCACCGCCCTGCGCGACGTGGAGCAGCTCTCGGCCCCGCCCCCGGCCACGACCGCCGCCCCCACCGTCCTGACCCCGGACCCCGCCCCGAAACCGCAGGAGCCGCCGCGCGAGGCTGCCGAATGAACGCCGGTGAAACGACAGACGCGCAGGCGTCAAGCGCCTGCATGGCGGGCCGTGCGGTGCAACGCCGCATGAAGGCGCCGGTCCCGGGACACCTGCGCTTGCAGTGCGCCGTCCCGATGCCCGACCCTCGGGGCCTGCACTCATGAGCACCGGCCGCACCGCCCGGCCCGTCGCCCGCACCCTGGCCGCCGTGCTGATCTTCCAGGTCGGCATCGGCACCCTGCTGGTGCTGGGCGACATCCGCAGCGCGCCCTTCTCGCTGCCCTTCTCCTCGCCACAGGCGCCGCGCCTGTCCGAACCCGTGCGCCCCGGCGACCAGCGCCGCACCTACGATCCGGCGCGCGACCGCCCCACCGTGCAGCCCAGCCGCGACGCCGGCGAACTGCCCGACCGTCTGACGCTGACCTACGAGGACGCCACCTGGCGGCTCGAAGGCACGATCGAGGACGGCGACGCGCAGCGCCTCATGCCGCAGATCACCGAGGCCGACCCGAAGATCGAGACGCTTGTCCTGCAATCCCCCGGCGGATCGGTGCGCGACGCCCTCGACCTCGGGCGCCACCTGCGCGCCGCCGGGATCGCCACAAGCGTGCTCTCGGGCGAGATCTGCTATTCCGCCTGCCCCTACCTCTTCGCGGGCGGCGCGACCCGCACGGCGGAACCCTCCGCCTCCATCGGCGTGCACCAGCATTACTTCGGCGAAAGCACCATCCTGCCCGCCTTCGTCGCGGTCGAGGACATCCAGCGCGGCCAGGCCGAGGTCATGACCTACCTCGACGACATGGGCCTCGACGTGCGGGTCATGAGCCACGCGCTGGCCACCCCCGCGGACGAGATCTACATCCTCCTGCCCGAGGAACTGGAACGCTACGGCTTCATCACGCCTGACAGCTGATCCGGCGCACGCAAGTCGCGATACCAAAAGGTATTGCATTTTGCGAAACCAAATGGTATCCCTTTGACCACGCACCGTCCAAAGGAGGCGCCATGACCGCTTTGCTCCAACCCGCCTTCCGCGCCCTCGCGGACCCGACCCGACGCGACATCCTGCACCGCCTCGGCACCCGGGAAATGACCATCGCCGAAATCACCGAACACTGCGCCATGACCCGCGCGGCCGTGAAAAAGCACCTCGTGGTGCTGGAGGAAGGCAACCTCATCACCATGCGCCGGCAGGGGCGCGAAACCCTCTCCAGCCTCAACGCACCGGGCCTGAAGCCCGTCACCGACTGGCTCAGCCACTTCGACGCTTTCTGGGACGACAAGCTGTCCGCCCTCTCCAGAACCCTTTCCGAAAAGGACAACACATGACCCTCACCATCCGCAAATCCGTGATGCTCTCCGCCAGCAAGGACACCGTCTGGGACCACCTGACCCGGGCCGAGCTGCTGGGCAAGTGGTTCAACCCCGCCCGCGCCGACCTGAGCGAAGGCCAGCCCTATGAGCTCTACAACGCCGCCAACGACAACACCCTGTGCTGGGGCACGGTGGAGAAGCTATCGCCCAAGGATCACATGCGCTGGTCGTTCACCGTCTCGCCGCTCAACGGGACCATGACCACGGTCACCTGGGACCTGGAAACCGTGCCGGGGGGCACGCAGCTGTCGCTGGTGCACTCGGGCCTGCCCGAAGGCGCCGAAGACTTCGCCGTGGTGCTCGGATTCGACAAGGGCTGGCACGAGTTCATGGGCCGCCTTCACGAAATCGACAAGATGGACTTGCCGACGCCCTGTCACGAGCTTACCTGAGGCACTGGCGGGTTCTGCCCCTCTCGTGAACGGGTACATTCCGGTGGCCTTAAGCAAATCCGAGGGAGCTGGCTCTGACGTAGCCGTGGCTTCGTTACCTGGCGCCCACCTGTATATACAGGTCCTCGGGAATGCGTCACCCACACGGTCGTGGTGGTTCCCGCCGCTCATCGGGCCGGCCGCAAATTCTTCGGCGAAGAATTTGCGGCGGCACCCGGTGCTTCCCGTACACCCGGAACGACAAAGGCGCAGGCCTCTCCGCCCGCGCCCTCAAAATTTTCGGCGAAAATTTTGCGCCCTGCCCCGGGCGCGGCGTCTCAGCGGCGACGGAAGGTCCGGCCCTGCGCGCGCGCCTCCCCGGCGGGCACCCGCAGCACCGCAGGCTCCCGCACAAGCCGTGGCTGGCGCTTGCCGCCGGCCGGCGTGTCGTCCTCGCCCATGCGCATGACCGAGATCGCGAACTGCACGCCCGCGAAGACGATGCCGTTGGCGAAGAACAGCATGGCGACCGCGATCCAGCCCACCGGCGAGGTGCTGACCAGATGCCAGAGGTTCGCCACGTTGGCCCAGAGCAGGAGCCCCACGAAGATCGCCGACAGCCCGAAGCCCGCCAGCACCTGCAGGATGTAGAGTCGGATCAGTTTCGGCATGGCGCCCTCCATCACATTCGAGATACAAGATACATCATGCGCGGGCCGAAACAAGAGCGCACAGCGCCGCAGCCGCCCGGAGTGGCACGGGGCCGCGCGGAGCCGGGCCGAGGCAGCGTTAACCCTTTGCGACGCAACGTCACGGCCAAAGGTTAACAACCGGCCGAACCGGGGGGTCGAACCGGCCGGTTCACCCCTTCCGGCGCGTTCACATCCGTTAAGATCCGGTAGCGGGATTGCGGCGGGCCCGTGACACACCCCCACATCCTGCGCGGCAGGAGAACTCCGGCGACGCGTTAACCCCGGCGCGCGCCGTGTTAACGACGGTCCCGCCTCAGAACGCCTCGGGCTTCGCCTCGCGGGCCATGTGGTCGAGCACGGCGTTGACGAACTTCGCCTCCTTGCCGTCCGGGTAGAAGGCCACCGCAACGTCCACGTATTCGACGATCACCACCTTCGGCGGCGTGTCCGTGGCCACCAGCTCCGCCCCCGCGGCGCGGAAAAGCGCGCGCAGGACCGGGTCGATGCGGGCGATGGGCCACTTCGCCACAAGCGCGCGATCGGTCATCTGGTCGACCTTGGCCTGCCAGCGCAGCGCCTCTTCAAGCACCTGGGAAAACAGCGAAACATCCCCGTCGAGCATCTCTGTCCCGTCCTCGTCGACAACCGCGCCGAAGCGGAACTCGAGGAACTCGCGGCGGACCTTGTCGACCGGGGTGCCGGACTGTTCCATCTGGTAAAGCGCCTGCACGGCATAGAGCCGCGAGGCGGAGCGCATCTTGCGCTTCTGGTTGCCGGACGGCTTGCCCGGCTGCGGTTTGGGCGCGTTCGCCTCGCTCATGCGACTGGACCTTTCCCGGACGTGGCGATCTCGTACTCGCCGCCGGACGGACGGAACCCGACGCCCTTGCGGGCCCCGCCGAATTTCCGTGCGATTGCAATAAGATGAAGGGCCGCCGCCGCTGCGCCGCCGCCCTTGTTCTGGCCGTCCGAATCGGCACGGACCGCCGCCTGATCGTAGTTCTCGACCGTGAGGATACCGTTGCCGATGCACAGGCCCTGCAGCCCGAGCAGCGTCAATGCGCGCGACGAGTCGTTGCAGACCGTGTCGTAATGCGTTGTTTCTCCACGGATAACGCAGCCCAGCGCGACGTAGCCGTCGAAGCTGGACATCCGTTCCGCGATGCCGATGGCGGTGGGAACCTCCAGCGCGCCGGGCACCTCGATGATCTCGTGCCAGCCGCCGCAGGCCTCGATCTCTGCGACCGCGCCCTTAACGAGCTGGTCAGCAATGTCCTTGTAATATGGCGCCACGACGATGGCGATCTTCACCGGCTTGTCGAATTCCGCCCGCGGCAGCGTGTAATGCGTTTCGTTCGATGCCATCAGCCCAGCTCCGAGATCCTGCGGGTTTCAACGATTTCAAGGCCGTAGGCGTCCAGGCCCACCACCCTCGGCTTCGGCGAATTGGTCAGCAGCACCAGCTTCGACAGGCCCAGCGACGACAGGATCTGCGCGCCAAGACCGTACTGGCGCAGCGTCCTTGGAGAGACCTCCTCGCCCACGTCCAGCTTCATCGAGGTGTCGCGCAGCAGCACGACGGCGCCGCGCCCTTCCTCGGCCACGGCCATCATAGCGTTGCGGAATTCGTCCGCCCGTCCCTTCAGCCCGGTGCCCACCACGTCGAGCATCGGGTCAAGCGCGTGCATCCGCACCAGCACCGGCTCCTCGCCGGAAATATCGCCTTTTACCAATACGATATGCTCGTCGCCGTGGGTCTCGTCGGTGTAGATCCGCATGGTCCACTCGCCGCCGAACTCCGTCTGGATCACCTCTTCGGTGCGCACCTTCACGAGGTTGTCGTTGCGGCGGCGGTACTTGATGAGGTCGCTGATGGTGCCGATCTTGATGCCGTGCTTCTGGCCGAAGGCGATCAGTTCCGGCAGGCGCGCCATGGTGCCGTCGTCGTTGATGACCTCGCAGATCACGCCGGAGGGGTTCAGCCCCGCCAGCCGCGACACGTCCACGGCCGCCTCCGTATGGCCGGCACGCACCAGCACGCCGCCGCGCTTGGCCCGCAGCGGGAAGACATGCCCCGGGGTCGCGATATCCGCCGGCCCCTTCGAGGAGTCGATGGCCACCTGCACGGTGCGCGCCCGGTCGGCGGCAGAGATGCCGGTGGTCACACCTTCGCGCGCCTCGATCGACGTGGTGAAGGCAGTCTCGTGCCGCGACGAGTTGTTCGTCGACATCAACGAAAGGCCAAGGTCTTCAATACGTTCCGGTGTCAGGGCCAGGCAGATCAGCCCGCGCCCGTAGAGCGCCATGAAGTTGATCGCATCCGGCGTCGCCCACTGCGCGGGGATCACGAGGTCGCCCTCGTTCTCGCGGTCTTCGTGGTCGACAAGGATGAACATCCGACCGTTGCGGGCGTCCTCGATGATCTCCTCGACAGAGGAAATCGCGTCGCGCCAGTTCTGCTCTACCGGGCCGGGGTTTTCGTAATCGGTCATAGCGTCTCGCCTCACTCGGGTCTGTGGCGGGATAATCCAGCGAGGCCCCAAAGGCCAGAGGCTATGGCAGCTCACCGACCCGCGGGCACGCAGGGTCTTTCCCGAAAATATGCACGATGGCCCGGCGGCGGTCAGTCGAAGATGTCGTCGAGCAGGTCGAAGGCCTCATGCAGGAACCCCTTCTTCCTGCGTTTCTTCGAGGTCCTGCGCATCGCCGTCTCCACCAGGTCGAAGGGCGAGTGCGCCGCGCGGCGTTTGCCCTTCCGGCCCTTCTGCGGCACGCGATGCGCCTCTGGCCGGACGGCGTCGGTGCGCAGCTTCTTCAGGTCGTGCAGCGGCGCCCCGCAGGAGGAGCAGGCCAGTTCATGCGACCGCTCGCCCTTCAGGACAAGCGCTGCGCGGGTGCCGCAGTAGCAGCAGGTGGCGATCTTGGTGTTCGGCATGTCCCTGACCTAAGTACGGCACAGGGTCAGGACAAGTCGCGTCAGGACCCGCGATCAGCCCCGCACGGCGTAAAGCGCCACGGCGGCCGCGTTCGACACGTTGAGCGAGCCGAAATCGCGGGCGAAGGGGATCTTCACGAGGGCATCCACCGTCTCGCGAGTCTTGGGGCGGAGGCCCGGCCCCTCTGCGCCCAGCACCAGCGCGATGGGCCGGTCGCGCTTGCCTTCCACGGCTTCCTCGATGGTCATTTCTGCCTCCCCGTCGAGACCCAGGACCATGTAACCGATCCCCTGAAGCGCGGTGATCGTGTCGGCGAGGTTCCTTTCCCGCAGGTAGGGCTGACGTTCCAGCGCGCCGCTCGCCGTCTTGGCCAGCGCGCCGGTTTCGGGTGCGGCGTGATGGCGCGTGCCGATCACCGCCTGCGCGCCGAACACCTCAGCCGAGCGCAGGATGGCGCCGACGTTGTGCGGATCGGTCACTCGGTCGAGCAGCACCAGACGCAGCGCGCCCTCGCCCGAGAGCGCCACGTCCTCCAGCTTGCCCCAGTCCAGCGGCTTGACCTCGAGCGCCGCGCCCTGGTGGACGGACTGCGGGTCGAGCGGCGCGGCAAAGCGGCGGGGATCGCTGATCTCCGGCTCGATCCCGGCCTCGGCCACGGCCTCGCCCAGCTTTTCGGCGGCGTTGGGGGTCAGGATCAGGCGCAGCTTCACCCGGTTCGGGTTCAGAAGGGCGTCGCGCACGGCATGATGGCCGAACAGCCAGACAGTCTCCGCCGCAGAGGCGCGCTTGGCCTGTTCCTTCTCGACCACCCATTTCGGTTTCTTCGCCATGTCGTCTGCACCGTCCTTCGCAGCCTGTCCCGCAGAGCGTTCACTCATGCACGGGCGCCGGGTGAATTCCAAGGGATTTTCCTGTTGACGCCCCTTTGGGCCGGTTGTAATCAGCCCCCCACGTCCGGGGCCGCTGGCCTTCACGGACGCCCGGTGGGCGACAGGCCGCAAGGTGTGGCAGGGGACTGTAACTCCCTCGCGGAGACGCACGCTTGGTTCGATTCCAAGGTCGCCCACCATCTCCACTCTGACAATGACGACGCTCTTGCAGGCCCTGTGCGGGGCTGGGGTGCGTCGGCGCAGTCGGGCGGGCCATTCATCCCTGAACCGCTGCCATTCACACTTCACGGTTGTCCGACTCGGGGCGGATCGGGCACCGTTGCGTCACCCTGCATCCAACGGGAGGACGCCCATGGACCGCCGCTCTTTCATGACAACCTCTTTGCTGGCCGCCGCCGGCGCCCTGACCGGCCTGCGAATCGCGCCGGTCGCGGCGCAGTCGGGCACCCCCGGTATCGCCGTCGCGCAAAGCTTTCCCGTCGGAAGCGCGACCGTCACCGCCTTTTCCGACGGCTTCCTGCCGATCACCGCGGAGGCGCTGCAAGGCATCACGCCTGAGGACTTCCAGAGCCTGCTTCGGGCCGCCTACATCGACGGTGACGGCCATCCGACCGGCGTCAACGCCTACCTGATCGAGCTCGGCGAAGAACGCATCCTCGTCGACACCGGCACAGGGCAGCTCATGGGGCCGGGGCTGGGCCAGCTTGGCGCCAACATGGCAGCCTTCGGCGTAGACCCTGCCAGCATCGGCCGGATCATCGCCACCCACCTGCACCCAGACCACATCGGCGGCATCCTCGCGCCGGACGGCAACCCCTACACCGGCGCGGGCCTGACCGTAAGCCAGCCGGAGATCGACTTCTGGCGCAGCGACGAGATCCGCAACGGCGCGCCGGAGCAGTTCCACCCGTTCTTCGATCAGGCGCGGGCCGCCGTCGACGCCTTCGGCGACCGGCTGGAGGTCGTGGCCAAGGATGCCGATCTGGGCAACGGGATCACGCTGGTGCCGCTGCCGGGCCATACGCTGGGCCATACCGGCGTGATGCTCGAGAGCGAGGGCAGCCAGCTTCTGATCTGGGGCGACATCGTGCATGTCGGGCCGGTGCAGTTCGCCCGCCCCGAGGTCACCATCGTCTTCGACACCGCCGCCGACATGGCCGCGCAGACACGGGCCGACATCCTCGCCCGCGCGGCGGCCGACCGGATTCAGATCGCCGGGATGCACATCGCCTTCCCCGGGATCGGTTACGTCGAGGCGGCGCAGGAAGGCTATCGCTTCGTGCCGCGGGCCTTCCCCTATGGCTGAGAGCACAGGCCGGGGTGGCGTCAGCGGCGCCCCCCGGCCACCGCGCTGATCGCAAACAGCACGGCCGCCGCGCAGACCACCGCAGGCCCCGCGGGCAGGTCCAGCACCCATGCGCCCCACAGACCGCCAAGCGCCGAGAGCACGCCAAGCGCCGCCGTTCCGGCCAGCATCACCTCGGGCGTGCGCGACCAGGGCCGCGCCGCCGCCGCCGGGATGATGAGCAGCGCGCCGATCAGCAGCGCGCCCACCACCTTCAGCGCCACGGCGACGACAAGCGCCAGCGCCAGCATGAGGATCAGCCGCTCCCGCTTCGGGTCGATACCGGCAGCAAAGGCCAGGTCCTCCGACACGGTCGAGGTCACCAGCGCCTGCCAGCGCCAGCCGATCAGCACGGCGACCACCGAGCCGCCGCCCCAGATCACGGCGAGGTCGGCCTTGCCCACCGCGAGGATGTCACCGAACAGGTAGGCTTCGAGGTCGAGGCGCGGCCCCTGCAGGAAGGACACGGCGACAAGGCCAAATGCCAGCGCGCCATGGGCGGCCACGCCCAGCACCATGTCGGCGCCATAGCCGCGCCCCGCCAGCCGCGCCACAGTCAATGCCATGGCCAGCGCCACCACCAGCGTCCCGGCAAAGACCGGCGCGGACATGGCCAGCGCGAGCGCGACGCCCAAAACGGCCGCATGGGCCGTGGCGTCGCCGAAATAGGCCATCCGCCGCCAGACGACGAAAACGCCCAGGGGGGCCGCCGCAAGCGCCGCCCCGACCGCCGCCAGAACCGCACGCACAAGGAAATCGTCAAGCATCAGTGGGCACCCTCGTGCGTGTGCGCATGGTCGTGGTCGTGCGTATGGTCGTGGTCGCAGCCGTCGTGCCGGTGCGAATGCTCATGCCGGTAGAGCGCCAGTGCCCCCTGCGTGCCGGTGCCGAAAAGCGCGCGGTATTCCTCGGCCTGTGCCACCGTCTCCGGGTGGCCCTCGCAGCAGATGTGACCGTTCACGCAGATCACCCGGTCGGACGCGCTCATCACGACGTGCAGCTCGTGGCTGACCATCAGGACGGCGCAGCCCAGCTTGTCGCGCACCTCTTCCAGCCTGCGGTAGAAGGCCGCCTGCCCCGGCTGGTCGAGCCCGGTGGTCGGCTCGTCGAGGATCAGCAGTTCGGGCCGGTCGAGCAGCGCCCGCGCCAGCAGCACCCGCTGGAACTGCCCGCCGGACAGCTCCGTCAGCGCGCGCTCCTCAAGGTCCCCCGCGCCGGCCTCGTCCAGCGCCTGCCGCCGCGCCTCTGCCGGGACCTTTCGGGGCAGGTTCAGGAAGCGGCCCACGGTCATCGGCATCGACGCATCCAGCCGCAGCCCCTGCGGCACGTAGCCGACCCGCAGCCCCGGTTTTCGGGTGATCCGCCCCTTCGCCGGAGGCAGCGCCCCGATCAGGGCCCGCAGGAGCGTCGACTTGCCGGACCCGTTCGGGCCGACAACGGTCACGATCTCGCCGGGGTGGATGCTGAACCAGACCCGCTCCAGCACCACGCGGCCACCCTGCGCGACGTCCAGAGCCTCCGTCCAGATGAGCGCTGCGGTCAAGCCCGCGCCTCGGTCTCGGGCAGCGCCTCGGGCCGCTCCTGGCAACTCGGGCAGAGACCCTCGGCCTCGATGGCGACGCGCTCGACCTCGAAACCCACCTCGCTCGCCACGTTGCGCAGCGCCCGCCCAGCCCGCCAGGCCGGTGTCTCGGCGACCGAGGAACAGCCGCGGCAGATCAGGAAGGTGGGGGCGTGGCTTTCGCCGGGGGCGACGCAGGCGATGAAGGCGTTCAGCCGTTCGATCCGGTGCGCCAGCCCGTTCGAGACGAGGAAATCGAGCGCCCGGTAGGCCACCGGCGGCTGCGAGCCGAGCCCCTCCTCGCGCAGGTGATCCAGGACCTCGTAGGCGCCCATGGCCCGGTGCTTCTCCAGCAGGATCTCCAGCACGCGGCGGCGCACCTTGGTCAGTTGCAGACCCTGCTCGTCGCACAAATGCTCCGCCGCGCCTATCGCGCTGGCAATGCACTGGGTGTGGTCATGCGGCTCGAAGCCCTTGGTTTCCATGCCTGTTCTCCTGCGTGCCGTCGGGTGCTTCTTTTTGGCTTGAAGTGTTATGATATAACTCATACCAACACGAGGACCAAAAGACAAGAAGGACCGCCGCCATGCGCCTGCCGCTGTTTCCCGCCTGCAACGCAACCGCCCTGTGCCTGACCCTCGCGGCCGGACCGGCCCTGGCCGAGGTGCCGCGCGTCGTCACCGACATCCCGCCCGTCGCCAGCCTTGCCGCGATGGTGCTGGGCGATCTCGGCACGCCGGAGGTGCTGGTGGCGCCGGGCGCCTCCGCCCATGGCGCCTCGCTGAAGCCGAGCCAGGCCCGCGCGCTGGAAGCGGCGGACGTGGTGGTCTGGATCGGGCCGGAGCTGACGCCGGGCATCGCCCGCCAGATCGAGGCGCTGGCAGAGGGCGCGCAGCGCCTGACCCTCGCCGACCTCCCGGAAACCCGCGTGCTGCCGTTCCGCGACGGCGGGCTGGAGCCGCATGACCACGGCGACGATGACCACGCCGAAGACGACCACGCGGGTGAAGAGCACGCAGGCGACGACCACGCCGACGAGATGCACGGAGAGGACACCCACCTCGACCCGCACCTCTGGCTCGACCCGGAAAACGCCACCGTCTGGCTCTCGGCGATCGCCACCGCGCTCTCCGCGCAGGACCCGGAGAACGCGCGGGCCTACGACGCAAACGCAAAGGCCGGTGCGGCGCGCATCGCGGAAGCCACGGAAACGGCGAGAAGCGCCCTCGACCCGGTGCGCGACCGCCCCCTCGCCGTGACCCATGATGCCCTGCAATACTACGAGGCCGCCTTCGGGCTGCGGGTGGTCGGCGCGCTCACAGACGGCGACGACACCGCACCGGGCGCACAGCGGCTCGACGCGCTCCGAGCGCTCTACGCCGAAACCGCGCCGGTCTGTGCGCTCGCGGACCCAGGCACCTCGCCCCGGCTGATGCACGCCGTGGGCCTCGACACGATCCCGCAGGCCGAAATCGACCCGCTGGGCAGCGCCCTGCCGCAAGGCGCGCCCCTCTACCCCGCATTGCTCGGGGACATCGCGAACCGCATCGCCGCCTGCGCCAGCCAGTAACGCATACGCATCCCAACCCCGCCCCCCCCCACCGGCGCCCCGGGGTCCATGACAGGGGCCGACCCCCGCCAGTCCCCTTCATCTTGGCGAAAAATACCTCGGGGGGCGCGGCACGCGCGGGGGCGGAGCCCCCTCTGCCCGCACCGGTCCCGAAAGCGTCAGATCGACCCGCGCCGCCCCTCGAAGGTCCTGACCTCGATCCCGGCCTCCACCAGCGCCGCCCGCACTGCCCGGGCGATCTCCAAGGCCGTGGCCCCGTCGCCATGCAGGCAGATCGTGTCCACCGCCGCGGGGATCGCCTCGCCCTCCTCGGGCAGGATGGCGCCTGCCTGCACCATGCGCACGATCCGCTCCGCCGCGTGCTCCGGGTCGTGGATCACCGCCCCAGGCAGGGACCGGTCGACCAGCGTCGCGTCCGCGTTGTAGGCGCGGTCGGCAAAGATCTCTCCGGCCCAGAGGCACCCCAGCCGCTCGACCGCGCGCTGCTGCGCCGTCGCGGCCAGAACCATCACGATGATCTCAGGCGCCACTTCCAGCGCCGCGCCATAGCAGACCTCGGCCAGGGCCTCGTCCTCCGACGCCATGTTGGCCAGCGCGCCGTGCAGCTTCAGGTGCCGCACCTCCGCGCCCACCGCCCGCGCGATCCCCAGCGCCGCCCCAAGCTGGTACTGCACGAGGTGCCGGAGCGTCGCCGCCGGCAGGTGCATCCGGCGCCGGCCGAAGCCCTGCAGGTCGGCAAACCCCGGATGCGCGCCGATGCCCACGCCCTGCGCCCGCGCGACCTCCATGGTGCGCGCCATCACGTCCGGGTCGCCCGCGTGCATCCCGCAGGCCACGTTGGCCGATGTCACCACCTCCAAGAGCGCCGCATCCTGCCCCATCACCCAGGGGCCAAAGCTCTCTCCCATGTCCGCGTTCAGATCCACCGACGTCATCGTGTCACCTCTCCGTCCGTCACGCCGCTGACCAGGTTGTGGTCCAGCAGGTTGATGTCTTTCGGGTCGCGCACCAGCGGCGCGATCTTCTTCGGCAGGCCCTTCAGCGCCTCGCGCATCGCCCGCTCCGCCGCCAGCGCCTCGTCCCGCGTGACGAAGCGGAAGCGGATCTCCGCCCCCGGTGCCGCCTGCGCGATGCGCGGCAGGTCCGCCGGGATCACCGTCCCGATCCTCGGATAGCCGCCGGTGGTCTGGCACTCGCTCAGCAGCACGTAGGGCGCACCGTCCCCGGGGATCTGGATGTCGCCCGGGACGATCACCTCGGAGAGGATCCGCCCCCCGGCGTCGAGGCCGAAGCCCTCGCCCTCCGGCACCAGCCGCACGCCCATACGGTTGCCGCGCGCGTCCCGCTTGAAGGCCTCGGCGCAGAACCGGGTGCGCATCTCCTCCGGGAAGACCTCCGTCTGCAGGGACGGCAGCACCCGCAGGACGCCGCCGCCAAGCCGCGCTATGGGCTCCAGCCCGAGGCCCGTCGCGCCGCCCGCGTCGTCCCCCAGCGCCAGCCGGTCGCCCGCTTCCAGCGCCCGTCCGATGCCGGCGGCAAGATGCGCCCCCTGCGACCCCAGGACCTCCGGCTGGTCGAAACCGCCGCCAACGCTCAGGTAGCCGTAGACCCCGTCCTGCGCCGCCCCGATCTCCAGCGTCTCGTCCGCCGGCAGCAGCCAGCAGGCGTTCCAGCGCAGCGCACGGCCATCGACCGAGGCCGCCATGCGCGCCCCGGTCAGCGCGATGCGCAGGTCGCAGGTGGCGCGGAAACGCCCGCCCATGCCCGCCATCTCCAGAGCGACGCCGGGCACCTGCCCCAGCAGCGCCGCCCCTTCGGCCAGAGCCACGAGGTCGGCGGCCCCGCCGCGCGACAACCCCTGCGCCAGCCAGCCGGGCCGCCCCGCATCCTGCAGGCTGAGCCCCGGACCCGCCTGCACCACCTCCAGCGCGCCGCTCATGCCAGGGGCTCCACCGCGATGCCATCCTCGCCCGCCTCGCGCATCGCCTCGAAGGCGGCGCGGTCGACGGCGGGAAAGCGCACCGCGTCGCCAGGACGCAGCAGGAAGGGCGCCTCGGCCTCGGGCCGGAACAGCCGCGCATGGGTCTGGCCTACGTGCCGCCAGCCGGTGGGCGTCGTGACGGAGAACAGCACAAGCTGCCGGATCGCCACCACCAGCGCGCCCACCGGCACCTTCGGTGTCAGCGCGGTCTGGCGCGGGATGTCCCAGCATTCCGGCAGGGTGCCGAGGTAGGGCTGGCCGGGCGCAAAGCCGATGGTGGTCACGCGCACCTCCGCCTCCGACAGCGACCGGATCGCCTCCTCCTCCGACAGGCCCGCAGCGGCGGCGGCCTCCGCCAGTTGCGGCGCAAGGTCGGTGCCGTAGAGCGTGGGAATGGTCACAAGGCGCCGGCCTTCCGGCAGGTCCTCCGCATACCAGTCGCGGGTTGCGAGCAGGTCCGACAGGCGGCGTTCCAGCACGTCGGGCGCCAGCGCCAGAGGGTCGAATCGCACGAAGGCGGAAACCAGCGAGGTGGCGCATTCCTCGACCCCGTCCGGGGTCTCCCGCTCCAACGCGGCGCGGAACGCCAGCGCCGCACGGTTGGCCCGCTCCGACAGGCTGTCGGCAAAGCGCACCAGCAGGCCGTCGAGGCCCACGGGGTCGATCCGGGGAAAGGTCATCTCAGCAGTCATGGCGGAAGGGGATCACGCCCGGCGCAGGCTGTCCAGAGGGCGCGCACCGGGCACCATCCTTGCCGGAAGCACCGGGACGGCCCGGGTACACCGGAGCGGGTTACAGCCCCATCCCGTGGATCACCGACAGGAAGCGACGCACCTCGTCGGGACTGTTGTAATGCGCCAGTGAGACGCGCACGCAGCTGTCCTGGCCAAGCGGCGTCAGGATGTTGCCCGAATAGTGGTCGGCCTTGCGTGTGTGGGTCCGGATACCCTCGGCGTTCAAGGCCGCGACGATCTCTGCCGCGGGCTTGTTGTCGCTCCAGAAACTCACCAGCCCTTCGCGCGCCGGGTTTTCTGCCCCGCCCACGATGTGCACGCCGTCGATGGCCGCCAGTCCGCGCAGGTTGTCGGTGCCCTCGATCATCATCCGGGTCAGCGCCGCCTCGTGGTCGTGGATCGCCAGCCCCGCCGCCTCGATCCGGGCGCGCGGATCGGTGGCGTCGGAGACCTGCCCGCCCAGCCAGTCGAAATAGGCCACCACGTCGGAAAAGGTCGCATAGGCGCCGGTGTCCCGCGTGCCCAGCTCCCAGTTCCCGGCAGGCCCGCCGACAAGGCTGTCATGGGCCATGGCCGTCAGCCGGTCCGAGGCCCAGGCAAGGCCGTAGCCGTGGCGCGAGAAGACCTTGTATGGCGAGATCACGTAGGCATCGACACCCGCCGCCGCCACGTCGATCCGCCCGTGGCAGGCGTGCTGGATGCCGTCCACGATGACGATCGCCTCCGGCGCCACGGCCCGCACCGCGCTCACGATGGCGGGCAGGTCCATGCCCATGCCGGTGACAGGCGAGGTGTGCAGGATCGTCACCACCGCGGTCTCCGGCGTCACCGCCGCCGCATAGGCCTCTGCCGTCACCTGTCCGGTGGCATCGTCATGGGCGATCAGCACGTGGCGACGCCCCGCCACCTCAGCCCATCGCGCCGCCGCGCTGCGCGACGCCGGATGCTCCACGGTCGAGCCCAGCACATCCCCGGGCCCGGCACCGAGGCAGGCGTCGCGGATCACCCGGAACAGCAGTTCCGTCCCGCTCTCGCCGAACAAAACCGCGCCGCCTTCGGCGTTGAAGAACCGCCGCACGTCGGCCCGCGCCCGGTCGATCACCGCGACCAACGCCTTAGACGCCGGGTTGTCCCGGCCCTGGTTGTCGGGAATCGCCGCGAACCGCGACGATGTTTCCACCACGGAGCGCAGCGTCAGTGCGCCCCCGGCGTTCTCGAAGAAAATGCGCGGCCCGGTGAAGGGACAGTCGTCCACATGGGCAAAGCGCGCGCGGATGGCGGAAAGGAGCGTATCGTCGAACATGCCAGATGACTACGCCCGCCGCGCGGCGAAGGGAAGCGTCATCGTCAGGCGAAAAAGGCGCAACCCGCCCCTTCATCTTGGCAGAAATACCTGTGCCTCACCCGCCGTCCCGCGCACCCAGCCGGATCAGGGACGAGGCGCCGCCGCAGGCGGCGCGGATCGGCGCGCGTCAGCGCGGCGAAACGTCTTTCAGTGCGGCTTGCGCAGCGCCTCTTCCGCGGCCTGCGCGGCCTCCTCAAGGTCCTCCGGATCGTCCGAGGGGATGGCGTAGCCGCCCCCCAGCCACTTCGCGAGGTCCACGTCGGCGCAGCGCTTCGAACAGAAGGGCCGGACTTTGGGCTCCGTCGGCCTTCCGCAGATCGGACAGCTCACAGCAGCCCCCCGACCGGCACCCGGTCCCGTTTGCGCTGCAGTTCCAGCAGCCCGAGGTTGGTCCAGCCGACGACGATGGTCTCCACCGCGTCCTTCTTCAGCGCCGCCTTCAGCGCGCTCTCGACCTGGCGGCGGTCCTTCTTCGGCATCGGCGCCGGGTCGACGACCACCTGTCCGCCGAGGCCCCTGAGCCGCAGCTGGCGCGGCAGGTCGCGGAAGGCGGCGATCGTCGCCTTCAGCCCCGCCGCCGGAGAGGTGTCGCCGCCGGTGTTCACATCGACCGCGATCAGCGCGGTGGTCGGTTCGATCACCATGGAGGCATTGGCCCCCAGCGCCACGCGCGGCGACTTCAGCGCCTCGAGCGCCTCGTCCACGCCGTGCCGTTCGAAACTTCCAGGGGCATCGTCGACTTCGGCGGGGTCCGCCCATTCGCGCCAGGCCAGCGCGTGGGGGCCGTCGCCCTCGACCAGCAGTTCGGCGCCGCCGGTCGCGTCCGCCAGCACCGCCGTGGCGAGCTGCGCCATGGCAAGGATGTCCTCGGCCACCGCGTCGTCGGCCGCCCCCTCGCAGGACGAGCGCAGGATCAGGCCCGCACCCTCCGGCAGAGGTGTCTCCGACAGCACGTCATGCGCCAGTTCCAGCACCGCCTCGCGCGCGTCGTCGTCGCGGATCTGGCGCGAGACGTTGATGCCGGGCGCGTCCGCCGTGACGATGGCATGGCGCGACTTGAACAGCAGTTTCGAGGTGACCGGCAGCGCCTTGCCCGGCTCTGCGAAACCCGTGACCTGCACGAGGATCGGTCCGCCCTGCGACAGGCCCTTCACCTGACGCAGGAAGGCATTGCCGTCCGGCGTTTCGAGGAACATGCCCCCCTGCCCCTTCATCGGGCGTTGCGCGATGGCGCGGTAGAGGTTCCCGGGACGCGGCAGGTCGCCGTCGATGAAGAGGTCCTCCAGCCGGCCATCCACCATCAGCGCGGCGGCCTCCCGGCCGTTCCACGTGTCCAGAGCGATCGTGCGTCCCTTCATGGCGCGTCCTTGTATAGCGGGTAGCCCGCAGCTTGCAGCAGATGCGCCGTCTCGGCCAGCGGCAGGCCGACGACAGCGGTGAAAGAGCCGGAGATCCAGGGGATCAGCGCGCCCGCGGGTCCTTGTATCCCGTAACCGCCCGCCTTGCCACGCCAGTCGCCGGAGGCAAGGTAGGCGTTCATTTCCTCGTTCGAGAGCATCTTCATCTTCACCTGCGTGACGACGTCACGCTCCCACACACGGGTGCCGCGGCGGACGGCCACGGCGGTGACCACGCGGTGACGGCGCCCCGAAAGCAGCGCAAGGAAGGCCGCGGCCTCCTTCTCATCCTCCGGCTTGCCGAGGATGCGGCGGCCAAGCGCCACGGTCGTGTCGGCGGATAGCACGATCTCGTCGTCCTCCGCCGGGATCGCCAGCGCCTTCTCGCGCGCAAGGCGCACGCAGTAGGGGCGCGGCAGTTCTCCCTTCGCGGGGTTCTCGTCGATGTCGGGCGGACGGATGTCGTCGGCCACGATGCCGAGCTGCGCCAGCAGTTCGCGGCGACGCGGAGAGCCTGACCCGAGGATGAGGCGGGGTTTCGTCATGTGATGCCTTCCGGACCGTCGCTGCAAAGATCAGCCGTGACCTACGCCAGGCGGGCCGGATGATAAAGGGTGCGCCGCACAAAGCGCGGGCGCAAACCGTGCGTCAGACAAGGAAAGACCGCGCCGAAAGCGCGGTCCATCTTCGTCGTCTTCTTATTTGAAGCGGTAGTTGATGCGGCCCTTCGTCAGATCGTAGGGCGTCATTTCCACCTGGACCCGGTCGCCGGCCAGAACGCGGATGCGGTTCTTGCGCATCTTGCCTGCCGTATGTGCGATGATCTCATGGCCGTTTTCAAGCTCGACCCGGAACGTCGCATTGGGCAGGAGTTCCTTCACGACACCGGGAAATTCGAGCGTATCTTCCTTGGCCATGGTCTCTCCTTCGTGGTCCGCCCCTGCTGCGCAAGGGCAAGGCGCACCACGATATGGTCCGATCCCACCCGGTTTTCAAGTCACATCTTGACAGTGCGTCATTTCAACAGCGTTACAGGCGCCCTGCCGTCACGGCCGGACTGCTCTGCCCAATGGGTGCGGTTCAGGACGACGCCATCTCGCCGGACCTCCGCGACCGCCGAAAGATCCACCTCCGCAAAGGTCCAGCCCGGCGCGTTCAGCTTGCCCTCCGCGATCACGCCTGTCGAGGGAAAACCCCGGTCCGGGGGCCCAAAGACTCCGCCCGCGCCGCAATTGGTGTCGACCGCGTAGGACCAGTCGCTGGTGCCGACGGTGGAGGACATGGCCACGATGCACTGCTGTTCCAGCGCCCGCGCCATCGAACCGATTCGCACGCGCCAGTAGCCGGCCAGCGCCTCCGTGCAGGACGGCACGAGCAGCAGCTCCGCCTCCGACAGGGCACGCGCGAGCAGCGGGAATTCCGAATCGTAGCAGATCAGGACGCCGATCCGCCCCAGCGCAGTGTCGAAGACCGCCAGCGGGTCGCCGCCGCGCACCCCCCATTCCTCGCGCTCGAAACGGGTCATGATCTGCTTGTCGATTGCCGCCATAGCCCCGCCCGGCGCGAAGAAGCGCGCACGGTTCACCGGCAGCCCCTCGCCCGTCTGCACCGGCGCGGAGGCGGCAAGGATGTGCACGCCGTAACGCTCCGCCAGCTTGGCATGGAGCGCGTCGGCCTCCGGCACACGTTCGGAGACCGCCCGGATGGACCCCTGCAGGTCCATTGCCACGTCCCGCCCGGCCAGCGTCGCCAGTTCCATCGCGCCGTATTCCGGGAAGACCAGCAGGTCCGCGCCCTCGCCCGCCGCATCGCTCACCCAGCGTTCGAGCTTGGCCTCGTAAGCGGCCCAGTCGTCGAGGAAATCCATGTTGTAGGCGGCGGTGGCGATCTTCATTCCGTGGTCCTCATTTCGTGCAACGTGTGCGGTCCTGTCCCTGCCCCGGGCGGTACGGCGCCGCAAGGGTCAAAGCCGGCGTATCCAGGCCTGAAGCGTGTGCGGGCTTTCTTCGGTGGCGCCCAGGTCCGTCCAGTGGAAGGTGGCGGTCACACCCTCTGCCTTTTCGTAGCCGCGCTTGCGCCAGAAGGCGTCGAGCGGGCGGTAGCCTTCCGGGCGCATGGGGTGATCTTCGGGGCGAACGACGCCGCAGAACAGGGTGAAATCGAAACCCTGTTTCCGCGCCTCCGCCTCCCGCAGGTCGAAGAACGCGTGCCCCAGCCCGTGCCCGCGATACTCCGGCAGCAGCACGCTTTCGGCGCAGTAGAAGATCCGTTCGACCGGCGGCAGCGGACCGGAGATCTGCGAGGCGTCGGCGTGGTCGGCCAGCGGCATGCCCGTCGCAGCCCCCACGATCCTGTCGCCGTCGCGCGCCGCGACCAGCACCGCGCGCGGGTTGTCGGTGTAGGACCGCAGGTAGTGGCGTTCGTAGTCGAGATCCCCGTCATAGAGATAGGGAAAGGCCCGGAACACCGCGATCCTCAGCTGTGCCAGATCGCCAAGCGCCGCCTGCAGCGCATCGCCTGTCAGCCGCTCGACCTTCATGAGACCTGGCGCACCCAGTCGGCGAGGTTGTAATAGGTCACGACGCGGGTGATATGCCCGTCCTTCATCGAGAAGAACGACCCGGCGGGCAGACGGTAGGTCTGCCCCCCGGCCTCCGGCAGGCCGGAATCGGTGGCCTTGTAGGTGCCGTTGACGATGTATTCGGCCGCACCGCGCGTGCCCTCGTCGTTGGCAAAGATCACCATGTCGGTCAGGTTCTCTTCGTAACAATGGCTCATGTGCGCGCAGAATTCCGCGAACTTCACCTTGCCGACGCGGATCTGGCCCTCGTTGACGTGATGCTCGACGTCCGTGGCGAGGCAGGCCAGCATGCCCTCCGTGTCGCCCGCGTTGAATGCTGCGAAATACCGCTCGATGACCTCACGCCCCATGGCTGTCTCCTTCTGTCGCTCCGAAGGCCGCCTTAGCCGGTTTCGGAGCCGTGGAAAACACCTCCGTCGGTCGGTAGGGTCAGACGCCCCAGAGCTCCTGCACGCGCTTCACGATCTGGTCGCGGGTCTGGCGGTAGGCATTCAGCTTCTGTTCGCGCGACTCGCCGATGCCGGTCGGGTCCATCACCGGCCAGTAGTCCACGGTCAGGTGATAATAGCGGGTCAGTTCAAGCGCCTTGCGCTGCGAGGCGGGCGACATGGTGACGATCATGTCGAAGCCCGACAGCATCTCGCCCATCTGTTCCATCTCCTCGAAGGAGCGCGAGCGGTGCCGTTCCAGCGCGACGCCGATCTCCTTGCAGACGGCGATGGCGAAGCCGTCGATCTCGAGGTCGTTGACCACGCCGACGGATTGCACGTAGGTCCGGGTGCCCACGAATTTCTTCATGATCCCCTCCGCCATCGGCGAGCGGACCGCATTGTGGTCGCAGGAAAACAGAACCGACTGCGGATAGTCCTTCAAATCACCCCCCGAAGTGCAGCACGCAGACCAGCGTGAAGAGCCGCCGGGCGGTGGCATCGTCCACCTCCACCTTGCCCTCCAGGCGTTCCTGCAGCACGCGTGCCCCTTCGTTATGGATGCCCCGCCGCGCCATGTCGATGGTTTCGATCTGGCTGGGGGCCGCGGTCTTCACCGCGTCGAAGTAGCTTTTGCAGATGGCGAAGTAGTCCTTGACCACCTGCCGGAAAGGGCTGAGCGAGAGATGGAACTCCGCCGCCGTCTCTCCGGCCTCGGTCATCACCAGGAAGACCAGCCGCTTGTCGCGGATCGACAGGGCGACGTTGTAGGGCCCCGGGGGAACCACGCGGTCGTCGCGCTGTGGCAGGACGAAGGAGTTCTCCTCCATCAGGTCGAACATGGCGACGCGCCGCTCCTGCTCGATCTCCGGGGTCGGAGGGGGCAGGTTGGCATCGTCAAGCTGGATGTGGGCGATATGGGTCATTGGGACGTCTTTCGCATCTGCAGCAAAAACGTTACCAGCCGGTTAACATTTTTGGCAAGGGCGCGCGGCGCCTTTGGTCAACCGACCTTCGGACCATCCCGTAGGCCCGGGCCCTGCGCGTCAACCGTTCAGTTTCTGCAGCCGCGCGGTGACACTCAGCCCGTGCGCCTCGAGGCTTTCGGAACGTGCCAGCACCTCTGCCGCGGGACCTATTGCACCCAGCGCCTCCGGCGACATTCGGGCCATGGTCGTGCGCTTGAGGAAATCCATCACCGACAGCCCCGAGGAGAAGCGCGCAGACCGCGCCGTCGGCAGGACGTGGTTCGGGCCGCCGACATAGTCGCCGATGGCTTCCGGCGTCCATGCGCCGATGAAGATGGCACCGGCATGCACGCATTTCTCGGCCAGCGCCTCCGGATCGGCGACGCAAAGCTCGAGGTGTTCCGGCGCGATGCGGTTCGACAGCCGCGCGGCCTCATCGAGGTCGGACACGGTGATGATCGCGCCGAAGTCGCGCCAGGAGGCGCCCGCGATCTCGCGGCGCTCCAGCGTTTCCAGCCGCTTCTCCACCGCCTCCGCGACCTTCTGGCCAAAGGCGGCGTCGGTGCAGATCAGCAGGGCCTGCGCCGATTCGTCGTGCTCGGCCTGGCTCATGAGGTCCAGCGCCAGCCAGTCGGGATCGTTGTCGGCATCGGCGATGACCAGGATCTCGGAGGGGCCGGCGATCATGTCGATGCCCACCTTGCCGAACACCCGACGCTTGGCGGCGGCGACGAAGGCATTGCCGGGGCCGGTGATCTTGTCGACGGGTGCAATGCTCTCGGTGCCGTAGGCCAGCGCCGCAATCGCCTGCGCGCCGCCGATACGGTAGATCTCGTCCACGCCCGCGATCTTCGCAGCCAACAGCACCGCCGGGTTCACGACCCCGTCCGGCGTGGGCACGCAGATCGCAAGCCGCTCCACCCCCGCCACCTTGGCGGGCACGGCGTTCATCAGGACAGAGGACGGATAGCTCGCCAGACCGCCGGGCACGTAGAGCCCCGCAGCCGAGACAGGCGTCCAGCGCCAGCCCAGCCTGGCCCCTTCCGGGTCGGTCCAGGCGGCGTCCTCCGGCATCTGGCGCACGTGGTAGGCGCGGATGCGTTCGGCGGCGAGTTCCAGCGCGCGGGCCTCGGCCTCCGGCACGCGGGCGCACTCTGCCTCGATCTCTGCCGCGGAGAAACGCATGGTGTCGGAGGTCAGGGCCAACCGGTCGAACTTTGCCGTAAGGGCAAGGACCGCGGCGTCACCCTTCTTGCGCACGTCGGCGATGATCCCGGCGACGACATCGTCCACGTCCGGGCTGTCTTCGCGCTTGGCCGACAGGAGGGCGGTGAAGCGGGTCTCGAAATCGGCGGACGTGCTGTCCAGGAACACGGGCATGGGGCAAACCTCCGTTGACGCTGGCTGACATAGCTTGCCGGGCGCGAAGCCTCAACACCCGGTCGCCGCGCATGGCGGCTGGGCGGATCAGCCGTGGTCGGGCATCTTGCGCGAGGGGGCCACGTAAGGCCGCGTCACGTCGCGCAGTCCGACCTCGAGCGCCTCGACATGCGCCCGAAGCGCGCCGTCACCGGCCAGCGTCAGGACGACATGGCCATCCGCGTCCTCGCCCGCTTCCCAGTCGATGGACAGGATCTGCAGCACGAGGTCCTTGTCCGCCCGGTCCACGCCCTGGCTGGACACACCCAGCACGTTGTCGATCACCAGCAGCGACTGCACCCGTTCCACGTCCGGCGTACCGACCTCGCGGCGCAGGCGGTTGACCAGAAGACCCAGCCGCCGTTTCGCCTTCTGCCAGCGGATCTCCGTCACCGGCAGGACCGCATCCTGCGCGAGGGCAGAGATCACCTGCAGGTCCTCCGCATCCAGTGCGCCGAGGTTCAGGGGGCGTTCGCCGCCGTCTTCGAAACGGGCATCCTCGGTCATTGGCCGGCCACCCGCTCGATCCGTGCGCCAAGCGCCGACAGCTTCTCTTCGACGTTCTCGTAACCGCGGTCGAGGTGGTAGACACGGTTCACGATGGTCTCGCCCTCCGCAGCGAGCCCGGCAAGGATCAGCGAGACGGAAGCACGCAGGTCGGTCGCCATCACGGGCGCGCCCTTCAGGCGTTCGACGCCGCTGACCGTCGCGGTCCCCCCGTGCACGTCGATGCGCGCGCCCATGCGGATCAGTTCCGGGGCGTGCATGAAACGGTTCTCGAAGATTTTCTCTTCCAGCACCGCCTTGCCGTCGGCGGTGCACATCAGCGCCATCATCTGCGCCTGCAGGTCGGTGGGGAAGCCGGGGAAAGGCTCCGTCACCACGTCCACGGCCTTGACCCGCCCGTTCTTGCGCGCGACCTTCAGGCCCTTGTCCGTCTCCTCAACGGAGACACCGGCAGCATCGAGCCGTTCGCAGAAGGCCTGCAGCAGGTCGATGCGGCCGCCAAGGCAGGTGACCTCGCCGCCGCAGATCGCGGGGGCCAGCATGTAGGTGCCCAGTTCGATCCGGTCGGTGACCACGCTGTGGGTCGCCCCGCCCAGCCGCTCGACACCCTGCACCTCGATGGTCGAGGTCCCCTCGCCCGAGATCTGCGCGCCCATCTTCCGCAGGCAATGCGCAAGATCGACGATCTCCGGCTCCCGTGCGGCGTTCTTGAGGACGGTGGTGCCCTTGGCGAGCGTCGCCGCCATCAGCGCATTTTCCGTCGCGCCCACCGAGACGAGGGGAAACTCCACCACGCCGCCCTTCAACCCGCCCGCCGGGGCCTTGGCGTGCACGTAGCCGTCGCGCAGGTCCATCTCTGCGCCCAGGGCCTCCATCGCCTTGAGGTGCAGGTCCACCGGGCGGGCGCCGATGGCGCAGCCGCCGGGCAGCGAGACCTCGGCATAGCCGAAGCGCGCCAGAAGCGGCCCGAGCACGAGGATCGACGCCCGCATCTTGCGGACGATGTCGTATTCCGCACGTTGCGAGGTCAGCGCATGCGACGACATGGCCAGCACCTTGCCCGCGTTCATCGCCGTGACCTCTGCCCCCAGCGACTGCAGGAGCAGCGTCATCGTGCGGATGTCCGACAGGCGCGGCGCGTTGGTCAGCGTCAGCGGCTCTTCCGACAGAAGCGTTGCGGGCATCAGCGTCAGGCAGGCGTTCTTGGCGCCCGCGATGGGAATCTCGCCGTTCAGCGGGCCGTTGCCCGTCACCAGAATGGAATCCATGCCTGCCTGCCTCTCAATCCGAGTCGTTGTCCGTTGTCTGCCCGGCGTCCCCGGGCTCGTTCTCGGACCGGGCCCGCGCCTGCGCCTTGCGGCGGGCCAGATTCGCCTTGAGGGCCGCCTTCAGGCGGTCCTCGCGGTCACTGTCCTTCGACGCCCTGGTCTTGCGGTTGCCCCGATCCATGGGCCGGATGTATCTCAGCCGCGATAACGGGTCCAGCCTTCGGAAAACGGCGCTACGTTTTTTCTCCAAACCCCTCTTGCGCGCTTCAAAGAGAGAGTCTAAACGCCCCCTCACGGCGCTGCTGTAGCTCAGAGGTAGAGCACTCCCTTGGTAAGGGAGAGGTCGAGAGTTCAATTCTCTCCAGCAGCACCATCCTCCCTTCCTTTACAATACGGCGTTTGTGGCGCGACGGCTGCGCGTGGTTTCATCGGCTGCTGCCGGTGAGGCGTACGGTCAGTTCCTTCGGTTCAGGCATCGCCAACAGGGCGGTTGGCCAGCAGGCGTGTACCGGGCGCGCGTTTGTGCGGTGCCCGGCGCGCCGGAGGTCCCTGCCCCGGTCAGCCCATCCGGCCCCCTGCTGTTGGACCGGATAGTCGCGCGGTGCAAACAAACACGTAAATCGTTGAATAAAATTGACGAATTGCGGCTCGCCGTTAGGGAAACAACCCGGCGGCTGCGCCCTTCAGCGTTCGCGCTGCGTGACCAATGACGCAAAACCTTCGCCTTTGCGCCCAATCGCACCCGGATTCTCTGGCGACTCTGGCCGCGGGTTCGAAACGCCCCTCGCAGCCGGTGCCTGAATGGCGGCCGCGCCCCATGCCGATCAGAAGGATCGCTCTTCCCCCGTCCCGACGTCCGCGCCCGGCGGACGGCCCGCCACCGAAGAGAGCGTCCAATCCATGTGTTTCCTTTGCCAAGCCCGCGACCCGTCGAAATCCGTCTACGACACCCACGGCGCCACCTCTCTCGATTCCAGCGGCGGCACGACCGGTGCCAGCCTTTCGGCCACCCTGCCCAGCTACACGCTGGACCAGATCGCCGCACAACTGACGGACGGGTACTGGAACTCCACCGGCCGGGCGCGCCGGTCGTTCGAGGCGGAGGCCGGTGACACGCTGACGTTCAACGTCTCCCAGCTGGATTCGACAGGCCGCGCCACCGCCATCGAGGCGTTCCAGGCATGGTCGGCGGTCTCCGGCCTGAACTTCCAGATCACCACGTCGAACAGCGCCGACTTCGTCTTTACCGACGATTCCTCGGGCGCGTACTCCTATTCCTACGTCGCCGGGCAGACGATCAGCCAGTCCTACGTCAACGTGAACACCGGCTGGCAGGCCTATGGCGACTACTACCTGCAGACCTACATCCACGAGATCGGCCACGCGCTGGGGCTGGGACACGCGGGCAACTACAACGGTTCTGCCGACTTCGGCACCGATGCGCACTACCAGCAGGACAGCTGGCAGTATTCTATCATGTCCTACTTCGGCCAGTGGGAGAACCCGCACACCAACGCCTCTTCGAACTACCTCGCGACCACGCAGATGGCCGACATCCTTGCCATCCAGACCCTCTACGGCACGCCCACCAATGCCAACACCGGCAACACGGTCTACGGCGACAACACCAACCTGACGCAGAAGGGCATGGGGCTGACGACGCAATGGGCGGTGGCGATCTTCGACAGCGCCGGGACGGACACGATCAACCTCGGGTCGCGGTCCGCGAACCAGCGGCTCGACCTGCGGGACGGCACCTTTTCGGACCTGAACGGAGAGGTCGGCAACTTCGCCATCGCCCGGGGCGCGTTGATCGAGAACGCGACCACCGGAAGCGGGCGCGACACGATCACCACCAATGCGGCCAACAACAGCATCCATTCCGGTTCCGGGAACGACACCATCTTCGGCTCGGCCGGGAACGACACGATCAACGGCGGCGCGGGCAGCGACCTTCTGGTTATGGGCGGCGCCTTTACCGACTACACCTTCGGCTGCAACAGCGCGGCCACGCTGACGATGAACGGCAACACCACGCGCTTCACCGGGATCGAGACGCTGACCTTCGCCGACGGCACGGCGGTTGTCGGCTCCTCGGCGGACGGGCAGACCATCACCTTTACCGCAACGGGCGCCAATTATGCCGCCTGCCGCGTGACGGTCGACACGACCAATTCCGCGAACTGGAGCGCCTATACCGACACCTTCGACAGCTCCGGCACGCTGCTGACCCGCACGACGCTGAACGACGACGGCACGACCCGCACCGAGAGTTTCGTCGGCACCGCCTATTCCACGACGGCGACCGACGATGCCAACCAGTTCGACTGGGCGTCGATCACCTACGACTACGATGCCGACGACGCCCTGCTGCGGACCACCACGGTCATGGACAACGGCGTGCTTCGGGTCGCCGACTACGCGAACGGCGCCGCGACGCGCATGACGGCGACGGATCAGTCGGATGTCTACGACTGGCACAGCTACACCGACACCTACGGCGCCAACGGGGCGCGCCTGTCACAGAACATGACGCTGGACAACGGGCTGGAGGTAGAGACCGCGTTTTCCGGCGGGCGCCGGTCCTCCGTCACCGTCAACGATGCGCAGAACGGCCGGAACTGGACCAGCTACACCGACAGCTACGATGCGGCCGGGAACCGGACCGCGCACAGCATCACGATGGACAACGGGCGGCAGATCGAGACGACGTATTCCGGCGCGACCCGGACCAGCCAGACCGTCACGGACGGCGCGGACACGACGTGGTGGCGCAGCTACACCGACACCTTCGATGCCTCGGGCAACCTCGCCATGCGCAGCATGCGGCACGACAGCGGCTTGCGTGTGGACACCAGCTTCGACGGCGGCGTCCGCACTTCGGTCACCGTCACGGACACGACCGATATCCGGTCATGGAGCAGCTACACCGATACGTTCAACGCCTCCGGTGCCCACGCCACGCGAAGCATGCTGCTGGACAACGGGCTGCAACTGGACACCGTCTTCGTCAATGGCAACCGCGCGACGGTCACCGTGACCGACACCGACAATTCGAGGATCTGGAGCAGTTACACCGACCATTACGATGCGTCGGGCGCCCGGACGATGCAGAACCTCCAGCTCGACAACGGGTTGCAGGTGCAGACCGCCTACCTTGGCGGCCAGAGAAGCACCGTGACCGTGACGGACGCCGCCAACGACCGACCGTGGAGCAGCTACGTCGACACCTACGACCAGAACGGCAACCGCGTGTCGCAGGTGATGACCTTCGACGACGGGCGCACGGTCGAAACCAGTTTCAGCAGTGGCCGCGTGCTGACAAAGACGGTGCATGACACGGCCAACAACTTTACCTGGGAAAGCACCGCCGACCACTTCGACATGGACGGGGCGCGTATCCGGCAGGTGCTGTGCCGCGACGACGGGGTCGAGATCGACACCACCTTCGTCAACGGCGTCCGGACGGCTGAAACGGTCACCGATGTGCAGGACGACTGGAACTGGGCCAGCTACACCACGACATTCGATGCCAGCGGCAATGCCGTGCAGCGTGTCCTGTATCTGGACAACGGGTATGAGATCACCACGAACTTCATGGATCCGGCGGTAGAGATCGCCTGACACGACCGTCAAACGAAAACGGCGGCCCCTGCCCCGGGACCGCCGTCAAGCAATGCGAAACCGACGAAGCCGGTCAGTCGGCCTTGTCGAGCTCGAACGCGTCGTGCAACGCCTGCACTGCCAGTTCCATGTACTTGCGTTCCACCAGAACGGAGATCTTGATCTCCGACGTGGTGATGACCTGGATGTTGATGCCTTCCTGTGCCAGCACCTTGAACATCTTGGCGGCGACACCGGCGTGGGACCGCATGCCGATGCCCACGACCGAGATCTTGCAGACACCCGTGTCGGCAAGGATCTCGTGGAAGTTGATGTGGCCGGACGCCTTGGCGTCGTTCATCGCCTTCTGTGCGCGCGCCACCTGGTTCGTCGGGCAGGAGAACGTCATGTCCGTCCGCCCGTCTTCCGAGATGTTCTGAACGATCATGTCGACGTTCACGCCCGCATCCGCCAGCGGCGAGAAGATCGCCGCAGCGATGCCGGGGCGGTCGGCGACAGAGACGAGGGTCATCTTGGCCTCGTCACGGGAATGGGCCACACCGGCCACGACCTTGCTTTCCATGATGTCCTCCTCGTCGCAGACCAGGGTGCCGGCCGCGTCGTCCATTTCCTCGAAGCTGCTCAGAACGCGCAGCTTCACCTTGTAGCGCATCGCCAGCTCGACCGAGCGGGTCTGCAGAACCTTCGCGCCGAGGCTGGCCAGTTCCAGCATTTCCTCGAACGCGATCCTGTCCAGTTTCCGCGCCTTGTCGCAGATGCGCGGATCGGTGGTGTAGACACCGTCCACGTCCGTGTAGATGTCGCAGCGCTCTGCATCGAACGCGGCGGCAAAGGCCACGGCGGTGGTGTCGCTGCCGCCGCGGCCCAGCGTGGTGATCCGGCCTTCGGGCGAGATGCCCTGGAAGCCCGCGACAACGGCGACGCGCATGCCTTCGCCGAACTTCGCCATGATGTTGTCGGTCGGGATTTCCTCGATCCGGGCGGAGGCGTGCGCCGAGGTCGTGCGCACCGGCACCTGCCAGCCCTGCCAGCTGCGCGCCGGCACATCCATTTCCTGAAGGGTCAGCGCCATGAGGCCGGCAGTCACGTTCTCGCCGCTCGACACGACGGCGTCGTATTCACGCGCGTCGAACAGCGGCGAGGTTTCCTCGACATAGCCGACCAGCTTGTTGGTTTCGCCCGACATTGCGCTGACGATGACGATGACGTCATAGCCCTTGGCAACTTCGACGCCGACGCGCTTTGCAGCGCGCCGGATGCGGTCCAGCGTGGCGACGGACGTGCCGCCGAATTTCATCACGAGAACAGGCATGATCTTTCTTCCTTCAGGTCGGAAGGGCCTTTACGCCTGTGCATGACGCTGCGCAAGAGCGGCGTGCGGCAGCAGCCGCGCAACGTGGCTTGCTATCGGGTCAGTTGGATTTGCGGGTGGGCCGGAAAGGCAGCGGCGCGATCCGGATGCCGTCCTCGGCCAGCGCCTTGGCCTCTTCAGAGCGCGCCTCGCCCCAGATCGGGCGTTCCGGAACTTCGCCTACGTGCATGGCCCGCGCCTCGCGCACAAAGTCACGCCCGACGTAGTCCGAGTGTTTCTCCACGTGATCGCGCAGCGCGGCCAGCGCCTGCTCCGCCGGATGCTGCGGGGCGCCGGTCAGGGGTTTAACCTGTTCCGCCTCTCCGTTGCGGACGCGCGGGGCCATCATCGCCTTGTCCACCTCGGTAGAGCCGCAGACGGCGCAGGTGACGTGTCCGGCGGCATCGAGCCGGTCAAAGGCAGACGCGGACTGGAACCAGCTTTCAAAGCTGTGACCTTCCGCGCATTTCAGGGCATAACGGATCATTCCGTCCTCGATCCCGTAAACATCTTGACTGCACTATATTAAAGTAAGCGTTTATCCCGGCTCAAGGGTTCCCGCGATCTTATCGCAAATCGTTTCGAGCCCTGCCTCCGGACGCAGCGTTTCGCGGGCCAGATCGCCCATGCGCGCCTGTTCGGCAGGGTCCGCAAGCGTGGTCAGCGCCTGCACGAGGTCATCCGTCCCCGTAACGGCAATCGCCGCACCGAACCCAGCCAGACGGGCATAGGCCGCGCGAAAGTTGCGCACGTCCGGGCCGTGGATCAGGGCGGCGCCGAAGGCGGCAGGTTCGTAAGGCGTGTGGCCGCCCCTGTCGGTCATGGTGCCGCCGACGAAGACTCGCCCCGCCGCCGCGTACCACAGGGCCATTTCGCCCATTGTGTCGGCAAGATAGACTGTACCGTCGGTTTCTCCGAGGCTGCGCTGCGCCACCGTCAGCCCCAGATCCTCGGCCATGGCGCGCACCTCTGCCGCGCGGCGCGGATGCCGCGGGGCGAGAATGAGCCGCAAGTCGGGCTCGGATGCCCGCGCGGCGAGATGCGCGGCCAGAACGGTGGCCTCCTCCCCTTCGTGGGTCGAGGCGGCCAGCCAAGTGCTCTCTCGCCGGAACTCTGCGGGGGGCGAGACCGTCGGGGGCGCGTAGAACGCCTTCAGATCCACGACCGGGCCGCGCGCCGTCTCCGGCAGTCCGAGTGCATTCAGGCGTGACATCGACGCCGCATCCTGTGCCGAGGCGAACCCAACACGGCCCAATACCCGCCGCGCCAGACCGGGCACGCGGCCCCAGCCACGCGCCGTGCCCTCGCTCATACGCGCGCCCAAGAGGATCACGGGTCCCGGGCACTGGAGGAAGCGATGTGCCCAGATCTCCGCTTCGAGCGAGATATGCGCGGTGACGGACCACTCGCGGAGGACCTTGCGGGTGACGCGCTGCAGGTCCACCGGGGCGAGCCGCGCGCTGACGCCGGGCAGGTTCCAGCCCGCCACCATGTCGCGCCCGGTTTCGGTGTTTGCGGTCACAAGCCACCTTCGGTCCGGACGGCTCTCTATCAGCCGCTCCAGAACCGGGCGGACAGAGGCGAGTTCACCGTTCGAGGCACCGTGCAGCCAGACGTGCGGTCCTTTTTGGGGGTCAGGCACGCTCAGCCGGGACGAGCCGTGGCGCAGGAGGACTGCGGCGGCGAAGAGGCTGATCAGCAGTCGGTAAAGCAGCATGCCCGTCTCCCTTGCCCGGAACCGCCCCCGCGCATATGACGCCGGCCGCCGGCTTTGCAAGCCAAGCACCGCTGTGCACGGGTCGCAATTTGCATCGCTGCCTGCCGAATGACATGACAGTTTCATGATATGCTTGGTGGATATTTTCGGGCCGCCGTCCTCGGTCGCGAGGCCGCGCAAGGCATCAGCGGCCTGATCTTCTGCTCCGAATTCTTGACCTTGTACGACCAGAAATCGCAGGGAGCCGAACCTGAAAGCCATCGGGATCCCATATACACGGTGAGTCCACAGAGTTATCCCCAGCCGCGTGCCGCCCAACGCGACACGTCTGGGGACAACTCGCAAAACCGCCGGGATTCAATCGGCTGTAAGCGGACCTTCGTCCTGGGCCACCCATGCAGGGTCACGCTGAAATCCACATCGTTCGGCCCCGGGATTTTCGCCCTTAACGGGAAAAATGCCGCGCGCGTTTTGAAAAGCCATTTCCCAACGCGGCCTCAATGCTCTATCCCTGCAAGCCGCACGGTCCGAGGAATGCAAGTCAATGGTGCCCAAATCAGAATCGGAAAGCCGCAAGCTCCTTGGGCGGCTGCGCGACACGATGGCCGAGGACTCCGCCGGTCAGGCGCGTCTGGACAAGATCACCCACCTCACCGCCGACAGCATGGGGACGGAGGTCTGCTCCATCTACCTCTTCCGTGATGCCAATACGCTTGAACTGTGTGCCACGCAGGGCCTGAAGCCGGAATCCGTGCACGAGACCCGCATGAAGCTGGGCGAGGGTCTGGTGGGCCGCGTCGCCCGCTCTGGCAAGCTGATCAACACCGCCGACGCCCCCGCCGCGCCCGGTTTCCGCTACATGCCGGAGACCGGCGAAGAGATCTATTCCAGTTTCCTCGGCGTTCCGATCCAGCGGCTGGGCGAGAAACTGGGCGTGCTGGTCGTCCAGTCAAAGCAGGCGCGGGAGTTCTCCGACGACGAGATCTACGCGCTCGAAGTCGTCGCCATGGTGCTGGCGGAGATGACCGAACTGGGCGCGTTCACCGGAGAGGGCGCCGCGCTCAAGGCACGCCATACGCAGGCCGTGCTGTTCCGGGGCGCCACCGGGCAGGAAGGCACGGCCATGGGCCAGGTCTGGCTGCACGAACCCCGCGTCGTCGTCACCAACCTCGTGACCGATGACCCCGAACGCGAGGCCAGCCGCCTGCGCGAGGCGGTGGACAAGCTGCGCGTGTCGGTGGACGAGATGCTGGCTGGCGCCATGGGCGACCAGGAACAGGTCGACGTGCTGGAAGCCTACCGGATGTTCGCCAACTCCAAGGGCTGGCTGCGGCGCATGGAAGAGGACATCGCCCTTGGCCTGTCCGCCGAGGCCGCGGTGGAGAAGGAACAATCGCAGGCCCGGTCCCGCATGAGCCAGGTCACCGACGGCTACCTGCGCGAACGCCTGCACGACCTCGACGACCTGTCGAACCGGCTGCTGCGCATTCTGACCGGACAAGGCCGCGAAACCGGGGCGGAGATGCCGGACGCCCCCATCCTGATCGCCCGCAACATCGGCCCCGGCGAGCTGCTGGACTACGGCCGCAGGCTGAAGGGTGTGGTGCTAGAGCAGGGTTCGGTCGGGTCACACGCCGCCATTGTCGCACGGGCGCTGGCCATTCCGCTGGTGATCCACGCAGAGCGCATCACCAACGAGGCGCTGAACGGCGACCTGATCCTTGTCGACGGCGATCAGGGCGTGGTGCACCTGCGCCCGGACGAAACCGTGGTGAACGCCTTCCGCGACAAGATGGCTATGCAGGCCAAGGCGCAGGAGCGCTACGCCTCCATCCGCGAAACCGAATGCGTGTCGGCAGACGGCAAACGGGTGCACCTGATGATGAACGCCGGGCTGATGGCGGACCTGCCGTCGCTCGTAAGCTCCGGTGCAGAGGGCGTGGGCCTGTTCCGGACCGAGTTGCAGTTCCTCGTCCGGAACCAGATGCCGCGGCGCGACGAACTGGCCGCGCTTTACAAGCGTGTCATCGATGCCGCAGGCGACAGGCGGGTGATCTTCCGCACGCTGGACATCGGCTCCGACAAGGTGCTGCCATACATGAAGCCGCAGGAAGAGCCGAACCCGGCGCTTGGCTGGCGGGCAATCCGGGTGGCGCTCGACCGGCCCGGTGTCATGCGGATGCAGCTGCAGGCCCTGCTGCGCGCCGCCGATGGCCGCGCCATGTCGATCATGTTCCCCTTCATCGCGCAGTACGAGGAATACGCCCGTGCCCGCGCCGAGGTCGACAAGGTCATCGCGCGTGAAAAACGCCTGGGCCACAAGGTGCCGGAACGGCTGTCCGTCGGCTGCATGCTGGAAACGCCGTCGCTGGCCTATGCCTCCGACCGGTTCTTCGAGGAGGTGGAGTTCCTGTCGATCGGCGGCAACGACCTGAAGCAGTTCTTCTTCGCCGCCGACCGCGAAAACGAGCGCGTCCGCCGCCGCTACGATTCCCTGAACGTGTCGTTCCTGACCTTCCTCGAACAGATCGTGAAGCGGTGCGAGACATCCGGCACCGCCCTGTCCTTCTGCGGCGAGGATGCGGGCCGCCCGGTCGAGGCGCTGTGCTTCGCGGCCATAGGCATCCGCACGCTGTCGATGCGCCCGGCCTCCATCGGGCCGGTCAAGTCGCTGCTGATGCGCTACTCGCTGACCGAGATCCGCGATGTGATTGAGGAATCGCGCGTGCGCGGCGAACAGTCGGTGCGGCAGGCGGTCATGGAATACCTGCGGGATTCGAGCTAGGCCCTGCGGCGGCTCATGTTCGTTATGCCATGACGCGGCCCTTGGACCCGGGTTGGCCCACCGCAACGGATGCCAGAACCGCCAACCCCGGTGAAAAAGCGCCCCGGCCGGCGCGTTTTGCACCGAACCGGAGCGCGTTAGTCTCTGACGTCTCGTCTCCGCCCTCCGCCTTCTGGCAAAGAGCCCTGCGCACACTTCTGCGCGGCAGGAACCGGTTCCCACATGCAGGTACTGTGTGCCTTCAGGACAGCCTGTCGCGTAGGGTCTTGGGACCGGATTGCTTCGCAGGGCTTTCTGCACCCCGGATAGCGGCCAAGCTACAGCCTGCGCCTTAAGCCAAAGTTACCGAAAATCCGAAATTCAATTACGGCGTATGCGCGGCGGCTCCAGTTCCTGGCGGAGCATGTCCAGCAGCTCTTCCCGCGGGCGGCCGCTGTCCTCTGCCAGCCGCAGGAGACCGAAATGCACATGCGCCATCTGCTGATAGTAGGAGGTATAGGCGTAGTTCACGGCGGCCCCCGCCGCGGCGCCCAGAACCGGCACCGTCTGGGCGGCCAGCTTCTGGCCAAGCGCGGTCGCCACACGCGGCGCGACACGGGCGATCAGGCCGTTCACGCTGGCCCCTGTCAGCGAAACACGCGCCGCCAAGAACCCGATATCCGCCCCGTCGTCCTTCGCCAGCGGACCGGCTGAGGCAAAGACCGCAAGGCACTCCTTCGCAACCTCGGGGCTTTCCGGGTCAAAGCCATGTTCGGCGGCGATGCCCAGCATGGCGCGCATCAGAACGGTAACCGTGACCGGCAGTTCCGCGAGGGCCGACGGCAGGCCGCCCATGCCGCCCGCAACCCCCATGGCCGTCGCCATCGCAGTGTTGAGCCAGCCCTTCTGGTCCGGGACCACACCGCGCGTCCGCCCGGCGGCGTCCAGCGCGGCGCCCAGGGCACGCTCTGCGGTGACCTCGAGCCGGTCTTTGGCCGAATCCGGCAGCCGTTCCAGCAGGTTCTCCGCCTGTCCGCCGATCAGGTTGAGCAGTTGCATCCCCACCGAATTGGCGGATTTGTAGCGCTTGGCCAGCAGGCGCACCTGCTCTTCCGTGGTTCCGACAGGTATGATCTCGGTCATGGCGCGTCCTCCTGCTGAAAAAGATGTGACCGAAGTCGCGCCGTTCAAGACGCCGCTGTCATGCCGGGATCGCGCGTTCCACTTCACCGGTCACGCCATCCCATGCGCCGTCGACCAGTTCCAGCCCCAGGATCCGCGCCGGGTTCGTGGGCGGCGGCATCTCGACGCCCTCCAGCCGATCGAACCCGAAACGGCCGTAATAGGGTCGGTCACCCACCAGCAGAACCCGTTCAAAGCCCAGCTCTGCAGCCTTCGACAGCGTCTCGCGGATCAGGAGCGCCGCCAGCCCTGCGCCCTGCGCCACGGGGTGGACCGCCACGGGGCCCAGCAGCAGGACCTCGGCCTCACCGATCCGGACCGGCCAGTAGCGGATGGCCCCCACGGTGGTGCCAGACCCGTCGCGGGCCATGCGGCAGAGCGGTGCCACGGGTGGCACATCTTCCCGCAGCCGGTAAGAAGACAGGGCCGTGCGCCCCGGTGCAAAGGCCAGGTCGAACAGCGCCTCGACTTCCCACCAGTCCTCGGGCCGTTCCTCGGTCGTCACATACACCCGTCGCGGTCTCCCTTCCCGCCTGCATCGTTGCAGGTCGCCTGCGCCGTGAGGCACGTGCACTTCGCTTCCAAACGCCCTATCACCAGCAGGAATCCCCTGCAAACAGGAGCGACACCATGTTCTACCGCCCAGCTGACGGCCACGGCCTGCCACATAATCCGTTCAATGCCATCGTCACCCCCCGTCCGATCGGATGGATCTCGACCCGGGGGGCCGACGGGCGCGACAACCTTGCGCCCTATTCCTTCTTCAACGCCTGCGCCTACACGCCGCCGCAGGTCATGTTCTCCTCCACCTCGTCGAAGGAAGACCGCGGCGACACCAAGGACAGCGTCGCCCAGATCCGCGAAACCGGCGTCTTCTGCGTGAACATCGTCGAATTCGCCATGCGCGACGCCATGAACGCCACCTCTGCCCCCCTGCCCGCCGGAACCGACGAGTTCCTGGAGGCCGGGATCGAGAAGGCCGAATGCGAGACCATCGCCTGTCCGCGCGTGGCAAAGGCCCCCGCGAACCTCGAATGCCGGCTGACGCAGATCGTGGCGCTGGAGGGCACCAGCAACTTCGCGGTGTTCGGAGAGGTCACGGGCATCCACATGCGCGACGACTGCCTGATCGACGGCATCTTCGACGTGCTGGCCTACAACCCGCTGTCGCGGATGGGCTACCGCGACTACACCGTGGTGCGCGAGAAGTTCTCGCTCAAGCGTCCGGGCCAGTAAAGGCGCGCCGGGGTCGGCGGGTGGGCGCCTTCGGTCGCAGGCCGAACAGGTTACCCGCCGCCCCCGTCATGACCCTCCCGCCGGTCCGCAGGACAAGGGCCGTGGCCAAGCTGTCCGCCCCGTGCTATGGACGGCCCGCAGCCGATGGAGAGCGAAATGGACCAGCACCTTTGATCCCCTGACACCCGTTCAGCATTTCAAAGGAGGCCCCATGCCTGCTCCCTTCGCCCTGCCCGACGCATCGCGCCGTCATCCCATCACCCTTCCTGACGGCACGCCACACCTTGGCACCGTCTTCTTGAAGAACGTCGTCGACCATCCGCGGTTCGTCGTCGGCGACTACACCTACGCCTCCGACTTCGACCCGCCCGAGGACTGGGCCACGCGGCTCGCGCCCTTCCTCTTCCCGTTCTCGCAAGAGTGGCTGACCATCGGCAAGTTCTGCCAGATCGCCCACGGCGTGCGCTTCATCGGCTCGTCCGCCAACCATGCGACGGACGGCCTGAGCACCTTCCCCTTCGCCGTGCTCGATCCGGCCGCGATGACAGGCTACCAGCCGGACACCCGCGACATGACCATCGGTCATGACGTCTGGCTCGGCTATGGCGCCATGGCCCTGCCCGGAGCGCGGATCGGAAACGGTGTCATTGTGGGGGCCGGTGCCGTGGTGCGCGGGTCGATCCCGGATTACGCCGTGGTCACCGGCAACCCTGCCTCGGTCGTCCGCATGCGCTTTCCGGACGACGTCATCGCGCGCCTGAACGCGCTCGCGTGGTGGGACTGGGCGCCTGAGCGGATCGCAAGGGCGCGGCCTGCGCTCGAAGCGGGCGATGTTGCCGCGCTGGAACGGCTGGCGCCCTGAGCCGTGCGCTGCCGCGCGTCCGGACATGAAAAGGGGCGGCCCGTGCAGGCCGCCCCGATCCGGAGTTCAGCGGGGTCAGTGCCCGCCGAGGATGCCGGTCCGCACCCCGTAATCCACCGCCAGTTCATAATCCGGATCGTCGTCGGAATCGATCATCAGGTGCCCGGCCTTGTTGAGCAGCCGGTGGCAGTCGCGCGACAGGTGCCGCAGCTGGACGGTCTTCCCGATGGCCGCGTATTTGCCCGCGACCGCCTCGATCGCCTGAAGCGCCGACTGGTCGACCACGCGGCTGTCCGCGAAATCGACCACCACCAGCGAGGGGTCGCTGGCCACGTCGAACATCTCGACAAAGCCGTCGGAGGAGCCGAAGAACAGCGGTCCCTGCACCTGGTAGACCTTGGCCCCTTCGGGCGTCACGTAGGTGCGGGAGTGGATGCGCCGCGCGTTGTTCCAGGCGTAGGCCAGCGCCGAGACGATGACACCGACGACCACCGCGACGGCCAAGTCTTCGAGCACCGTGACCACGGTCACGAGGATGATGACGAAGGCGTCCATCGCCGGGACCTTGAGCAGGATCTTGAGCGAATTCCACGCGAAGGTGCCGATCACCACCATGAACATCACGCCGACCAGCGCCGCCAGCGGGATCATCTCGATCAGCGGCGAGGCAAAGAGGATGAAGGACAGCAGGAACAATGCCGCCACGATGCCCGCGATCCGCGTGCGCGCGCCGGACTTCACGTTGATCATCGACTGGCCGATCATGGCGCAGCCGCCCATGCCGCCAAAGAAACCGGTCAGCACGTTGGAGGCGCCCTGCGCGATGCACTCCTGGCTGGCGCCGCCGCGCTTGCCGGTCATCTCGCCCACGAGGTTCAGTGTCAGCAGGGATTCGATCAGGCCGACCGCCGCGAGGATCACCGCGTAGGGGAAGATGATCTGCAGCGTCTCGAGGTTCAGCGGCACCATGGGCACATGGAACGTGGGCAGCCCCCCTTCGATGGAGGCCATGTCACCTACGCGCGGCACGTCCAGCCCGAAGCCGATCACGATGGCCGCGACGACGGCGATGCCGGCCAGCGGCGCGGGCACGACCTTGGACACCTTGGGCATAAGCCAGATGATCGCCATGGTCAGCGCCACGAGGCCCAGCATCATGTAGAGCGGCAGGCCGGTCAGCCATTCGCCGCCCCCTGCACCGTGGCCGGAGACCTCGGTTGTGCCCGGAACCTTGAACTGCGTGAGCTGCGCAAGGAAGATCACGATGGCCAGCCCGTTGACGAAGCCCAGCATGACCGGGTGCGGCACCAGCCGGATGAACTTGCCCCACTGCATTACCCCGGCAAAGACCTGCAGGATGCCCATCAGCACCACCGTCGCGAACAGGTATTCGACCCCATGATCCGCCACCAGCGCCACCATGACGACGGCGAGGGCGCCGGTCGCGCCCGAGATCATGCCCGGACGGCCGCCGAAGAGCGCAGTGACAAGCCCCACCATGAAGGCGGCGTAGAGGCCAACAAGCGGGTGCACCCCCGCCACGAAGGCGAACGCCACCGCTTCCGGCACGAGCGCGAGCGCAACCGTCAGGCCGGCCAGCACCTCGATCCGGAGCCGTTCAGGTGTCAGTTTACCCTCCGGCATCAGGGACAGGTCGGGCATGGCAAGGCGTTTGGCGAAGTTCGCCAGGACGGTGTTCTTCATCGGGGATCCTCTTCGTCGCGAGGCGGCGGCATAGCGCAACGGGAGCGCAAACACCACCGACAATGCTGCAAAGCAGCGCGTTCGGCTGTGCTATAGCCAGTTATTTGCGCGGATGCACGGGTTTCTTCTGCCCCGCGGACGGGTTTCCAGTGCCCTGCCGTCCTCCCACGCGGCACGAAGGTCCACAGCGCGTGCGGCGGCTTGAAGATGCGTGGCAGACCTGCAAGACGGACAGCAGAGCTGACCTGACGGGCGACCGCGTCCGGGTCCGCGCCGGAAAGGACATCCCGTGCTCGAAACCTCTCTCCTCCTGTTCGCGGCGCTGATCGTCGGCTTTTCCAAGGGCGGGCTCGCCTCTGCCGCGGCCATCGCGGTCCCGATGCTGTCGCTCTTTATGAACCCGGTGACGGCGGCGGCGACGCTGCTGCCGGTCTTCGTGGCCACCGACTGGATCGGTGTGTGGCTCTACCGAAAGGACTATTCCCGCCGCAACGTGGCCATCCTCTTGCCGTCGATCCTGCTCGGCGTGGCCATCGCCACCGTCATCACGCCCTACACGCCGGAATGGGCGCTGCTGATCTTCACCGGGCTGATCGGCCTGTGGTACATCGCGCGCACATGGGGACGCGCCCTTCGGCAGAAAGAGGCACCGGAACCGACCCGCCCGGACGTGGCGCCCGGCGTCTTCTGGGGCACGATTACCGGCGTTGCGAGTTTCATCACCCATTCCGGCGCGCCGCCGGTGCAGGCGTACCTGCTACCGCAGCGCCTGCCAAAGCTGGAGTTCGCGGGCACCGTCGCCATCTCCTTCGCCATCGGCAACCTCGTGAAGCTGCCGGCCTACTGGTCCATCGGCCAGTTCGATGGTCTGCGCTGGGGCCTTGTCGCGGCGCTGTGCGTCACCGGGATGATAGGCACCTATGGCGGCCGATGGCTGACGGCGCATCTGCCGGAACGCGCCTACCGGATCGTGATCGAGGTCTTCCTGCTGATCCTCTCGGTCGTGCTTCTGGTGAAGGGCGGGCTGGACATATACGGCTGACCTTGTCGTTCCGGCAGGCATGGTGACGACATTGGCGCCCCTCCCTGTTTCGTGATTTTTTCACCAATTCGGGAGACGGAAATCGAATCCGGGACCATCGCCTCTGGCAAGCCCCTGAATCCAAAGCGCCGACCGCCAGCGGCCTGATCCTGAGCCAATCGCCCCCTGCACCGATCCGCGGTTGCAGCCCCGCGCGGGCCATGGCTAACTGCGCGCGACACCTGCCCAGAACAGCCCGGAGACCCCCATGACAGAGACCATGATCGCCGTGATCGGCGGCTCGGGAATTTACGAGATCGACGGCCTCGAAGACGCCCGCTGGCAGGCGGTCGAAACCCCTTGGGGGACGCCGTCGGACGAGATCCTGACGGGGCGGCTTGGCGGGGTGAAGATGGCCTTCCTGCCGCGGCACGGGCGCGGGCACGTCCATTCTCCGACCACGGTGCCCTATCGCGCCAACATCGACGCGCTGAAACGGCTCGGGGCGACAGACGTCATCTCCGTCTCTGCCTGCGGGTCGTTCCGCGAGGAATACGCACCGGGCCATTTCGTGGTGGTCGACGACTTCATCGACCGCACCTTCGCGCGGGAAAAGTCTTTCTTCGGAACGGGATGCGTGGCGCATGTCTCGGTCGCGCATCCCACCTGCCCGCGGCTGGGCGACGCCTGCTACACCGCCGCGAAGGATGCAGGGATCACCATCCACAAGGGCGGCACCTACCTCGCAATGGAGGGGCCGCAGTTCTCGTCCACGGCGGAATCGAAGATGTACCGCGCCTGGGGCTGCGACGTGATCGGCATGACCAACATGCCCGAGGCCAAGCTCGCCCGCGAGGCGGAGCTCTGTTACGCCTCCATCGCCATGGTCACGGATTACGACAGCTGGCACCCCGACCACGGCGCGGTGGAGATCACCGAGATCATCGCCACCCTGACGGGCAACGCCGACAAGGGGCGCGAAATGGTGCGCCGCCTTCCTGCGCTTCTGGGCGCGGACCGTGCGCCCTGCCCGCACGGCTGCGACCGCGCGCTGGAGTTCGCCATCATGACCGCCCCCGACAAGCGCGACCCGGCCCTGTTGTTGAAGCTCGACGCGGTGGCGGGGCGGATGCTCTGACAGGTGCAACGGTCCCGGCGGGCTTGTCCCACGCGCCCACCGGGCGCTAGAGTTGGCGTCGAAGGAGACCGGAGATGCGCCATCTTGCCCTCGCCCTGATCGTGTCATGCGCGACGCCGCTGTCGGCGCAGGTCACCTTCAGTTCGACCGACAGCTACATCATGGGCGCCGGCGGCTGGACCTGTGCCGAGGTGATCGAGACCTTCCAGGGGTCGGACGAAAGCCTGAAGGGCCAGCTGGCGGGCTGGGTGCTGGGTGTCTGGACCCGGGCGACGACGGAGCGCGAGAAAGGGTTCACCGACATCGTCGAGAAGGTCGGCGGGCTGAAGATCTACGAGGCCACGCTGACAGAATGCCGGCAGGCACCGCCGTCGACCTACCTCTACCGTGTCGTCTACAAGATGATCGACAACACCAATCCGCAGAAGTGATCCGCCTGCCCATGCGTCCTGCCTTTTGCGGCCTGGTTCTGGCCGCCTTCACCGCAAACGCGGCCCCCGCCGCACAGGATTACGTGGAATCCGACGGCTGGCTGTCGGACGACGATTTCTACCGGCTCGTGGCCTGCGCGGCCCCGCCGGGGGCTCGCTGCGTCAAGCCGATGCTGCACTGGAGCGACGAACGCCCGGTGCGCGTGCGGATCGCGTCGATGGACCGGGCCTTCCTGGGCGGCAAGACCAAACGGGCGGAGGCGGCGCTGGCGCGTGCGGTGCAGTACATCAACGCGGCTGGTGCGGGCATCCGGGTCGAACAGGTGGGGCCGGCGTCCGAGGCAGACATCAGCATCCACTTCCTCGACACCGACGGCAGCAAACCCTTGGCGCGGACCGGGATCGACGGCGCGGACGGCACCACGGTCACGGGCGCGCGGGTCATCGTCTGGTCGCGCAGCGATACGAAGACCATCCTGCGGGCGACGATCCTCTTCGGCACGCGGCTGCACATCCAGCACTACGAATCCGCCATGCTGGAGGAGGTGACGCAGGCGCTGGGATTGCTGACCGACATCCGCAACCCGGTCTACGAAGGCGTCTCGATCTTCTCGCAGGACAGCAACGACACCAAGCAATTCTCGCCGCAGGACGTCATGGCCCTGCGCCGCCATTACCCACCGGAGTAACCCCATGGACCTTTCGATCTGGATGACTTTTGTCGCCGCCTCCACCGCGCTGCTGCTGATCCCGGGACCCACCGTCCTGCTGGTGCTGTCCTATGCCCTGTCAAAGGGAAGGTCGGTCGCCGTGGCCTCTGCCGCCGGTGTGGCCACCGGGGATTTCGTCGCGATGTCCGCCTCGCTCGCGGGGCTGGGTGCGCTGGTGGCGACCTCTGCCGCGCTGTTCACCGTGCTGAAATGGGTGGGCGCGGTCTACCTGGTCTGGCTGGGCGTGAAACTGATCCGTTCGGCGCCCGCCGAGGGCCTGTCCCTGCCCCGCGCCGAGGTTTCTGCCCGGTCGGTCTACTGGCACAACGCGGCGGTGACGGCGCTGAACCCCAAGAGCATCGCGTTTTTCGTGGCCTTCGTGCCGCAGTTCATCGACCCGGCACGTGCGCTGCTGCCGCAATTCGCCATCCTGATCACGACCTTCGTGACGCTGGCGACGCTGAACGCGCTGGCCTATGCGCTGGCTGCCGACCGGCTGAGGAAGTGGATCGCCAAACCCTCGGCGCTGACCTGGCTGACCCGGGCCGGGGGGGCGACGCTGATCGGCATGGGTGTTCTGACAGCGACCCTGCGCAGGGCGTGATGTCTGGCGGGGCGGCGGCGCAAAGCCCCGCCCTACGCCATGCCGCGCCTAGCCATTGCTTTTCAGGAAGTCCCGGATGAAGCGCCGCACCTCGCGCGAGGCGGAGGTGTCCATGTCCTTGCACAGGGCGATGAAGGCGTCACGGTCCTCACGATCCAGTCGCAGCACCAGCTGGGCGTCCTTGCCTTTGGCCTTTTTCTTGTCGTCCTTGCCCAAACCGGTCTTCTCCTGTTGCCGTCATTGACCTTCGGTTCACGAATTGTATATACAAAGTACAGCGTAAAACTATAAAAACTGAGGTATACCCATGAGCCCTTTCCATGCCAAGTCCATCTTCATGAACGACAGTCTTGACGGCCGCCGCCCGCGGTTGAGCTGGTTCAAGCGCGCGCTTTACGCATCCTGGACCCGCCTGCGCTGACCCGACACCGCCACTCACGGCAACACGCTTGCGGCAGGACCGCCCCCGCGCTACCGCTTGGGGCGGTTTTTTCTTATCCGGAGGCCTCATGCCACCCCGTCGCGAGATCAAGGACTACATCCGCACCATCGTCGATTTCCCGCACGAGGGGATCATGTTCCGGGACGTGACGACTCTGTTCGTCGATCCGCGGGGATTCCGGATGGCCATCGACCAGTTGCTTCTGCCCTATGCCGGTGTCCGGTTCGACAAGGTGGTGGGATTGGAGGCGCGGGGGTTCATCCTTGGCGGCGCGGTGGCGCACCAGTTGTCGGCAGGCTTCGTGCCGGTCCGCAAGAAAGGCAAGCTGCCCGGCGCCGTGATCTCGGAGGAGTACCAGCTGGAGTACGGCGAGGCGGTGGTCGAGGTGCATGACGACGCCATCGAGGCGGGCGAGAAGATCCTGATCGTGGACGACCTGCTGGCGACCGGCGGCACCGCCGAGGCCGGGATCAAGCTGGTTGAGCGGCTTGGCGGCGAGATCATCGGCTGCGCCTTCATCGTCGATCTGCCGGACCTTGGCGGGCGCAAGCGGCTGGAGGCGCTCGGGATGGATGTGCACACGCTGGTGGAATACGGCGGGCTCTGAAGGCACTCGCCAACTTGCCCCCGTAGACAGACCGATCCGCCTTGCGGGACGTGTAGCGGCAGGCCAGTTCCCTGGAAACGCAAAAGGCGCGCCGACCGGGCGCGCCTTTTTCATCGTCGGGAATGGGGTGTCAGAGATTGACGACCTTCGATTCCGCCTGTTTCGGAGCGGCCGAGTTGGCGTCGATGAAGTCGAGCACCAGCGGACGGATGTTGTTCCGCCAGCTCTTGCCCGCGAAGATGCCATAGTGGCCTGCGCCCGGCTCGAGGTGGCTCGCCTTCTTCGATGCCGGCAGACCGGTGCAGAGGTCGAGCGCCGCAACACACTGGCCAGGGGCGGAAATGTCGTCCTTCGACCCTTCGACCGTCTTCACCGCAACGCTGGTGATCTTGCCGATGTCGACCTTGTGGCCGTTCACCACGAATTCGTTCTTCGCGATTTCGCGGTTCTTGAAGACCCGCTCCACCGTCGACAGGTAGAATTCCGCCGGCATGTCCATCACGGCGAGGTATTCGTCGTAGAATCGGTTGTGTGCGTCATGGTCCGACGCCTGCCCCTTGGCCACGCGCAGGATCTGGTCCTGGAACGCCTTGACGTGCCGGTCCGCGTTCATGCTGACGAAGGAGGTGAGCTGCAGCAGTCCCGGGTAGACCATGCGGCCCACGCCCTTGTACTTGAAGCCCACGCGCTGGATCATCGTCTCTTCGAGTTGACCCATGGTTACGCGGCGGCCGAAGTCGGTCACATCCGTGGGCGTGGCATCTGGATCGATCGGGCCGCCGATCAGGGTCAGCGTGCGCGGCTGCGCATCCGGGTCGATCTCGGCCAGGTAGGCGGTCGCGGCCAGCGTCAGCGGCGCGGGCTGACACACGGCGATCACGTGGGTGTCGGGCCCGAGGTGACGCATGAAATCCATCAGGTAGAGGGTGTAGTCCTCAACATCGAACTTGCCGCAGCTCACGGGGATGTCGCGCGCGTTGTGCCAGTCGGTGACGTAGACTTCGCAATTCACCAGGAGCGACTTCACGGTGGAGCGGACGAGTGTCGCGTAGTGGCCGGACATCGGGGCGACCAGCAGGATCTTGCGCGGCTGTTCCTCGCGTCCGGAGACGTCGAAGTGAATCAGGTTGCCGAACGGCTTCTCGACCACGTTGCGGATATCGACGAGGTGGTCCTTGCCGTCCTCGCAGGTGAACGTGCGGATTCCCCAGTCGGGCTTGACCACCATGCGTTCGTAGGTGCGTTCCGTCACTTCGCCCCAGGCGGCCATCCACTGGATCATCGGGTTGGGGATCAGGGACATCGCCGGGTAGGATGCAGCCGTTCGGGCCGTTGCGCCAAGCCATTGGCTGGTATTACGCATCGTTTCCATCAGATCGTACGTCGCCATGTAGCGCATGACAGCCACTCCTATTATCATGGGGGTCGACGCAGCCACGTCGGCGGTCGGACCCGAGCCATTTCGTCGCTTTGCCCCCCGACCCCGGCGACGGTATTTCTGCGTTTGCGAAGATAGGGGGGAATTCTTGAAATGACAACGAACACTGTTGCCGCAGGGAAAGATAGAGAACGGCTTGAGGAGAATCTCAAGAAGGTCGAAGAGCTCTCACAGCGCATGGTTGCAGCGCTGACACGGCGCCATCCCACCCCTGAAGCCCTGAACGGCCCGGACAGTTCCCTCTATGTAAAGGCGGCGCAGGCCTACATGCAGGAGTGGGTCACCAACCCCGCCAAGCTGATCGAGCAGCAGGTGGGATTCTGGGGAAAGACCGTTTCGCATTTCGTCGAGGCGCAGCATGCGCTCGCCTCCGGAAAGCTGTCCGCGCCCGAGGATCCGGGCCCCACCGACAAGCGGTTCAAGAATCCCCTGTGGGACACCCACCCCTATTTCAACTACGTGAAGCAGCAATACCTCATCAACGCGGACGCGATCCGCGATGCGGTCGAGTCGATCGACGACATGGACCCCAAGGAGAAGAGGCGCCTGCGCTACTTCAGCCAGCAGATCATCGACATGTTTGCCCCCACCAACTTCCTTGCGACCAACCCCGACGCGCTGATGAAGGCGGTGGAGACGGAGGGCGAGAGCCTTGTGAAGGGGCTCGAGAACCTCGTGGCCGACCTTGAGGCCAACAACGGCGAGATGGTCGTGCGGCTGGTCGACGAAAGCGCATTCGAGATCGGCGAGAACATCGCCACGGCCAAGGGCGAGGTGGTCTACCGCAACCGCATGATGGAGCTGATCCAGTACAGCCCCACCACCGACCAGGTGCACGAGACCCCCATCGTGCTGTTCCCGCCGTGGATCAACAAGTTCTACATCCTCGACCTGAAACCGCAGAACTCCTTCATCCGCTGGGTCGTGGATCAGGGTTACACCCTTTTCGTGGTCAGCTGGGTCAACCCGGATGGCCGCTACCGCGACGTCGGGATGGAAGAGTACGTCGAAGAGGGGTTCCTGAAGGCGATGGAGATCGCCAAGGACATCTGCGACGTCGACAAGGTGAATGCCGTCGGCTACTGCATCGCCGGCACGACGCTTTCCATCGCCCTGTCGCTGATGAAGAAGCGCGGCGACAAGTCGGTCAAGTCGGCCACCTTCTTCACCGCCCTGACCGATTTCAGCGACCAGGGCGAGTTCACGCCCTTCCTGCAGAACGATTTTGCCGACGGCATCGAACAGGAGATCGACCAGGAAGGGATGCTGCCGCACTTCATCATGGCGCGGACCTTCTCGTTCCTGCGGTCGAACGACCTGATCTACGGACCGGCGATCAAGTCGTACATGATGGGGGAAACGCCCCCCGCCTTCGACCTGCTCTACTGGAACGGCGATGGCGCGAACCTGCCGGGCAAGATGTTTCGCCAGTACCTCCGCGCGCTCTGCCAGCGCAACGAGTTCGCCGAGGGCGGCTATGAACTGTTCGGCGAAAAGCTGTCGGTGGCGGATGTGGACGTGCCCCTGATGTCCATTGCGACGGAAACCGACCACATCGCCGCCGCGCGGGACGTCTATCGCGGCGTGCAGATGATGGGGTCGAAGAACAAGCAGTTCGTTCTGGGCCAGTCCGGCCACATTGCCGGCATCGTCAACCCGCCGGGCAAGGACAAGTACGGTCATTACATCAACGACGATCTCAGCCTGTCCTTCGAAGACTGGAAGGCCAGCGCCGAACATCACCCCGGATCGTGGTGGCCGCATTGGGAAGCATGGCTGAAGAAGCGCGCCGGGAAGAAGGTGGATGCTCGCGTTCCGGGTGATTCTGGCTACGAGGTTCTCGCCCCTGCACCCGGCACTTATGTGAAGATGAAAGCGGCGAAACAAATTCAATGAGTTGAAGGAATTTTTGCTGCGGCGCAGAAAAACACTTGAAATGCTGCGCTGCAGCATGCATATTTCTCTCAGTTGCACAGACGCGGGGCGGGCCCGCAGAGCAGCAGAGAGATTACGAGGAATAAAATGGCACAGACGCAAGACTTCACCGCTATGATGAAAGAAATGATGGGTTCCTTCCCGGTTGACACGAAGGCAATGGAAGACGCCTTCAAGACCACCGCGACGATGAGCGAGAAGCTCTCCGCAGTGGCGCTTGAAGCTGCCGAGAAGTCGACCGAGCTGTCCGCATCCTGGACCAAGGAAACCCTGTCGAAGATCGCCGAGCTGTCTTCCGCCAAGGAAGAGCCGGCCGACTACGCCAAGGCGATGACCGACTTCGCAGCCTCCCAGGCCGAAGCCGCAGCCGAGCACATGGCAACCTTCGCCGAAATCGCGAAGAAAGTGCAGATGGACACCGTCGAGCTGATGATGGCCGCTGGCAAGGACTTCTCCGAGGACATGACCGCGGCTGCCAAGAAGGCAACCGACGAGATGACCGCGGCGACCAAGAAAGTCTCCGAAGCGGCCAAGTAATCCCTGGGCCCTTCTGGGCCGAGGACCGGTTTTTTGCGCCCTCTCCTCCCATTCAGGCGCAAAATCCTGGGGCGGGTTCTTAGGAGCCCGCCCCTTCTTTATGCGCCTCCCTGTATGCCGGGATTACCTCGTGCGGCCTGCAGGGAGGCGCAGTCGCTTCCGATTTCGACATGACGCTTCCCAAAGGTGGTTGCGCCGGTCCGCCGACGGGTGACGGCACAGGAACGGTTCGCATCAGGACATGAAAACGCCCGCGCGATCCCTCGCGCGGGCGTTTCCTGTTTTCCGGGTATCCCGCGCCGGTGCGGCTGTGTCCGCATGGCGCGACGATGTCCTCACCGATCTCCCGGCGGTTCGTCGTCGGGCGAGGTGTTGATCGACGAGTCCAGCGTTTCCGGCTGCCCCGTCGTCCCGCCGGACGGCGCGGGGGCGGACTTCGGCGTCTGTTCGATGGTCATGCGGACCGGCGCCGCGGGCGCCTGCCCCTGCTTGTCCTCGCCGAAATAGATGGTCTGGTGCGGGAACGGGATTTCGATGCCGCGCTCGTCGAAAATCCGTTTCAGGATCTCGTTGTAGGCACGCCCGATGCCCCATTGCTGGCCCGGCACCGTCTTGATCCGTGCGCGCACCACCACTTCGCTGGCACCAAAGCTGTTCAGGCCGAACCACTGCAGGTCCTCGAGGATATGCGGCCCCCAGTCGGGATTGGCGCGCAGCTCCTCGAACCCGTCGAACATCGCCTGTTTGGCCTCGCCGATGTCCTCGCGGTAGGCGATGCCCATGTCAGTCACGCAGAAGGCGAATTCGCGCATGTAGTTCGTCACCATGTCCACCGAGGAGAACGGGATGATGTGGAATGCGCCGTGCAGGTCGCGCAGGCTGACCGACCGGATCGTCAGGCGTTCGATCGTCCCTGTGGTCCCGCCGACGGTCACAACGTCGCCCACGTTCATCGCGTTCTCAAGCTGGATGAAGACGCCCGTGATGATGTCCTGCACCAGCTTCTGCGCACCGAAACCGATGGCCAGACCCAGCACCCCGGCCGACGCGAGGAGCGGCGCGATGTCGATGCCCACCTCCGACAGCACGAACATCAGCGTGATGACCACCAGTACGATGGTCACCGCGTTGCGCAGCAGCGCCAGAAGCGTCTGTTCCCGGGACGTCGGGACGGAGCCGAATTCCGGGTTCAGACGGAAATCCACCCAGGAATTCACGGCCAGCCAGATCAGGAAGGCCACCGTAAGGATGACCGCGACGCGCAGGACGACGGCGGTCGTGCGCACGCCGATCTGGCTTTCCATCCAGCCCTGAACGTCCAGCACACCGACGGTATTGAGCGTGAACATGACCACCGCCAGCACGATCGCCACCTTGAGGATCGTCAGCACCCGCGGCACGAAGGCATTCAGGCGTCGCTCCAGCAGCGGCAGCCTTTGCGACACCCCGGAGGGCACCCGCACGCCCCGCATGATGGCGCGGCTCACGAGGTTGGAGGCGATGAAGCCCAGCACGATGGCACCCAGCACCTTCGCCGATGTGCCCAGGAGCGGGAAAAGGATGCCGCCCGGACGGGCCAGCACGATGGCCAGCACGACCACGAGATAGATCAGTGCCGGGACGTGCCAGTTGCGGGCGAGGAACTTCAGGAGCCCGCGCCCCTCGCTCAGCCTGCGTTCACCCAGAAGCCAGTCGGCCACCACCCGGCGCCACTTCAGCACCATCCAGATCAGGATGGCGATGGCCACGGCAGAGATCAGCGTGGACACGCCCCGGCCGGTGGTGAAATTGACGTTCTGGTTGATGATCGGCACCACCAGCAGCTGGCCGTAGCCCAGCAGGCTGACGAGGAAGGTCAGCCACCGCGCGACATAGCGCGCGCCCCGGTCCGGAACGTTCACGGTGCGCAGTTGCGCGGTCGTGGGCGACATGACGGCGCGGATCAGCACCTTGACCATTTCCACGATCAGGAAGGCGTTGAGGTACATCGTCTGCCGGATGCCGATCTGCCCGGCGTCGCCGAAGGCCGTAATCGCAAGGGCGTAGCCGGCTCCCCAGGCGATCACCACCACGATGGCGTCGATGATGACGGAGGTGACAATGATCAGCGCGGTCTGCGCCGGACCGGCATCCCCGGCCAGGTTGCCCATCCGTCGGAACAGCCGTTTCGCGATCCACCTGAGGACATTGTAAAGCAGGACCGTCGCGACGATCACCAGGGCGAGGTCGCGCAGCGCGGTCAGGATGATGTCGGGATTGATCGACAGGGCGCTGCCCAATGTCTCGGGCGCCCGGCTGAACCCCTGCCAGAACCCTCCGAGGCTGCCCGCGATGCGCTCTGCGGTGTCCTGCGTGGCGGCTGCAATCCGGCGGCTGAAAGAGGTTTCACCGGGGTCCGTCGCCTCGTCCTCGACCGCGCCGGTCACCGCTTCGGTCACGGTTTCGCCGGAGGTATCGCTGGCCTGCGCAGGCTCTCCGGTGCGGTTCAGGGCGTCGATCAGCGCGCCGCGCGTGGCGTCGTCGGCCAGAAGATCGGCCAGCGCCTTGGCCTGCGCGGGTGTGAGTGCCTCGACACCGCTGGCGACACCGGTCGTTGCCGCGGTGTCCTGCGCCTGCACAGAAGCCGGAAGGGCAAGGATTGCGAGTAAGGCGACAAGGCAGGCAAACAGACCCTGCCGGATATGAACCCTCATGAAGAGCTCCTTGTTCTTGTTCTGCTCAACGTTCCGAGACCGCGATGTCCCCCGCGGGGCCAATGTCCCTGCCCCGCCAGGCGCGGATTGCGCCAAACGACTTAGCGCTGCGGGTGCGAGGTCAAGAAAATGCGCCGCCGATGACCGTGTGGAAGCGGTCTGCCGCCCCGCCCGGTCAACAAAAAAGGCGGCCCCAAGCGGAGCCGCCCCTTATGCCGTGCATCGAAAATCAGACGATGGTCGCGTCGGTCGCCGCGCGGATCTCGTCCTCGGTCACGCCATCGGCACATTCGACGATCTTCAGACCGCCCTCGACCACGTCGAGCACGCCGAGGTTGGTTATGATGCGGTTCACCACGCCCTTGCCGGTCAGCGGCAGGGTGCATTCCTTCAGCACCTTGGACTCGCCTGCCTTGTTCTGATGGTCCATCACCACGATGACCTTGCCGACACCGGCCACCAGGTCCATCGCGCCGCCCATGCCCTTCACGAGCTTGCCGGGGATCATCCAGTTCGCGAGGTCGCCGTTTTCGGCCACTTCCATGGCGCCGAGGATCGCCGCCGCGATCTTGCCGCCGCGGATCATGCCGAAGGACATGGCGCTGTCGAAGTAGGACGTACGCGCCAGTTCAGTGATCGTCTGCTTGCCCGCGTTGATGAGGTCCGGATCCTCTTCGCCCTCGAAGGGGAACGGACCCATGCCCAGCATGCCGTTCTCGGACTGGAGCGTGATGTCCTTGTCGCCCACGTAGTTTGCCACCAGCGTCGGAATGCCGATGCCGAGGTTCACGTACATGCCGTCTTCGAGTTCTTCCGCCGCGCGTGCGGCCATCTGGTTACGATCCCAGGGCATTACGCTTCCTCCCGCTTGCGCGTCGTGCGCTGTTCGATCCGTTTCTCGTGTTCGCCCTGGACGATCCGGTGCACGTAGATGCCGGGCAGATGGATGTGATCCGGGTCGAGGGAGCCACGGGGCACGATCTCTTCGACCTCGACCACGCAGACCTTGCCGCACATCGCGGCCGGCGGGTTGAAGTTGCGCGCCGTCTTGCGGAACACGAGGTTGCCGGTATCGTCGGCCTTCCATGCCTTCACGATGGAGAGGTCGGCAAAGATCCCGCGTTCGAGGATGTAATCCTCGCCGTCGAAGGTCTTCACTTCCTTACCTTCGGCAATCTGGGTGCCGACGCCGGTCTTGGTGTAGAAGCCCGGGATACCTGCCCCACCGGCGCGCATGCGCTCGGCCAGGGTGCCCTGCGGGTTGAATTCCAGTTCGAGCTCACCGCCGAGGTACTGGCGCATGAACTCCTTGTTCTCGCCCACGTAGGACGACATCATCTTCTTGATCTGGCGGGTCGCCAACAGCTTGCCGAGGCCGAAATCGTCGACGCCCGCGTTGTTGGACGCGACCGTCAGGTCCTTCACGCCGCTTTCCACCAAGGCGTCGATCAAAAGCTCGGGAATGCCGCAAAGACCGAACCCGCCCGCCGCGATCAGCATGCCGTCGCTCAACAGGCCGTCCAGCGCTTCGGACGCCGAACCGTATACCTTCTTCATGAAACACCCCTCCTGTGCGGTACTGACGCAGGTTGTCGCCGCTCTGCAGCAGAGAGTCAACGCGGCCGCGTCATGGTAGCGCCCCAACGCGACGGGGGCGGCCGAACCGACCGCCCCCTCGTTGTGTCACTGACCCTTGATGATCCCGCAGGCGACGCGGTCGCCCGCCCCTCCGATGGGCTGGGACATGTGGTCGTCACCCTGTGCGTGGATGATGAAGGTGGAGCCGTCCTCGTCCAGCAGGGAGGCCACATCCACGAGTGTCGAATAGGCCTCCATCTCGCCGATGCCGTCTTCTCCCACGAAGATGTTGGGCAGGTCGCCCGGCTCAGGTCCTTCGGGGTTCAGCAGGCCGTGGCCGCCCTCCACCTTGCCGACATGGCCGGTGGCGGTGGTGAAGCCCTCGGAGGACTCGCAGGTGCCGACGGCGTGCAGGTGCAGACCGTGCTTGCCCGGTGTCAGGCCTTCGACGCGGACATGGATCAGCATGCCCGCCGGACCGTCGGTCAGGGTGGCGGTGCCGATGCTCTCGTCGTCGGTGTTGATCAGGTCGGCCGAAGCGGTCTGCCCCGGCTGGTCCATCGCGGCCCCGTGGCTTTCGGCCCAGGCGCCCGATGCAAGCATCGCCGCCATGGCCGTGGTCAGCATGAAACGTGTCACGATCTATCCTCCTCTGGTTGGGTGCCCCTAGTCGGCACGGGCTTCCCGGAGGAGCCCGTGCAGGGGCGTACCATGGACAAACGCCCGCGTTGTCCCGGTGGTTCGGAGGTAGCGCAAAAAGCGCGGTACCCCAGTCAGAGGCCTGCAGTCACGGACCCTCAGTCAGATCAGGCGGACCTGCGTTCCGATGGGCGTGATCTCGAACAGTTCGGCGATCTTCTCGTTGTAGAGCCCGATGCAGCCGTCGGACGACCGGCGCCCGATCTTGCGCGTGTCGTGGGTGCAGTGGATCAGGTAGGCGGGCCAGCTCAGGTACATCGCATGCGTGCCCAGCGGATTGTCGGGCGCGCCGCCTGCGACGGGCTTCCAGTCGGGGAAACGCTCCATCTGGCTGGCGGTGGGGGTCCAGGAGGGGCCGACCTTCTTGCGCACGATCTCGGTGTAGCCGCGCTTCGTCAGCTCGTCGGACTTCGGAACGGAGGTCGGGTAGATGCGGTAATCGACGCCATCGGCCGCCCAGTAGTGCAGCGCGCGGCTTTCGGTATCGCAGACGATGCAGCCTTTCCCGATCTCCGAGAAATGGTCGCGCCAGTCCTGCATCACGAAGCTGGAGACGTTGCGCCGCACGTCCGCCGCACGCGCCGTGGCCGGGACGATCAGCGCCGCGGCCCCTGCCACGAGACCGGTGTTCAGCAGCTTGCGCCGGGTGATGCTCGACTTCGTCATGAAGGGGTCCCTCCTTGTTGCCTGTTTCGATGCGGGCACCATGGAGGCGGGTGGCGAGTTTTGGAAATCACACATTCTTTACCACGAATGTGAGTGCTTTTTCGCAACAGATCAGACGGTTGGAGGCGGCTTTCCGCCTCCGTCGCCGATCCGTCAGTCCTTCTTTGCCGCCTTCTTGGCCGCCGGTTTCTTTGCGGCGGTCTTCTTCGTGGTCGACTTTGTGGCGGTCGATTTGGCCGCGGCCTTCTTGGCCGGTTTCTTCTTCGCCTTCGCGGCGATCAGTTCCAGCACGGTTTCCATTGTCACGTCCGCAGGCTCCACGTCCTTCGGCAGCGTGGCATTGACCTTCTCCCACTTTACATAGGGACCGTAGCGGCCCTCCATGATGGAGATCTTGCCGCCATCGGGATGCTCGCCCATGTCGCGCAGCGCCTTGGCCGTCTGACGTCCGCGGCCGGGGTTCGCCCGCTTCTGCGCCAGCAGTTCGACGGCGTGGTTCATGCCGATCTCGAAGACCTCCTGGAACTCCTTGACGTTCACGTAGACCGGTTTCTCCTCGTCCGGGAGTTGGTGCATGATGTAGGGACCGAAGCGCCCGAGGTTCGCACTCACGACGCCGCCATCGGGGTGCATCCCCACTTCGCGCGGCATGGTCAGCAGCGTCAGCGCCTTCTCCAGCGTCATGTCCGCCGGGTCCCAGCCCGGCAGGAACTGTCCGCCCTTCTTTGGCAGGGACGCACGCGGCGGTTTCTTGTTCTCCGGCGTGGGTTCCCCGCGCTGCACGTAGGGGCCGAAGCGCCCGGCCTTCAGCCAGATCTCGTCGCCCTGATCCTCGCCCAGCAGACGTTCCTCGCCTTCTGCACCCTCGCCCGCGATGGGGCGCGTGTAGGTGCATTCGGGGTAGTTGCCGCAGCCGACGAAACCGCCGGTGCGCGAGGTCTTCAGGTGCAGTCGCCCCTGCCCGCACTTCGGACATATGCGCGGATCGCTCCCGTCCTCACGCGGCGGATAAAGCTGGGGCGCAAGCGCCTCGTCCAGCACGTCCAGAACCTCCGAGATCCGCAGGTCGGACGTCTCGGCGATGGCCGCGCTGAAGTCGCGCCAGAACTTAGCGAGCAGTTCCTTGTAGTCCTCGGCACCTGCGCTGACCTGGTCCAGCTCGTCCTCCAGCGCTGCGGTGAAGTCGTACTCCACGTAGCGCTTGAAGAAGTTAAGCAGGAAGATCGTCACGATCCGGCCCTTGTCCTCCGGGAACAGACGGTTCTGTTCCTTGCGGACATATTCGCGGTCCTGGATCGTCGTGATGACGGAAGCATAGGTGGAGGGTCGCCCGATGCCGAGTTCCTCCATCTTCTTGACCAGCGTCGCCTCGGTGTAGCGCGGCGGCGGGTTGGTGAAGCTCTGCGTGCCAAGCGTCGCGCCGTCTCCGGACAGCACCGCGGGCAGACCGCGGTCGGTGCCCTTCTCCATCGCCTTCGCATGCTCGGACTTGAGCGCGCCCGCGTCGAACTTCGCCGGCTCGCCCTGCATGATCTGCGGCAGGCGCTTGTCGTCATCCTCGACCGGCTCGTCGCGGCCTTCCTCGTAGACCTTCAGGAACCCGTCGAAGAGCACCACCTGGCCGGTGGCGCGCAGGCCGACCTGCCCGTCGTCAGAGCCGATCTCGACCGTGGTCCGCTCTAGCCGTGCGGCCTCCATCTGGCAGGCGAGCGTGCGCTTCCAGATCAGGTCATACAGCTTGCGCTGGTCGGATTCGGACAGGCGCAGGCTCTCGGCGTCCTTCGTCATGTCGGTCGGTCGGATGCACTCGTGCGCTTCCTGCGCGTTCTTCGCCTTGTTCTTGTAGACCCGAGGCGAGGACGGCACGTAATCCTTGCCGTAGCGCTCCGCGATGGCGTCGCGGCAGGCGCTGACGGCTTCCGGCGCCATGTCGATGCCGTCCGTCCGCATATAAGTGATGTGCCCGGCCTCGTAGAGCCGCTGGGCCGCGTTCATCGCCGCCTTGGCGCCCATGCCGAACTTGCGGCTGGCCTCCTGCTGGAGGGTGGAGGTCATGAACGGCGCCGAAGGGTTGCGCGAGGCGGGCTTCGCCTCGACGCTCAGAACCTTCAGGCTGCGCTTGGCGACGGCATCCACCGCCATCTCGGCCTGCGTGGCGTTTTCGAGGTCGTAGCGGTCGAGCTTCTTGCCGGCGAGGCTGACCAGCCGGGCCTCGAACGTCTGGCCGCGCGGCGTCGCGAGTTGTGCCTTCACCTGCCAGTATTCGCGGGGATTGAAAGCCTCGATCTCCATCTCGCGCTCGACGATCAGGCGGAGGCAGACGGACTGCACACGACCGGCCGACCGCGCTCCGGGCAGCTTGCGCCAGAGCACCGGCGACAGGTTGAAGCCCACGAGGTAATCGAGGGCACGGCGGGCGAGATAGGCCTCCACCAGCGGCGCGTCGATGTCGCGGGGGTTCTTCATCGCCTCGGTTACGGCGGCCTTGGTGATGGCGTTGAAAGTGACCCGGCTGACCTCTGTCGTCTTCTTGATCGAACGGCGCTTCGTCAGCGCCTCCTTCAGGTGCCACGAGATCGCCTCCCCCTCACGATCGGGGTCGGTTGCGAGGATCAGCTTGTCGTCGGTTTTCAGGGCTTCGGCGATGGCGGCGACGTGTTTGCGCGAATCGTTGGCGACCTCCCACGTCATCTCGAAATCATGTTCCGTATCGACCGAACCATCCTTCGGAGGCAGGTCCCTCACGTGACCGTAAGACGCCAGAACCGTGTAGTCGGATCCCAGATACTTGTTGATTGTCTTGGCCTTGGCGGGCGATTCGACGACGACGACGGGCATCTGGGACTGCTACCTCTACTGATTTCTTGGCGGCCTCGCGCGGCTGCTTTCCGGGCGGCGTATCGCGGCGCTAGATGTGGGGTGCAAGGGGTAATTGTCAATGCGGGCGGAAGAGCCGCGCTTGTCCCAGGGGTGTTCCGGCGTTGGCTGAGCGCCGCAAAAGGGAGCCGCGGACATGCGGTTTCCCGCTCTCTGGATGACCTCGCGTCGCCTGCCCCGGGGCGCGCGGGAGACCCCCGAAATCGGCAGAAGCCTTTGCGCCTATCGGATGGTCGAGACGTGCCCCGACGCCGGGTAGGTCTTCGGAGCGCCGCTTTTGTTTCGGGTCGAAGGGCTGCGGGTGGACGGCGCTGTCGCTCTTGCCATGCCGGATCCGTTGCGCGGTTGCGAGAGCCGACCGCCTCCTAGGGCGCAGCCCCGATATCTTCGAATAACGCGGGCAGGAGGTGAAGGCCTTGTGCCAGCGGTAGGCATACACCTCGGTCGCGGGCCAATGGACCATGGGTGCGACAGACGCATGATGGTTTGGGCCCTTTTCTGCGCCAAATAGCAGACCGTGGTCCTGCTGATTCAGCGTGGCACAAGCGACAGGAAACCGCCCGGCTGACGCCGTATGCGCCCTTCCAGCTCCAGATCAGTTAGGGCCGGCGAGACGTGAGCAGAGGCCGCGCCGAGATCGCGGATCAGCTGGTCCTCGGCCAGAGGCGACGGTCCGAGCCGGTCAAGGATGCGCGTGTGCAGGTCCGCCGTCTGGCGCAGGGTCCGGGTCTCGAGCTCCGGCGCCTTCACCGAGTCAATGCCCGCCCCCGCCGGGTCCGGCAGGCCCAGTTCGGCCTGTGCCGATGTCTGGCCCTCCAGCGGCGGCAGCGCCTCGAGAACATCGTCGACGTGCCGCACGAGGTGCGCGCCGTCACGGATCAGCATGTTGCAGCCCGCGGCCCGAGCGTCGAGCGGATGACCGGGCACGGCCAGCACCTCCCGCCCCTGGTCGAGCGCGCCGCGCGCGGTGATCAGCGACCCGGACTTTGCCGCAGCTTCCACCACCACCACGGCCCGGGCCAGTCCGGAGACGATCCGGTTGCGCATGGGGAAATGGCGGGCGAGCGGCTGCATGCCCATGGGTTGTTCGCTGATCCGCGCACCGTGGTGAGAGACGATGTCATCCGCCAGCCCGGCGTTCTCGGCCGGGTACAGCACATCCACGCCGCCCGCCAGAACGGCGACCGTGCCGGTCCTGAGCGCGGCATGGTGCGCCGCCGCATCTATCCCGCGCGCCAGTCCGGAGACGACGCAATAACCCGCCTCGCCCAGTCCTTCGGCAAGGTTGCGCGCCATCCGCAGGCCCAGAGACGACGCGTTGCGCGCACCGACAAGCGCCACCATCGGACGGCTCAGCACGCGCGCATCGCCCACCGTCCAGAGCGCCGGGGGCGCGTCGGAGAGGTCGGCCAGGTCTTTCGGGTAATCCGCCTCTCCGCGCAGGATCAGCCGGGCGCCGCACAGGCGGGCGGCCTTCATCTCTGCAAGGATCACGTTTTCGGGGCAGACGGTGTAACGCTCCACCCCCGCTGCCCTCGCCACTTCGGGCAGCGCGTCGAGTGCTGCGCGGGCCGAACCGTGTTCGCCCAGAAGCCGCCAGAAGGTTGCCACGCCGACGCGGCGTGAGCGCAAGAGGCGGAGCCAATCCACACGAGCATCTTCCGTGGTGGGTGGGAGTGGGGGGTGAGTGGAAGAGTAGCTGTCGTCGCGCATCCTGGCCCCGCCGTCTTGCACCTTCATCCATAGCGTGAGGGTGGTTAACCGCAGGTAAACTCTGGCGAGAGAATTATTCCCGCGGTGCGCGGCCAGTGGACATGCCCTGGAAAAGCTTCAGGTCGGCGTGCCGTCACCCGGCAGGTCGCGCTCCGCACGTCCGGCGATCACGCGCAGCATGGCAAGCTGCAGCACGGCCAGGAAAGGCCCCAGCCCGACCGTCAGCCCCGTGCCAACCACCGGCTTGAGCAGCGCGCCGACGAAGAAACCGCCCAGCATTGCCACGCCCCAGCGGCCGAAGCCGCGCACCAGAGCCGCGTGAAGCACGAACGCTCCGGCCAGGTGGCCGATCCAGGTGAAGACGACCGAGAACACCAGCACGTAGCCAACGACAACCAGCGCCCCCGCCGCGGGGTCCGAGACCGTCGCGACCATCAGCGCGAGCGTCACGACGGAAATCCCCGCGCCCAGCGTGGCGGCCAGCGTCGCCAGAATGGCCAGCCCGTGCTGCCGGAACGTTGGCCGGATCACCGGCGCCTGCACGGGGTGCCACCAGGGCAACGGGTCCGGCGTGTCAGACACCCGCACCGCCGACCGTCAGGCCGCCGATCATCACCGTCGGCTGCCCGACGCCCACCGGCACCCACTGCCCCTGCTTGCCGCAATTGCCCATGCCCGGATCGAGCGCCATGTCGTTGCCAAGGGCGCGGATCTGCTGAAGCGCAGAGGCGCCGTCGCCGATCAGCGTGGCGCCCTTCACCGGCCGACCGACCTTGCCGTCCTTCACGCGGTAGGCCTCCGTGCAGGAGAAGACGAACTTGCCGTTGGTTACGTCGACCTGTCCGCCGCCGAAGCCCACGGCCCAGATGCCGTCCTTCAGATCGCCCACGATGTCCTGCGGATCGGCATCGCCGCCCAGCATGTAGGTGTTGGTCATGCGCGGCATCGGGATATGCGCATAGCTCTCGCGGCGGCCGTTGCCGGTGGGGGTCACACCCATCAGGCGCGCGTTTTGCCGGTCCTGCATGAAGCCGACCAGCTTGCCGTCCTCGATCAGGACGTTCTTGCCGGAGGGCGTACCTTCGTCATCCACTGTGATGGAACCACGCCGGTCCGGGATGGTGCCGTCATCCAGCACCGTCACGCCCTTCGACGCGATCTGCTGCCCCATCAACCCGGCAAAGACGGATGTACCCTTGCGGTTGGCATCGCCTTCGAGCCCATGGCCGATTGCCTCGTGCAGCAGGATGCCGGGCCAGCCGGGGCCAAGCACGATATCCATGACGCCCGCCGGAGCAGGCTCCGCCTCGAGGTTGACGAGCGCGATGCGCAGCGCCTCGCGCGCCTTCGACTGCCATTCGATGGGCTCCAGCAGTCCTTCCAGCGTGACGCGCCCGCCGCCGCCTGCCGTTCCGGCCTCGCGCCGCCCGTCCTGTTCCACGATCACCGACACGTTCACCCGCGTCATCGGGCGCACGTCGGTCACAAGTCCGCCTTCGGGGCGGAGGATCGCAACCTCCTGCAGCGAGGCGGCGATGCTGGCCGTCACCTGCACCACGCGGCTGTCGAGGTCGCGGGCGAAGGCGTCGATCTCCTTCAGGGTGTCCACCTTCACCGGGAAGCTCGCCCCGGCAATCGGGTCGGCATCGGTGTAGAGTGTGCGGTTCGTGCCCGGAGGCGGCGGGGCCATCACGCCGCCGCCGTCGCCCACCGCCAGACGCGCCGTCTCTGCCGCGCGCCTGAGGGAGGATTCGCTGATCTCCGTGGCATGGGCGTAACCGGCCACCTCGCCCTTCACCGCGCGCAGGCCGAATCCTTCGGAGGCGTCGTAACTCGCCGTCTTGAGCCGCCCGTCGTCCAGGACCAGCGATTCCGAGCGCCGCCGCTCAAGGAAAAGTTCGCCGTCCTCGGCCCCGGAAAGGGCCTCCCGCACCAGCGATACAGTGCGATCGAGATCCAGATGTGTCTCGAAAGGGCGGAAAAGTGCGTCGGACATATGGACCTCTGGATTGATCTGGATCAAGTAAAGCGGCGCTTTGCCGCAAGCTCAAAGCTTTCACGGGTGGAAAGAATATGGTTTCTAGACCGCCAGAACGCAACGGTATGCCGCGGAGGAGGACGGGCGCCAGCCTGCGCTTCCTTTTTGCATGTATATCAAGTCATTCCGGGTCGGCGGGCCCGTGCACAACTCGAATCGATCAGGGTGACATATGACCTTCAAGACGATGATGACGGGCCTACTCAGCGCCTTTGTCGCCGCGCCGGCCTTGGCGCAGGACCTGCCCGTTGTGGGCCGCCCGCACCAGGGTGGCATGGGTTTCCAGCCGGCCTCCACGGAACTGGCGCGTGACCTTCAGTGGCTCGACGGCATGATCCTGGTGATCATCACCGCGATCTGCCTGCTGGTGGTTGCCCTGCTCGCCTTCATCGTGGTGCGCTACAACCAGAAGGCCAACAAGACGCCGGGCACCTTCACGCACAACTCCCCGCTGGAGATCGCCTGGACCATCGGCCCCATCGTGATCCTCGTGTTCATCGGTGCCTTCTCCCTGCCGGTGCTGTTCAAGCAGCAGGAAATCCCGGAAGGCGACATCACCATCAAGGTGACCGGCTACCAGTGGTACTGGGGCTACGAGTACGTGGGTGAGGACCTCGCCTACGACAGCTACATGATCGGCTCCCCGGCGACCGGCGGCGACAACCGCTACTCCGAAGACGTGCAGACCATGCTGACCGACGCGGGCTACACCAAGGACGAGTGGCTGCTGGCCACCGACACCGCCGTGGTCGTGCCGGTCGGCAAGACCATCGTGATGCAGGTCACCGGCGCCGACGTGATCCACTCGTGGACTATTCCGGCCTTCGGCGTGAAGCAGGACGCGGTCCCCGGCCGCCTCGCAGAGCTGTGGTTCACTCCGGAGCGCGAAGGCGTCTACTTCGGCCAGTGCTCGGAACTTTGCGGGATCGCCCACGCCTATATGCCGATCACGGTCAAGGTGGTCAGCCAGGAAGCCTACGACGCATGGCTCGCCGCGTCGAAGGACGAAGGCTGGTACACCGACGTGCGCGCGGCACTGACTAACTGATCGCCCCCGGCGACAAAGACATGACGCGCAGGCCGGGACCGTTTCCGGCCTGCGCTGCACCAAACCGACCATGGCACTTCAGGCAGGAGCCGACATGAGCGACGCCAGCTTCGAAACACGCACCCAGATGGGCACCGAGATGCGGGCCGACTCGCAGGAAGCGCAGTTCGGCGACTATTTCGCGCTGCTCAAGCCGCGTGTGATGACGCTTGTGGTGTTCACCGCCTTCGTCGGCCTGCTTGCCGCGCCCGTGGCGATCCACCCGTTCCTCGGCTTCTGTGCGGTGCTGTTCATCGCCATCGGCGGCGGCGCATCCGGCGCCCTGAACATGTGGTACGACTCGGACATCGATGCGCTGATGAAGCGCACGGCCAAGCGTCCGATCCCCGCCGGCAAGGTCGACCGTGAAGACGCGCTGGCCATCGGCCTGACGCTTTCCGCCTTTGCCGTCGTCTTCCTCGGCCTCGCGACCAACTGGCTGGCCGCATCCCTGCTGGCCTTCACCATCTTCTTCTACGTCGTGATCTACACGATGTGGCTCAAGCGCTCGACACCCCAGAACATCGTGATCGGCGGCGCCGCCGGGGCCTTCCCCCCGATGATCGGCTGGGCCGCCGCCACTGGCGAGATCTCCACCGCCTCCGTGCTGATGTTCTGCCTGACCTTCCTCTGGACGCCGCCGCACTTCTGGGCGCTCGCGCTGTTCGTCCGCATGGACTACGACAATGCCACCGTGCCGATGCTGACCGTCACCCATGGCCGCAAATCGACCCGCACGCACATTCTCGTCTACACCGTCCTGCTGGCCGCCTTTGCCATCGGGCTGGGCTTCACGCAGGTGGGCGGGCCGGTCTACCTCGCCACGGCCATCGTGCTGAACGCGCTGTTCCTGAAGGGCGCATGGACCATCTGGCGCCGCGACGAAGCCGCCTCTGAGGCCGACAACTTCAAGGCCGAAAAGGCATTCTTCAAGCTGTCCCTGCTCTACCTTTTCGCCCACTTCGGCGCGATCCTCGTGGACACAGGGCTCGAACGCTTCGGGATACTGTCATGAGCATCAGCCGCGAACACGAGCTTCACAAGCGCCGCCGGTCCCGCAACATCGGTGTCGGACTGGTGCTGGGTGCGTTCATCGTGATCGTCTTCGGGATGACCATGGTGAAGATCAACCGCGGCGACTTCCAGATGCAACCGGCTGCGGCAACACAGGGAGACGGCAATGGCAATTGATCCAAAGACCAAGACCCTTTTCCAGACGCTCGGCGTCGTTGTCTTCATGGGCGCGATGGCCTGGGCCTCCGTCCCGTTCTACAACTGGTTCTGCCGCGTCACCGGCTTTGGCGGAACCACGCAGGTGGCCGAAGCCTCGGCCAAGCGCGACATCCTCGACCGCACCATCAAGATCAAGTTCGACGCCTCGAAGGACCGCGGCATGCCGTGGGAGTTCAAGCCCATGCAGACCGAGATGACCGTCCGCATCGGCGAAGAGGGGCTGGCGTTCTACGAGGCCTACAACCCGACCGACCACCCGGTCGCCGGTCAGGCCACCTACAACGTGGCGCCCTACCAGGCAGGCGGCTATTTCAACAAGATCGAGTGCTTCTGCTTCACCGAGCAGGTCCTGATGCCCGGTGAACGCGTCGAGATGCCGGTCAGCTTCTTCGTCGACCCCGAGATCGTCGACGACCGCGACGCGAAGTACACCAAGCATATCACGCTGTCCTACACCTTCTACGAGATCGACCTGCCCGAAGAAACGCAGGCCGCACTCGATATCACTGGCGATGCCCCCGGCATCGACGATAAGACCGATGCGAAAGCATCCGTGAACTAACGCCTAACGAGGGATTGCCATGGCGCATGCTAAGAACCACGACTACCACATTCTGAACCCCTCCATCTGGCCTTTCCTGGGCGCAGTGGCCGGGTTCATCATGCTCTTCGGCGCGGTGCTGTGGATGAAGGACATCACGATGTGGATGTTCCTCATCGGCTTTGTCGGCGTCCTCTACACCATGTTCGGCTGGTGGAGCGAAACCGTGAAGGAGAACCTGGTCGGCGACCACACGCCCGTCGTGCTGATCGGCCTGCGTTACGGCTTCATCCTGTTCATCATGTCGGAGGTGATGTTCTTCTTCGCGTGGTTCTGGAGCTTCTTCAAGCACGCGATCTACCCGATCGACCCGAACGGCATGAGCCCGGCTGTCGACGGTGTCTGGCCGCCGGCGGGGATCGAGACGTTCGACCCCTGGCACCTTCCGCTGATCAACACGCTGATCCTGCTGTGCTCCGGCTGTGCCGCGACCTGGGCGCACCACGCGCTGGTCCACGGCAACCGCCGCGACGAGATCAAGCAGGGCCTGATCATCGCCGTCGTCCTCGGCCTGCTGTTCACCGCCCTTCAGGCGTATGAGTACAGTCACGCGGCGTTCGGCTTCTCCGGGAACATCTACGGCGCCAACTTCTTCATGGCGACCGGCTTCCACGGCGCGCACGTGATCATCGGCACGATCTTCCTGTTCATCTGCCTGCTGCGCGTCTACCGCGGCCACTTCACCCCGGAAAACCACCTCGGGTTCGAGGCGGCCGCCTGGTACTGGCACTTCGTCGACGTAGTGTGGCTGTTCCTCTTCGCAGCGGTCTACATCTGGGGCGGTTGAGCCTCCCCGACGGCCACAGGGCTTGCGCCCGACGCCTCACGCGGTAAACCAAGGCGCGCCCCACCGGGCGCGCCTTTTCCGTTTCCGGAGACGCATGTGACACGCTACCTCGCCCCCCTGCTGATCGGCATCGCCGGATGCGCGATCCTGCTGTGGCTGGGCACATGGCAGATGCAGCGCCTCGACTGGAAAGAGGGCCTGCTCGCCGACATGGAGGCCACGATCTCCGGACCCGCGCAGCCCCTGCCCGTCATGGTCGACCCCACGGCACAGCGCTATCAGCCCGTGGAACTGTCGGGCGAGATCGGCGCGGAGGCGCTGCACGTCCTCGTCTCGGCAAAGCTGCGCGGCGCGGGCTGGCGGGTCATCTCCCCCTTCACCACCGACGACGGGCGTCGTCTCCTGGTGGATCGCGGCTTCACCCCGATCGATCAAAAGGACGCCCCGTTGTATGCGGGCCCCGCCCGGCTGACGGGCAACCTGCACTGGCCGGACGACCGCAACTCCTCCACTCCCGACAACGACCCGGACGACGATACCTGGTTCGCCCGTGACATCGGCCCTATGTCAGAGGCGCTGGACACGGAGCCGCTGCTGGTGATTGCCCGCAGTCTCGATCCGGCGGACGACGCCGTCGATCCGCTGCCCGTGGACACCTCCGGCATTCCCAACGATCATCTGCAATACGCCATTACGTGGTTCTCACTGGCCGCGGTTTGGCTCCTCATGACCGGCGTATGGCTGCGCCGTATCGCGAAAGGCACCGACTGACATGCGTTACATCTCCACCCGAGGCCAGGCCCCGGCCCTGTCATTCGAAGAAGCCATGCTGTCCGGGCTCGCCCGTGACGGCGGCCTCTACGTGCCGGAGACCATTCCCCAGATGTCCGCCGACGACATCCGCGCGCTGGAAGGTCTCAGCTACGAGGAAACCGCCTTCCGCGTGATGCGGCCCTTCGTGGGCGACGGGTTCACCGACGAGGTCTTTGCCGACCTGATCGCCAAGGCCTACGCAGGTTTCGGTCACAACGCCCGAGCGCCGCTGGTGCAGCTGGCACCGAACCACTTCCTGCTTGAGCTGTTCCACGGGCCGACGCTGGCCTTCAAGGACTTCGCCATGCAACTCATCGGCCAGCTCTTCCAGGAGGCGCTGGAGCGGAGGGGCGAGCGTGTGACCATCGTCGGCGCCACGTCGGGCGATACGGGCTCGGCCGCTATCGAGGCGTTCAAGGGGCTCGACAATGTCGACGTCTTCATCCTCTACCCGCATGGCCGGGTGTCCGAGGTGCAGCGCCGCCAGATGACCACACCGCCCGAGGCCAACGTGCACGCACTGGCGCTGGACGGCCACTTCGACGATTGCCAGGCGCGGCTGAAGGACATGTTCAACCACTTCGAGTTCCGCGACGGCGTTCGGCTGGCCGGCGTGAACTCGATCAACTGGGCGCGCGTGCTGGCGCAGGTCGTCTACTACTTCTCCGCCGCCGTCAGCCTCGGCGCCCCGGACCGCAAAGTCAGCTTCACCGTGCCCACCGGCAACTTCGGCGACATCTTCGCGGGCTACATCGCCAAGCGCATGGGCCTGCCCATCGACCGGCTGGTTGTGGCGACGAACCAGAACGACATCCTGCACCGCTGCCTGACGTCGGGCGACTACCAGACCTCCGAAGTCCATCCCTCGATCAGCCCGTCGATGGACATCCAGGTCAGCAGCAACTTCGAGCGTGCCCTCTTCGACGCCTACGACCGCGACGGTGCGGCGGTGGCGCAGCTGATGGACGAACTGAAGGCAGGCGGCTTCAACGTGAGCCAGGGCGCGCTTCAGGCCCTGCGCGAACACTTCGACTCCGGCCGCGTGTCAGAGGAGGAGACGCTGGACACCATCCGCCTGGCGCAGGCCACGATGGGGGAACTCCTGTGCCCGCATTCCGCGATAGGCGTCCGCGTGGCAGAGGACGAGCGCGATCCGAAGACGCCGATGATCACGCTGGCCACCGCGCACCCGGCCAAGTTCCCGGATGCCGTTGAAAAGGCCACGGGTATTCGTCCCCCTCTTCCAAATCGCATGGCTGACCTGTATGAGCGTTCGGAACGGTTGACCCGCGTGGCCAACGACCTGTCCGCCCTCGAAAACCTTATTCAGGAGCGTATCACCAAGTGACCGTCCAGATTTCCACGCTGTCCAACGGGCTTCGCATCGTCACCGAGAAGATGCCCGGCCTTCAATCCGCCGCGCTCGGTCTCTGGGTGACGGCGGGCGGACGGCACGAACGCGTGGAACAGAACGGCATTGCGCATTTCCTCGAACACATGGCGTTCAAGGGCACAAAGCGGCGCAGCGCGCTGCAGATCGCCGAAGCCATCGAGGACGTGGGCGGCTACATCAACGCCTACACGTCGCGCGAGGTGACGGCCTATTACGCCCGCGTCCTTAAGGCCGACACCGCGCTGGCGGTCGATGTGCTGGCCGACATCCTGCTCAACCCGGTCTTCGACGAGAAGGAGATCGACACGGAGCGCCACGTCATCCTGCAGGAAATCGGCCAGGCGCATGACACGCCGGACGACATCATCTTCGACTGGCTGCAGGAAAAGGCCTATCCCGATCAGCCCATCGGCCGGACGATCCTGGGCGAGGCGGCCCGGGTCGAGGGGTTCTCCCGCTCCGACCTGCAACGCTTCGTCGAGGAGCACTACGGCCCCGGCCAGATGATCCTTTCTGCCGCCGGTGCCGTCGACCACGACGCGCTGGTGAAGCAGGCCGAGGGTCTTTTCGGCAGCCTGTTCCCCCGCCCCGGCCGGAACGCCGACGGCGCACGTTTCCACGGCGGCGAGATGCGGCGGGTCAAGGACCTCGAACAGGCGCACATGGCGCTCGCCTTCGAGGCGCCGGGTTACAGGGACCCCGGGTTCTACACCGCGCAGATCTACGCCATCGCGCTTGGCGGCGGCATGTCCTCACGCCTGTTTCAGGAGATCCGCGAGAAGCGCGGGCTGTGCTACACCATCTTCGCCCAGTCCGGCGCCTACGCCGACACCGGGATGACGACGATCTACGCCGGCACCTCCGGCGACGAGATGGGCGAACTGCTGGACCTGACCGTGGACGAGATGAAGCGCGCGGCAGACACCATGTCGGATGCCGAGATCGAGCGCGCCCGCGCCCAGATGAAGGCCGGGCTGCTGATGGGGCTCGAAAGCCCGTCCAGCCGGGCCGAGCGCATGGCACGCATGGTGCAGATCTGGGGGAAGGTGCCGCCGATCGAAGAGACGGTCGCCCGCATCGACGCGGTCACGCGCGAGGGCGTGCTCGCCTTTGCCGAAGCGCAGGCCGCGCAATCCGCGGCGGCGCTGGCCCTGTATGGCCCCGTCGACAGCGCGCCCACCCTGGAACAACTGCAGGCACGGCGGGCTGCGTGATGCTCTCTTTCCGGCGGAAGCTCCGGATCGAGACGGAACGTCTCAAACTGCGCCCCCCCATGCATTCCGACTACACGCCATGGCAGACGCTGCGGTCGGGAAGCAGGGGGTTCCTGGCACCGTGGGAACCCACCTGGGCCGCCGACCACCTGTCGCGCAAGGCCTTCACGAACCGCGTCTACTGGGCGTCGCGCTCGATCAACGGCGGGACGGCGGTGCCGCTGTTCCTGATCCGGCGCGACGACGAAGCACTGGTGGGCGCCATCACGCTCGACAACATCCGCCGCGGCCCCGCGCAGGCCGGCACGCTCGGTTACTGGACGGGTCAGCCCTACGCGCGAAACGGCTACATGGCAGAGGCCATCGCCGCCGTCACCCATCACGCCTTCGAACGCCTGGGGCTCAGCCGCCTCGAAGCGGCCTGCCTTCCCGAGAACGCGGCCTCGCGCGGACTGCTCGAACGGTCCGGCTTCAAATACGAGGGCGTGGCGCAGAGCTACCTGCAGATCAACGGCCGCTGGCGGACCCACGTCCTCTATGCCTGCCTGCGCAGCGACCGGCGCGGCAAGACGACGGTCGGCTAGTTCACCTGCAGATCAAGCCGTTGTGAACGCATGGGCGCCGTCTGGCGGCTCTGCACGCTTTGGCGAACGCGGCTGTCGGGCTAGGCTGACCGGCAGGTCGGTGCCTTGCCTTCGACTTGGCGCTGGCCCCGCGTAGGTCGGAGTTCACTCCGACTCCCTTCCCGGAGCCAGGAGACGTTCATGATCCGCCTTGCCATCGCCTTCCTCGCCATTGCCGCCACCTCCGCCATGGCACAGGACCAACGCCGCCCGTCACATTGCATTGCCATCGCCGACGCCGCGCCCGGGATCGAATACCTGCACAAGGCGTCCTGGACCGAACCCGTCCCGGATTACTCCGTGCGCCTGCACTACCTCTCTCATGCCAGTTTCCTGCTGCAGACACAGGGCGGTCTGACTGCGGTCACCGATTTCACCGGGTTCATCGGCAACGTGCCCCTGATCCCTGACATCGTGACCATGAACCACGCCCACAGCACCCACTGGACGGCAAACCCCGACCCGGCCATTCCGCACGTCCTGCCCGGCTGGGGGGAACCCTTCGGCACCGGGATCGACCATTACCTGGACCTCGGCGAGATGCTCGTCCGCAACGTGTCGACCAACATCCGTTCCGGCTATGGCGGGATGGAGGAGAAGGGCAATTCCATCTTCGTCTTCGAGGTCGAGGGCCTGTGCATCGGCCACCTCGGCCACCTCCATCACATCCCCACCGACGAACAGTTCGCCGCGCTCGGGCGGCTCGACGTGGTTATGGTGGCTGTCGATGGCGGCATGACCCTGCCGCTGTCCCGCGTGGTGCCAATGCTGGAACGGCTGAAGTCCTCGGTGGTGATTCCGATGCACTGGTTCTCGGACTATGGGCTGGAGTCCTTCCTGACCCAGATCGGCGAGACCTTCGCCATCGACCGGCGCGACTCCTCGTCGATGGAAGTCAGCCTGCGCACCCTGCCCTCCCGCCCGACGGTTGTCGTCCTGCGGCCGGAGTGGCTCCGCGAATGACATCCGCCCCTTGATAAACCCGCGCGCATGGGGGACAGGCTGAAGCGACGACGGAAGGAGACCGCCATGCCCCTCGCCCCCGCCGATGACGCCTTTGCGGACACGCTGCGCGCCCTGTTGCCCGATGACACGCTGCGCCGGGCAGAACCACGCTACCTGGAAGAGTCGCGTGGCCGCTGGCAGGGATCGTCCACGTGGGTGGCCCTGCCCCGCAACACCGACGACGTTGCCACCATCGTCCGCCACTGCGCCGCCTCACGCGCCGGCATCGTGCCCTACGGCGGCGGTACGGGCCTCGTCGGCGGGCAGATCGCGCCGGAGGGCCAGCCGCTTGTGCTGTCACTAGAACGCATGACCGCCATCCGCGCGACCTACCCCGAGGAAAACACGCTCATCGCCGAGGCGGGCGCCATCCTGAGCGACATACACGACACGGCAGAGGCCATGGACCGGCTGTTTCCGCTGTCGCTGGCGTCAAAGGGCTCGGCGCGGCTGGGGGGGCTGCTGTCGACCAACGCCGGGGGGATCAACACCCTGCGCTACGGCAACGCCCGAAATCTGGTGCTTGGGCTGGAGGTCGTGCTGCCAGACGGATCGGTCTGGCATGGCCTCAGGCGCCTGCGCAAGGACAACACGGGCTACGACCTCCGCCACCTGCTGATCGGGGCAGAAGGGACGCTGGGGGTCATCACCGCGGCCTCCCTGGCCCTCTCGCCGCGCCCGGCGTCCACCGGCACCGCCTTCCTGACCGTGCCCTCACCGCGCGCGGCGCTCGATCTGCTGGCCCTGGCGCACGACCAACTGGGCGAAACCGTCTCCGCCTTCGAGCTGATCCACCGGCAGGGCATGGACTTCCTCGCATCCGAACTGCCCGAGATCCGCCGCCCGTGGGGGACGCCTCCCGAATGGTGCGTTCTGATCGAAATCGGCCTTGGCCGCGGCGCAGACCCGACAGCCGCGCTCGAGACGCTGTTTGCCGAGGCGCTCGACCGTGGCCTGTCGGACGACGGCCTCATCGCCTCCTCGGACACGCAGGCGCAGCAGTTCTGGGACGTCCGCGAGCATATTCCGGAGGGCAACCGCCGGATCGGGTCGATATCGAGCCACGACATCTCCCTGCCGCTCTCGGCGATTCCCGATTTCATCGTAAAGGCGACCGAGGCGCTGAACGCCATGGACACCTTCCGCATCAACTGCTTCGGGCACCTTGGCGACGGCAACCTGCACTTCAACGTCTTCCCGCTGGAAGGACGCACCCGCGCGGATCACGCCCACCAGAGGGAGGCGATCAAGTCCTGCGTGCACGACCTGACACATGCGATGGGCGGTTCGGTCAGCGCAGAGCACGGCATCGGGCGGCTGAAGACGGACGACATGACACGCTACACGGACCCCGTGAAGCTCGCAGCGATGCGCGCGATCAAGTCGGCGCTTGATCCGGCGGGAATCATGAACCCCGGGGCCGTGCTGCCCTAACGCGCCGCGACCTGGAACACGCAGCCGTCCGACGCCAGTTGCGGCGGGGTCAGGCACAGGCCGCGGGCGACCTCGAACGCGGCCAGCACCTTGGGCACGTAGTCGCGCGTCTCGGCGTAATTCGGCACGCCCTGGTTCGCGCCGATGGAGTTTTCGCCCGCGTTGTAGCCGGCCAGAACGAGAATCGGATCGCCAGCGAATTTTTCCATCAGGAAATCGAGGAACCGGACACCGCCCTTGATGTTCTGCACCGCGTCCAGCGAATCCTCGACGCCAAAGCGTTTCGCGGTATCGGGCATGAGCTGCATGAGCCCCTGAGCGCCCGCGCTGCTCTGCGCATCCGGGCGACCACCGGATTCGACGTATATAACCGCCAGGGCGAGCGCCGGAGACACGCGCGTCCCGACCGTCTCGCGCAGCAGGTCCTTGCCGTGCCGTGCCGCGATGTCCTGAAGGGCCTGCAGACGGGGTGCAGCCACCCGCGCGCCCCCCGGACCGTTGCCCAGCGATGCCAGAGCCGGTTCGAGGCGCCCCGGTCCGCTGTCGGACTGGGCGGGGGACACGGTGTCCCAGAACCATGCGTAACTGCCACTGCGCGACGGTGCGGCGCCCGCCCGCGGGGCCGAGGCCGACGCCGACGCCTTTTCAGCCGATGGCCGGGGTGCCGGCAGCGGCGGCACTGCCGGATTCGCGCGCGGGGCCACCTGAACGGTGATCCTCTTGGCCGCCCCCACCTTGGGAGGCGACACGCGCCGCGCCGAGAAATCCGAAAACACCTGCTGCGCCATCGCATCGGTTGCAAGGGCGCAGGATACGGCCACCACGGCCGCCGCGAAAAGTCTCTGTGTCATGTACTGCTCGTCCCCGGTTCTATGCCGTTTCGGGAGTATTCCTGACAGTCTCGCACAATCCGGTGAAGAAAACCACTTTTGTAAACGGATTGCGGCAATCTCTGTCCCAGTCGCCTGTACGTTAGGATATTTTGCCAGCCCTCAATGAAGGCATTAATTCATTTTTCCATTTAAAATCAGGCAACTAACCAGATCATTAAAAAAATCTCAACGACCGCGAAATTAATGCAAAGCGGCCAAAATCTCGCCCCAAACCAAGTGCTTTATAGGGTCATACCAACGAGGGACAGGGCAATGAGAGAGGCCCGCTACCGACCCCAAGCTGGTGAACGTGAGCAACACAACACACACTACGGAGAGAGACCATGATCAACTTCATCAAAAACTTCCGCAATGACGAATCCGGCGCCGTGACCGTTGACTGGGTCGTTCTGACCGCGGCCGTCGTGGGCTTGGCCATCGCCGCCTACACCCAGATCGAGACCAACGCCAACGCGCTGATCAACGCAGCAGCCGGCGAAGTCGCGGCAGAGCAGACCCTGCTCGAAGCGAAGAAGTAATCGCTTCTCGCGTCGGACCGCCCGGCACAGGGTGGTCCGCCCCGGCGCGGCAAATGCTTGCCGCGCCTTTTTCGATCCAGGCCAAAGCGCGTTCCCGGATCGCTTTCGCCACCAGACGACCACCGACCGATACCAAGGTATCCCGGAGCTTTCGGATGCGCGCAGAAGCATCTGTCGGCATGTGCTCCACATGAACGACCGCTGCTGCAGAACGCGGCCGCCCGACGAGACGGGACAATCCGCATCAGGCGGATCAGGCTACACGCGAGAGGCACTCCGGATGTTCACCACATTCCTCACAGACGAAACCGGCGCAGTCACCATCGACTGGATTGTCCTGACCGCGGCAATGGTCGGGCTGTGCCTGCTGGCGACCACCATCATGGACAGCACCACGTTGGAGCTCAGCGAGGGCATCGGCCAGTTCATGCAGGACACCGCGCCCGAAGGGAAATAATCCCGCGCCAGGCAGCCGGACCCGCGAAACCGCTCCGGCCACGAGATCGTCATGATTTCTGCCAGAGTTAACCTTTTTCCTTGGCTATCCCGATCCCAATGACCGGGCAGAAGCCCATTACAGGAGAAGCCACATGCGACTTGTATTCGGACTCGTCCTTCTTGCAGGCATCGGACTTGCCGGCTTTGCCGTCTACATGGCGCAGAACTACATCGGCGCTTATGAAACGGCGCTTGTCGAGGCGCGGCAGCAGACCCATGCGTCCGTCCCCACCAGGCAGATCTACGTGTCGGCGAAACCCATCGCCTACGGGCAGGAGATCACTGAGGAGGACATCCGCCTCGCCCCCTGGCCGGAAGAGATCATGCCGGAAGGCATCTTCGACGAGGAAAATCCACTCCTGACAGAAAACATGGAGCCGCGTGTCGCACTGCGCGCCATCGACGCGTTCGAGGCCATCGTGCCCAGCAAGGTCTCCCAGCCCGGCGGCTCTGCCGGCCTGACGCACTACTTGAAGCCCGGTGAAAGCGCCTTTGCGATCCGTGTGGACGTGGCCTCCGGCGTGTCCGGCTTCCTCCGTCCCGGCGATCGCGTCGATGTATACTGGACAGGACGCGTCGACAGCCGCGATCCGAACATGCCGCGCGGCGAAGTGACGAAGATGATCCTTGCGGGTATGCGCCTGATCGCCATCGACCAGAACTCCGAAGCGGACACCAGCGGGACGTCCATCGCACGTACCGTTACCGTCGCCGCTACCCGCGAACAGACGCTCGTGCTGACCCACGCGCAATCGACAGGACAGCTGACCCTTTCCCTGATCTCTCAGGACGAGGACGGCGAGGCGATCACCACGGAGGTCGACCAGCTCTCGATGCTCGGCCTGCAACGGGCAGAACCCGTCGCCGCGCCGGAACCGGTACAGCGCGAGCAGGTCTGCAGCACCCGCGTCCGTCGCGGCGCAGAGGTGGTCAACATCCCGATCCCCTGTACAAACTGATACAAGATAACACCTGCCCGTGTTCCGGAAGGGTCCCGCGATGCGGGGCCCTTTTGTGTAGCGGCGCACGTCACATACCGTCTGTTGCCCCTTATCCACAGAAACTGCGCGCTCAAAGCCCTTGATTCTTGATTAATTTTCCAAATTGAAACACACTCCCACGAAATGCAGGCATGAAGACCTGCGGATGAGGCGTGATCGAAAGGCAGGTCACATGACATTTGACGGCTATCTGAAGGCGGCCCTCTGCGGGCTGGCCTTGGGCGTTGCGACCGTGTCGCCGCCCGCGCACGCGGATTCCATCCGCGTCGTGCGAACCGGTACGGAATCCGTCCTGTCGGTTCCAATGAACCGGGCCGTGGTGGTCGAAAGCGATACGCCTTTCGCGGAACTGTCCATCGCCAACCCCTCTATCGCCGACATTTCGTCCCTGTCGGACCGCACCATCTATGTTCTCGGCAAGCAGCCGGGCACGACCACGCTGACGATCCTCGACCCGCAGGGGCAGCTCATCACCAACGTCGATGTGCGTGTCGCCGCGGATGTGACCGAATTCAAGGAACGCCTGACCCAGATCCTCCCGGAAGAGAAGATCGAGGTCCGGACGGCCAACGACGGCATCGTGCTGTCCGGCACCGTTTCTTCCATCGCCCGCATGGAACGCGCGCTCGACCTGGCGCAACGGTACGCGCCGGACCGGGTGTCGAACCTGATGGTGGTCGGCGGCATCCAGCAGGTCATGCTGAAGGTGCGTTTCGCGGAAATGCGGCGCTCCGTCTCCAAAGCCCTGCGCGCATCTCTCGCCACCGGCGGGTCGACCGGCGATCTGGGTGTCGAACTGGGGACAGGCAACGCCGCCACCATCGCCGAACGTGACCTCGTCTCCGACAAGCTGTTCCCCCGCCGCCTGGGCACCGAGGGTGCCGTGCTCTTCGGTTTCAACGCCGGCGGTCTTGAAGTCGGCATCCTCCTTGAAGCCCTTGAATCCAAAGGCATGGTCCGGACCCTCGCGGAACCGAACCTGACCGCCCTTTCCGGGCAGGAAGCCAGCTTCCTCGCGGGCGGTGAATACCCGGTGCCGACGGCGCAGGGCGACAGCAGCGTCACGGTGGAGTTCAAACCCTTCGGCGTCGAACTGGCCTTCGTGCCGCGCGTGATCGACGGCGACCTCATCAACCTCGAGCTCGAAGCGGCCGTGTCGTCTGTCGACTCGAGCAACGGGATTACCTTCCAGGACGTGACCATCGCCGGTTTCGCCCGCCGCGAAGCGAAGACCACGGTGGAACTGCGTGACGGCGAAAGCTTTGCCATCGCCGGTCTGCTGCAGGAAAACTTCTCCGACCTCAACGGTCAGGTGCCGTGGATCGGGGACGTGCCGATCCTTGGCGCGCTGTTCCGGTCGACGGAATACCAGCGCGAACAGTCCGAACTGGTCATCATCGTCACGCCGCACCTCGTGACCCCCACCCGGGGCGAGGCGCTGGCCCTGCCGACCGACCGCGTCACCCTGCCGTCCGAGCGTCAGCTGTTCCTGAACGGCCAGATCGACGGAAACGGGCGCAGGCCGCGGTCCGGTGCCGCCGCAGAAGTGGCAAACCAGGACTTCAACGGCTCCTACGGCTACGTGATGGATTGAGAGAGACCATGGCTCAACGACCCCTCCTCCGCCTCACCCTGACCGGGCTTGCCGTCGGCCTTCTGACCGCAGGCTGCGCGGGAAACACCCAGTCCACTATGACGCGCGGCTTCAACAACGAGGTGGGCGTCAAGGTCGATCCGGGCAACTTCGGTGACGCTACCATGAACAACCACCAGTACATGACTGGCGAAAAGCAATACGTCTACGACCTGTCGCAACGCTTCGCCGCCGAGGTCATGACCACCGTCAACTTCGCGTTCAACTCCGCCCAGCTCGATCAGGGCGCGTTGGATACGCTGCGCGAACAGGCGCACTGGATCCGCCAGTTCCCCGAGGTCCGCTTCCGCGTCTATGGCCACACCGACAAGGTCGGCAACCAAGCCTACAACAAGTCGCTCGGTCTGCGCCGTGCCAACGCCGTGGTTAACTATCTGGTGAGTCAGGGCATTTCGCGGTCCCGCCTCGAAGCCGTGGTGTCCTTCGGCGAAACGCAGCCGCTGATCGTGACCGAAGGCCGCGAACGCCGCAACCGGCGCACCGTGACGGAGGTGTCGGGTTTCGTCGCCGGGCATCCGCAGGTGCTGGAAGGCAAGTATGCCGAGATCATCTACCGCGAGTACGTCAACAGCGCGGCGCCCGCATCCAACCTGAACAGCCAGTCGGGTGCGGAGCTCCAGCTCGGCAACTGACGCGAGCTCAGGCCTGACACGTAGCAAACGCCGCGCCTCCGGGGTCGCGGCGTTTGGCATTTGTGGCACCCCTCTTCGCTCAATCCAGCCCTTTTCCCGCCTGCGCGAACAATCTCTTTTTGACCGCTAAACTTCGCACAAATTCGGAAATTTGGCCCCATTGTCGCCGCCTTTCGAAGTGACTTTGGAACGGAACCACCCATGCGCCGATCCGACTCGGCGCCCGCGTTCACCGGGGGCGGGCAGAAGCCCGCCGTTGTCCGGGACGCGCGAGAAAAGGACGAAAGAGGCATGACCAGTACACCGACCACGCAGGCAGATCCCGCGCCGATCATTGCCTGCACGATCAGCCGGGACGTGCAGAACTTCGACCTGCTGATCGAGGACATGGAGACGATTCTGGGCGAAGCTTGGGGCGATCTCGGTTTCGACGAAGCGCTCGCCTTCATGTCGCAACCGGAAGCCTCGTCGCTGGAATTCGTGGCCATGGCCATCGACGCCATTGACGAAGGCGAAGTTTCGCAGTTGGCCGGGATCATAAAGGGGGCAAGAACACACGGCATAAAGGTGATCCTGATTGCCGAGGACGTGACACCCGCCTCGCTGCACCAGCTCTTGCGCAGCGGTGCCGACGAATTTGTCCCCTACCCGCTTCCCGAAGGCGAACTTGCCGCGGCGGTCGAACGCCTGCGCGCCCCCGAACCGGAACCTGTGCCGGCGCCCACTGCCAGCGCGCCGGCAAAGGTCAAGCTCTCGGGCGGCGGCGACGGCGTCCTGATCGCCGTTCAGGGGTTGTCCGGCGGATGCGGTGCGACCACGCTGGCGGTGAACCTGGCCTATGAACTGACCTCTGTCGGCGGCGACAAGCCCCCCAAGGTCTGCCTGATCGACCTCGGCCTGCAATTCGGCTCCGTCGCGACCTACCTGGACCTGCCGCGCCGCGAGGCCGTGTTCGAGACGCTGTCGGATATCGAGTCGATGGACGGCGAAAGCCTTGCGCAGGCGCTGGTGTCCTTCGAGGACAAGCTGCAGGTCTTCACCTCTCCGGCCGACATCCTGCCGCTCGACCTCATCGGTCCCAGCGAGGTGTCGAAGCTTCTGGACATCGCACGCGACCACTTCGACTACGTGGTGGTCGACATGCCCGGCACGCTGGTTCAGTGGACGGAAACCGTCCTGACGGAGGCACAGATCTACATCGCGCTGGTCGAGCTGGACATGCGTTCGGCCCAGAACACCCTGCGGCTGAAGCGGATGCTCCAGTCGGAGGATCTGCCGTTCGACAAGATCCGCTTCGCACTGAACCGTTCGCCGAAGTTCACCGACCTGCAGGGCAAGAGCCGGGTCAAGCGCATGGCCGACAGCCTTGGTATCTCGCTCGACCTGCAGCTTCCCGATGGCGGGCGGGCGGTGATGCAGGCCTGCGACCACGGCCTGCCGCTGGCCGCACACGCCGCGAAGAACCCGCTCCGCAAGGAAATCGTGAAGCTGGCGCAGCAGCTTAACGCAATCGGCGCCGACGACGCCGAAGCTGCCTGATCGCGAAGGACCGACCGAATGTTCTCACGCTACAAGAAACCCGGTCTCAAGGAGGCCCCCCGCCCCGTGGCCAAAGCGGAAGCCGTCGCCGCCCCGGCGGCGGACGACCGCAAGGTCGAGGTGCGGACACCGTCGGCCGTGCGCCGCAAGGGGCCGCCGCAGGCCCCGGCCCAGGCGGGCAATGCCGACAAGGAAAAGAAGCGCAAGGAACGCCTTGGCGAGGTGAAGCTGGAACTGCACCGCGCGCTGCTGGAGAACCTGAACCTCGCCGCGCTGGACCAGGCGTCCGAGGCGGAGCTGCGCGAGGAAATCTCCCAGATCGCGACGGAATCGCTCACTGAACGCGGCATCGTGCTGAACCGCGACGAGCGGCGCGCGATGATGACCGACCTCTACGACGAGGTGAAAGGTCTGGGCCCGCTCGAGGCCCTGCTGAAAGACGACACCGTCTCCGATATCCTCGTGAACGGTCCGCACCAGATCTTTGTCGAACGGTCGGGCAAGCTGCAGCTCTCGGACATCACGTTCAAGGACGAGAAGCACCTAATGCGGATCATCGACAAGATCGTGTCCGCCGTGGGCCGCCGCGTCGATGAATCGAACCCCTATGTCGACGCCCGTCTTATGGACGGCTCCCGTTTCAACGCCATGGTGCCGCCCATCGCCATCGACGGCAGCCTCGTCTCGATCCGGAAGTTCAAGAAGGACAAGCTGGGCATCGACGACCTCGTGAACTTCGGCGCCTTCACCGAAGAGATGGCCGTCTACCTTCAGGCCGCCGTGGCGACCCGCCTGAACATCATTGTCTCCGGCGGTACGGGTTCGGGCAAGACGACCACGCTCAACGCGCTGTCCAGCTTCATCGACGACAGCGAGCGTATCCTGACCATCGAGGATACCGCGGAACTCCAGCTTCAGCAGACCCACGTGGGACGCATGGAAAGCCGCCCGCCCAACGTCGAGGGCAAGGGGGCCGTCACGCCACGCGATTGCCTCAAGAACGCCCTGCGTATGCGCCCTGACAGGATCATCGTGGGGGAAACCCGCGGCGAGGAAGTCATCGACATGCTCCAGGCTATGAACACCGGTCACGACGGCTCCATGACCACAATCCACGCGAACTCCGCGCGGGACGGCGTGGCGCGTCTGGAAAACATGATCGCCATGGCCGGGATCGAGATGCCGCTGAAGGCGGTCCGCTCGCAGATCGCATCGGCCGTGAACCTCATCGTGCAGGCGTCGCGCCTGCAGGACGGCTCCCGCCGGATGACCTCCATCACCGAGATCACCGGCATGGAGGGCGACGTCATCTCCATGCAGGAAATCTTCCGCTACCAGCGCGTCGGGCTGACGCCGGACAACAAGATCATCGGTCACTTCACCGCGACCGGCGTGCGGTCGGCCTTCTCGGAGCGGTTCCGGATGTGGGGTTACGACATTCCGGCCTCGATCTACGAACCGTTCCGCCCGGATTAATTGAAAGCGAGTCACGAACATGCTCTCTGCAGCACCGATCATATACGGCCTGATTTTCGTCGGCGTCCTCGTCTTCGTGAACGGCATCTACCTGGTCGCCTTCGGCAAGTCGATCTCGCTGTCCAACAAGGTCAACCGGCGGCTGGAAATGCTCGACCGCGGCGACCGTCGCGAGGACGTCCTGGCCAAGCTCCGCAAGGAGATGGACCAGCACATGGAAAGCCGGTCCCTGCCGATCTATTCGCTGCTGGCCGACAAGGCGAACAAGGCGGCCATCGCCTTCACACCGCAGCAGCTGATGATGATCATGGCGGGCGCGTCGGTCGTGGCCTTCCTGGGCCTCAGCATCGGGACGGAGACCGGGCTGCCCATCCGCGTCATTCTGTCGGCGGGCATGGGCATCGGCGGCGTCTACATGTGGGTCGGCTCCAAGGCCAAGAAGCGCCTTTCGATGATCGAGGAGCAGCTTCCCGACGCGGTCGAGCTGATGGTGCGGTCGCTGCGCGTCGGTCATCCGTTCACCTCCGCGATCACCATCGTCTCGAAAGAGATCAAGGACCCGCTGGCGACCGAGTTCGGCATCATCGCGGACGAATCCGCCTATGGGCGTGACATCGGCGAGGCGCTGAAACACATGGCCGAACGGCTCGACATGCAGGACTTGCGCTTCCTCGCTGTCGCCGTGGCGATCCAGCAGCAGGCGGGCGGCAACCTCGCCGAGATCCTCGAAGGTCTGGCCAAGGTGATCCGCGCCCGCTTCCGCCTGTTCCGCCGCGTGAAGGCCATCACCGCCGAGGCGCAGTGGTCCGGCAAGTTCCTGTCCGGCTTTCCCGTCATGGCCCTGATCTTTATCCAGGTCGCCAAGCCCGACTACTACGACGAAGTTCTGGACCACCCGTGGTTCATTCCGGCCTGCTTCATCGTCGGCATCATGCTCGCCCTGAACATGATCGTCATGCGCTGGCTCGTGAACATCAAGGTCTGAGGAGACACCCATGCTAGACCAACTCAACACCGCGATCACCGATCTGCTGGGCCCCGCCGGTCCGCTGATCGTGGTTGCCGGTCTCGCGATCCTGCTGATCCTCGCGACCATCCCGATCTTGCTGAGCACCAAGCCCGACCCGCTCGACAAGCTCAAGGAGACCTCGCAGAAGAAGATGGACGCGCAGTCGCGCGCCGTCCTGCGCGACAAGCGCCGCAACGAGAAGCTGAACAAGTACGCGCAGTTCCTCGAACCGCAGGACGCCAAGGAGCTGTCCGAGATCAAGCTGAAGCTGCTTCAGGCAGGCTACCGCACGAAGGACGCGGTGCAGGTCTACTACTTCATGCAGTTCGCGCTCGGCCTCGGGATGCTGGCGGCAGGCACGGGGTACTACCTCTTCTTCGTGAACCCCGAAGAAGCGGACATGACCACGAAGCTGATGTATATTCTCGGCCCCGGCTGTGTCGGCTACCTCGCCCCGAAGTACTGGATCACCAAGCGCATGGAGAAGCGCAAGGAAGAGATCCAGCAGGGTTTCCCGGATGCGCTCGACATGATGCTCGTGTGCGTCGAGGCCGGCCAGTCGATGGAACAGTCGATCATCCGCGTGGCAAAGGAGCTGCGCGCCTCCTACCCCGCGCTGGCCGATGAGTTCGAGATCATCAGCCACGAGATGAAGGCCGGCAAGGACCGCAGCCAGGTCCTGAACGACATGTCGGAGCGTTGCGGATCGCAGGACGTGTCGAGCTTCGTGACCGTGCTGAATCAGGCGCAGACCTTCGGTACGTCGATCTCCGACGCGCTGCGCGTCTATGCCGGAGAGATGCGGGACAAGCGTGTGATGCGCGCCGAGGAAGCCGCCAACAAGCTGCCGACCAAGATGACGCTGACAACCATGATGCTGACGGTGCCGCCGCTGCTGATCATCCTCGTCGGCCCCTCTGCCGTGGGCATCACGCAGATGGGCGCCATGGCCGGCAACTGAGCCAGCCGCCATGAAAAAACGACGCCGCGTCCCGATGGGCGCGGCGTTTTCCGTTTCACGATGTGGCGGAAATCAGCCCGCGACCTGACCGTAGAACAGGCCAAGTCCGAGGTAGATCGCCATGGTGCCGCCAAGGGCGAGGCCCATGGGAAACTTCGACCCGGCGTTCCAGCTTTCCCAGTTCGGGGCCAGCCGCCGGATGGGTGTGAACTTGGCAATCCGGTGGGCGACAAAGGCCGCCAGCAAGTTCGCCGCGAAGAGGATCATCAGGAACCGCAGGTCGCCTAGCGCGATGAAGGGCGCGGCAGCGGCGGCCCACTTCGCATCCCCCGCCCCCACGGCGCCACCGGCGTTGAGCGCAATGCCCGCGACCAGCACCACGATCAGGTGCACGTAGCGCCAGAGATAGGCGTCGAACGGCATGGCGATGAACCCAACCACGACGAAAATGAAGAACATCGCAAGGACGGAGTGGTTGGGAATGCGCATTCCCTTCATGTCGGTGTACATGATGTACAGGCAGACCGGCAGGACGAATGGCAGTAACCAGGCGGCTTCGGTGACCGTTATCGACATCTCCGGCGCCCCTCAGGCGCCGTTTTCAAGCGCGGCCAGGGCACGGGCGGCCGCCTCGAAGTGCTGCGGATGGGTCTCCACCGCTTCGCGCAGCAACCCTTTGCCGATCTGCACGTCGCCGCGTTTTACCGCCGCAAGGCCCAGCGTATAGAGCAGTTCGGCGCGCTCCGGCTGTGTCATCGGAATGACCGGCAGGGTGTAGTTGCCCTGCGCGCCGCGCGCCATGACGAGGTTGTTCTTCGCGGTGAACATCGTCTGGTCGGCGTTTATCGCCTCTCCGAACAGCCGCTCCGCCTCGCGGAAGTCGCCGCGGGTCAGCTTCGAATAGCCCCAGTTGTTCATCACGGAGGCAGGCTTGGTCGTCAGACCCAGCGCGACCTCGTAGAAGGCATCCGCCTTCTTCCAGTCCTTCTTGCCGTCGGCGATCATCGCCTCGAGCCGGTAACGCTTGAAAGACTCGTGGGTCGGCGGGATCGAGGACAGGACCTTTTCGGCCTGATCCCAGTCATTCGTGCGGATCAGCGCATCGGCAAGCTCAACGCGGTCCTCGTTGGTGGCATCCTCGTGCGCAACCACCTGCGCCCAGGCGATCCGCGCCTCGGGAAAACGCTTCGCCCGGATCAGGCTGGACGCCAGGCCACGCTGGAAGTCGATCCGGTCCGGCTCGGTCGTGGAGGAACGCCTGAAGTAGTTGACCGCCTCGTTCGGGTCGCCAACGGTCAGCATGACCTCGTTCAGGTTCGTCTCGTCGATGACGTTGACGCCCTGGAACTTGCGGTCCACTTCGTCCTTGTCGATGGTCTTGTCGCACGCGGAAAGCGACGCCGCCACGGCCACGCCCAATGTCACACGGATCAGATGGCGCATGTTGCCTGCGTCCTCTTGCTGCTCTGCCTTGTCTCCACCTTGATGGCGGATGTATTTATGCCTCTGCCGCCACGTTGGACGGCCATTCAGCCCGGTTATACGTCGTTCCTGCGGATCTGGTACGATCCGCTGCCCCGCCGCACGAGCCTGAATTCTTCTTCTTGTTCCGGATCATACCGGCTATTTTCCAATTTTGCGAGCGCCAAGCGAAGATTATCGCGAATTGAGTCGTTTTGGCCATTGTCGAGGGCATAGGCCTTCTTGAACACGAGGCTTGCCTCGGAGGTTTCCCCCTTTTCCATCAGCAGGACGCCAAGGTTGTTCCAGGCTTCGGCCCATTCCGGGTCAAGCTCCACCGCGCGACGCAACAGCCCCTCCGCCTGATTCAAACGGCCGAGCGCGAGATTGACCGAACCGAGCGCAGTAAGGGTTTCGGCGTTGATGCCCTTCTGGCCCGCGGCGCGCGTGTAGGCCTCCAGCGCAAGATGGTACTCGCCCGCTTCCATCAGCCGGTGGCCGACGATCATGCCGTCGACCGCCTCCCCGTCCGGATCGACGGAGGGCGCAAACGGGTTCGGGTCATCCACGACCTCTTCGCCCGGCGCACATCCGGCAAGTGTCAAAAAGAGAAGGATCGCCGCAAGCGACCACCATGTGGAATTTGGGGTCATCTGTCGCCCCTTGGGAAAGCTGCTCGCCTATTGAAGTCGCGTGAAGCGCCCGCCACGTCAAGACGTTTCGCGGCGGCACAGGGGGTCGCGCCGCCCCTGCCCGACCGGCACGCACCCTCCAAATGTCCCAAAGCCCGCCCTAGACCTGCCACAAACCGTTGTCACTCTGGCAACCAAACAAACGGGCAATCCGGGCAGGACATCCACATGAACATGCAAAGCAGCACCGTCATTGCGCCTCCGGCGCCGCGCAGGCTCGAGGACATGAGCCTTTCGACCGTGATGATGCGCGACATCGTTCTCAAGACGCTGTTCCGCAAGAACACCAACAAGGTCACGCAACTGGCCCGTGCCGTCTGCCTGCCCGTGCCCGTCTGCCAGGAGATCATCGACATGGCCCGCGCCCAGGGCCTTATGGAGGCGATGGGCACGCTGGGGGCGGCCGGGCAGGTCGCCAACGAGATGCCCTACCAGCTGACCGACAGCGGCAAGGCCCGCGCCCTCGACGCGCTGGCGCAGTCGGAGTACTTCGGCCCGATGCCCGTCCCTCTGGAGGTCTACCGGGAACAGGTCGAACGCCAGTCGATCCGCAACATCCAGATCACCCGCGAACAGCTCACCTCGGCGATGGGCCACCTGATCCTGCCGAACGACCTGATCTCCAATCTCGGGCCGGCGGTGTCCTCGGGCAGGTCGATCCTGATGTACGGGCCGCCGGGCAACGGCAAGTCGTCGATCTCCAACGGCATCCGCGACGCCATGGGCGACCGCATCTACGTGCCGCGCGCGCTGGAATATTCCGGACAGGTCATCACCGTCTACGACCCGATCGTGCATTCGAAGGCCGAGGAGGACGCGGACGATCCCAACGCCCTGCGGCAGCGGGCCCGCTTCGACCGCCGGTACGTGATGTGCAAACGCCCGACGGTCATCACCGGGGGGGAGCTTTCGCTGTCGATGCTGGACCTCGTCTACAACCCCACGGCACGCACCTACCAGGCGCCGCTCCAGTTGAAGTCCACCGGCGGCATCTTCATCGTCGACGACCTTGGCCGCCAGGCGGAACCGCCGCAAAGCCTCGTGAACCGCTGGATCGTGCCGCTGGAGGAAGGCAAGGACATCCTCGCCCTCCAGTCCGGCGAAAAGTTCGAGGTGCCCTTCGACACACTGGTCATCTTCTCCACGAACTTCCACCCGAACGAGATCTTCGACCAGGCCGCGCTGCGCCGGATCTTCTTCAAGATCAAGATCGACGGCCCCAGCCAGGAGAACTTCCTGAAGATCTTCGCGCTCGTGGCCCGCAAGAAGAAGATGCAGCTGGACGAGGCCTCGCTCGTGCATCTGCTGAAGACCAAGTACCCGACGATCAACAACATCTTCGCCAACTACCAGCCGGTCTTCCTGATCGACCAGATGATTGCCGTCTGCGACTTTGAAGGGCTGCCCTACAAGATGACGCCCGAGCTGATCGACCGCGCATGGGGCAACATGTTCGTCAAGGACGAGAAGATCGTGAAGTAGGGGCTGTGGGCCCCTGCGCGCGGTTTCTGCCATGCGCCGTGAAGTGTCGATGGGTGGGACAGGGCGTACTTGCCGCGATCTCGCAGGCTGTCGCGCAGCGCTTCGCACCAGGGCATGCCGTGACCTGAACACCGCGCGTCACGGCACGGCAGAGTAAGGCACGATTTCCCGGAATTTCCGCTTGACGGCGCCCGCGCCCCCCCTTATCCCCCGCCCACGGTCTGGCGCGGTAGCTCAGTTGGTTAGAGCGAACGACTCATAATCGTTAGGTCGGGGGTTCGAGTCCCCCCCACGCCACCACAACACCCCTAAATCATTGCAGTTTGCAGCGACGCGGCGCACCACGCGTCCCGCTGCGCACGTTATATCCTGCGATGCGGAGAGCATCGGCAATCGCCGCCAGTGCCGTCGCAGCCAGCCCCGGACTGACACACAATCCAAGGCGCAGACGACTTAGCTTCGTCACCGGGAAACTGATGTTTGTTCAAGGGGAAAAGTGGCAGCCCGTAGGGGAATCGAACCCCTCTTTCCAGGTTGAAAACCTGGCGTCCTAACCGATAGACGAACGGGCCACGCATCGTGGTGAGCGGTCTTCTACGGAAGCGCGCGGCGACGTGCAAGACCAATCTTCACCCTGAATGCACACGGAATATCGGTTCCCACTGGACCGGCACGCATCTGGATTTTCAGGGAAAAGTGGCAGCCCGTAGGGGAATCGAACCCCTCTTTCCAGGTTGAAAACCTGGCGTCCTAACCGATAGACGAACGGGCCACGCTGTGGTGAGCGGTCTTCTAGGGAATGCGGGCGCCGCGCGCAAGCACAAAATCACGAGGCCGCACAGGAATCTTCAATCCAGCCGGTTGCGCCAGTCCACCGCCGCGCAACCCGATGGAATCACGCCTCAATCCGCCGCGGGCGCGGCATCGTCGAGCCGCATCTGGACGGTGTGCCGCCCCTGCCACGTGTTCACGTCCAGCTTGCCCGCCAGGTGAAAGCGCCGCCCCTCGTGGTTCAGCATCACCTGCCCCAAGGGGCCGTCCATCGCGTTGAAGCAGATCGCCTCCAGCCGGGCCCCGAGGCCGTCTCCGCAGGTGATCTTCAGATGCCCCGACCCCACGACCTTGGCAAAGGACAGCCGCACGTCCGGCACGACGAATCGCGGTCCGGGGGCGCCCTGCCCGAACGGTCCGGCGCGCTCCAGATCCTCCACCAGGTCGACCTGCGCGGCACCGGGCATCAGCACGCCGTCGACCCGCAGGTCCGCCGCGCCGCCCGTCCCGGCCCCCTGCTTCTCCAGCAGGTCGGAGAGGCGCGCCATGGCCTCCTCCAGCCGGTCGCGCGCCACGGTGAGGCCTGCCGCCATGCGGTGCCCGCCCCCCTTGATCAGCAGCCCCTCCGCCGCCAGCCGCTGCACCGAGGCGCCGAGGTCCACCCCTGCGACGGAGCGACCGGAGCCCTTGCCCTCCGCCCCGTCGAGGCCGATCACCACCGAGGGCCGCCCGGTGTGCTCCTTCAGGCGCGAGGCGACGATGCCCACGACCCCGGGATGCCATCCCTCGCCCGCGGCCCAGATCAGCGGCGCATCCAGCCCACGCGCCTCGGCCTGGTCCAGGGCTGCCGCGCGCACCGCCGCCTCGATCTCCCGCCGTTCCGCGTTCAGCGCCTCGAGCCGTTCCGCCATCGCCTGCGCCTCGGCAGGGTTGTCGCTGGCCAGAAGCCGCGCGCCGAGGTCGGCCTGCCCGATCCGCCCGCCCGCATTGACCCGCGGCCCCATGACAAATCCCAGGTGATAAGCCTCCGGCGCGCGCTCAAGCCGTGCCACGTCAGACAGCGCCACGAGGCCGACGCGCTCCCTGCGCCCCATGACCTTCAGCCCCTGCTGGACAAGCGCCCGGTTCACGCCCCGGAGCGGCGCCACATCGGCGACCGTCGCCAGCGCCACGAGGTCGAGCATCTTCATCAGGTCCGGCCCGCGCGCGCCCGTCTCGCGCAGTTGCCGACCCGCCTCGACCAGCATCAGGAAAACAACTGCGGCGGCACACAGATGCGCGAGTCCCCCGTCCTCGTCCTGCCGGTTGGGGTTCACCACCGCCACGCAGTCGGGCAGCGTTTCGCCACCAAGGTGGTGATCCAGCACCACCACGTCCGCCCCTTCGGCCGCGGCAATGGCGTCATGCGACAAGGTCCCGCAATCGACGCAGACGATCAGGTCATGCTCGCGGGCCAGCCCCGCCATGGCGGTCGGGTTCGGCCCATAGCCCTCGTCGATCCGGTCGGGCACATACAGCGTCGCCGGCCGCCCCATCTGCCGCAGCCAGTCGATCAGCAAGGCGGCAGAGGATCCGCCGTCCACGTCGTAATCGGCAAACACCGCGATCCGTTCGCGCCCGGAGACCGCCTTCAGGAACCGCGTGGCCGCCTTCTCCATGTCCTTGAGCGACCGCGGGTCGGGCAGCAGGTCGCGCAGCTTCGGCTCAAGGTAGGCCTGCGCCTCCTCCGGCGGAACACCCAGCCGCGCGAGGATCGCGCAGAGGGGACGGGCCAGTCCGGTCTGCTGCGCCAGAAGCTCAGCCTGACGCTCGGTTTCCACGTCCGGTCCGACCCAACGCCGCCCCGAGAGGCTGCTCTCTACACCCAGATACGCCAATGCCGTCCTTCCACTGCCCCACCGCAGGGGATAGCCAAATCCGGTGGCAAGCGAAAGGCCGCAGCCACACCCCCGCCATCACGCTGCACATCCGATGGGGCCCGGCGCAAGCGCCCTGTCTTCACCTTGGATCAAATACCTGCCTCAAAGGCTGACAGCCACGCGACGCCGGGCATGGGCAAAACGAAACGGCCCCCGCAGATCGCGGGGGCCGGTCCGGGCACACATGCCAAAGGAATTCAGACCTTGTGACGGAACGGATTGCGGTACTGCATCCGCCGCACCGACCCGGTCTTGGAGCGCATCAGGATCGTCTCCGTCTCGATCCAGCCGGGCGTGCGCTTGATCCCCGACACGACGGAACCGTTCGTCACGCCTGTCGCGGCAAAGATCACGTGGTCGGTCACCAGCTCGTCGCGGGCGTAGATCTTGTCCAGATCGGTGATCCCGGCCTTGGCGGCGCGGCCCCGCTCGTCGTCGTTGCGGAACAGCAGGCGGCCCCACATCTGGCCGCCCATGCACTTCAGCGCGGCCGCCGCCAGCACCCCCTCCGGCGCACCGCCCGAACCCATGTACATGTCGATGCCGGTCAGCACCGGTTCGGCGCAGTGCATGACACCGGCCACGTCGCCGTCGGTGATCAGCCGGATGCCCGCCCCGGTCGAGCGGACCTCGGCGATCATGTCCTCGTGGCGCGGCCGTTCGAGGATGCAGCAGGTGATGTCCTGCGGCGCGCAGTCCTTCGCCTTGGCCAGCGCAAACACGCGCTCGGAGGGCGACATGTCCAGCGACACCACGTCGACCGGGTAACCCGGGCCGATGGCCAGCTTGTCCATGTAGACGTCCGGCGCGTGCAGCATGGACCCGCGCGGCCCCATGGCGATCACCGTCAGCGCGTTCGGCATGTCCTTGGCAGTCAGCGTCGTGCCTTCCAGCGGGTCGAGCGCGATGTCCACGCCGGGGCCGCCCTGCCCCACTTCCTCGCCGATATAGAGCATCGGCGCCTCGTCCCGCTCGCCCTCGCCGATCACGACCACGCCGGAAATGTCGAGCTTGTTCAGCTCTTCCCGCATGGCGTTCACGGCGGCCTGGTCCGCGGCCTTCTCGTCTCCGCGGCCGATCAGGTCGGCACTGGCGATGGCGGCCTGTTCGGCAACCCGGGCGAGGCCCAGAGAAAGCATGCGGTCATTGAAATCCTTGGGCGTCGGCATCGGAGTATTTCCTTTGGATGAAGCGTGTCTTGGCTCTAGCGCAGGCGGCGCGCGGGGGGCAAGGCTGGTTGCGCCAACCCTCGCCGCCTTGCGCCTTTCCCGCCACCTTCGCCGCCGCCAAAGCCTGTTCGGTCAGCAGGCAGGCACCGACGCGGCGCCGACAGCGCCAAAGGCGGCGCTCCCGTACCGTGCCCGGCCCGTGCCGCGCCGTGCAGGTCCGATGTAGGGCGGGGCTTTGCGCCGCCCCTGCCTCAGACTTCCTCGATCCGCAGGGCGACGGGCGCCGCGACCACAACGGCCAGCTTCTGCATCGCCTCCAGCGCCTGGTCGAGCGCCGCGCGCGTGGTCTTGTGCGTCACGATCAGCACGGGCGCCCGGTCCTCGACGTGATCGTACTGGCGCATCCGGTGGATCGACACGCCCGCCTCGCCCAGAGCGGCGGCCACCTTCGCCAGTGCGCCCGGCTTGTCCGCAAGCTGGGTGCGCAGGTAGTAGGGCGCCGGCGTCGTGGCTTTCGCCGGCACCGCCGGAACGAGCTTCGACGCGGCCTGCCCGAAGGTCGAGACCCGCAGCCCGCGCGCCACGTCCATCACGTCGCCCATCACGGCAGAGGCGGTCGGCCCCTCGCCCGCACCTGCGCCGCGCATCACGATCTGGCCGACCTGGTCGCCCTCGATCACCACCATGTTGGTGCCGCCCGAAAGCTGGCCCAGCGGAGAGGAGGCCGGGACGAGGCAGGGTGCCATGGATTGCTCCAGCCCGCGGCCGGTCATCCGGGACACGCCCAGCAGCTTGATCCGGAAACCCATGTCGGCGGCCTGCTTGATGTCGTCGATGGTGACCTTGCCGATGCCTTCCAGCTCCACCCCGGAGAAGCTGACCTGCGTGCCGAAGGCGATGGCCGCCAGCAGGGACAGTTTGTGTCCCGCGTCGATGCCGCCCACGTCGAGCGTCGGGTCGGCCTCCAGATAGCCCAGGGCGTCGGCCTCGGCAAAGGCCGCGTCGTAGGTCAGGCCGCCGTCCTCCATCCGGGTGAGGATGTAGTTGCAGGTGCCGTTCATCACGCCCATCACGCGGATGATCTCGTTCCCGGCCAGGCCCTCGGTCAGCGCCTTGATGACCGGGATGCCGCCCGCCACCGCCGCCTCGAAGCGCAGGACCGATCCGCTGGCCTCGGCCAGTTCGGCCAGCGCCTGACCGTGGTGCGCAAGCAGCGCCTTGTTCGCCGTGACGACGTCCTTGCCCGCCTTCAGCGCCGCTTCGACCGCGGCCTTCGCCGGGCCGTCGCTGCCGCCCATGAGTTCGACGAACACGTCCACGTCGTCGCGGGTGGCCAGTGTCACCGGGTCGTCTTCCCAGGCGTAGCTGTCCAGCGACACGCCCCGGTCCTTGGCACGGGTGCGTGCCGACACCGCGCTGATGGCGATGGGCCGGCCGGAGCGTGCCTCGAGCAGGGCCGCCTTCTGGCGCACGATCTTGACCACGCCGGTGCCGACGGTCCCGAGACCGGCAATTCCAAGACGAAGGGGTTGGGACATGGGGCATACCTCCGGGTGACGTTCCGCGACACCGGTTACGCGCAAGTGATGCGCCCTGCAACCACACGCGGACATGCCCATGCCCGGGCAAGGGCCCCCTGCGTCACTGTTGCCGCAGCTCTGCCGCTTTCTGTTGCAGACGCTTCAGCCGCTCCGCCACCGAATCCGGCTGGGAGACCTGCGCGCTGCCGACCCCCGCCGCGCGCGCCTGCAGCCCGTCCGCACGCGCCTGCACCTGCGCGATGTCCTCTTTCGTCGCGCGCGGCGGGGCCGGGTCCGCGATGAGGTCGTCGATGGGCACGAGCCGGGGATAAGGCGCGTTCTCCACGCCCGGGGTCGCCACGGCATCCAGTTCGGGGAACTGGGTGCAGGCGGTCAGGGCCATCAACAGGGCCGCCGGGAGGGACAGGTACGCGCGTCTCATGCGTCAGTCTTGCCGCATGGCGCATCCTCCCGCAAGCGCCCGCCTTGATCTGAACGTGCGTTCAGATAATTTGGGCGGCATGGCTCGCACCCAAGGCTCCCACTCCGAGATCACCGGCCCCCGCATCCGCGAGGCCGCCCTGCACCTGTTCGCCAAGCACGGCTTCGCGGCGGTCTCCATGCGGCAGATCGCAGGCGAAGTGGGCGTACAGGTCGGCGCCCTCTACAACTACACGCCCGACAAGCAGGCTTTGCTGTTCTCGCTGCTCGAAGGCCACATGCTCGACCTGCTTGACGCCTGGCGCACGCTCGACCCGCCCCTTGCACCCGAGGCGCGGCTTGAGGCCTTCGTGCGGTTCCACATCGCCTTTCACCTCGACCGGCCAGAGGCGGTGTTCATCTCCTACATGGAGCTGCGCAACCTCGATCCTGCCAACTTCGCCAAGATCGAGCGTTTGCGCCGGGAATACGAGGATGCGCTGGAAACGATCCTGCGGGACGGCGTGGCAGCTGGGGTCTTTGCCCTGCCAGACAGCAAGCTGACGACGCTTGCCGTGATCGCCATGCTGACCGGCGTGACCACCTGGTATCGCCCCGGCGGGCGGCTGGGGCCGGAGGACGTGGCGCGGCTTTACTGGGACATGGTGCGCAAGACGGTCGCCGCCTGACGACGCTCTCTCGCGACCCGAAGCTCCCGGGACATCATGCTGTAAGGACAGGAGAGTCCGCCGTTCCTCATATGTCGCGTCAGGAGGCATGGACAACGCCGCGCCGTTCGGAGCCCGTAGGGGGCACGCCCGGCACCCCCTTGGAATCTCCGGGCTTCTGGACTTACTTGCGGTCTTCCTGGATGGTCTCGAGGTATTCCAGCAGCGCCACCAGCTTGCGCGGCGTCGGCGTCTGGATGCCGTCGCCCGAGTCGAAGGGCACAAGGTCGCCTTCCAGCAGTTCACCGAATTCCGGCATCCCCGGCCCGGCGATGTCGGAGCGCGCGTAGCCGTCGATGATCGACATGACCTTCGCGCGCGGGAAGGCGTTGCCGTGGCGCAGCCTGATCAGCGTCAGGTCCTTGGGTGCCTTCTGCATGCGGCGCGCCATCGGACCGTCGCCCTTGCCGTTTTCGCCATGGCAGACGGCGCAGTTTTCCATGAAGAGCGCGCGGCCGTCCTGCGGCCCCGGCATCTCGGTCTCTTCGACACAACCCGCCAGTCCGGCGGTCATAACCAACGCGATGAGCGGTGCGCGCATGTCCTTCAGCCCCTCTTTTTCAGGGTGTGATGCCAGCGCCCTGCCGCGGATGCAAGCGCTGCGTCAGACCTGCAGGTTTTCGAGATAGACGATCAGGTCCATGGTGGATTGCGTGGTCAGATGCGGGGTGCCGTCGGGGCCGATCCACTCCACCAGCGGGCCGTCGAGGGCGCCGCCGATTTCCGGCATCAGGCCGCGGTGGTAGGCCCCCGCCCCCTGCATCGCGCCGATCACACGCCGCGCCGGAAAGGTGCCGCCGTTGTTGAGCGCCAGCGTCGTGAGGTCCGTGGGCTTCACCGTCATCTGGCCGGAGACGCGGCCGAAACCGCGTGCCTCGGCGCCGTGGCAATCCATGCACCAGCCTGCATAGAGGCTTGCGCCCTGCGTCACCGGCACCGCGCGGGGCGGGCTGATCACGGTGACCTGCGGCTCCACCAGGTAGACGGCCGAAGCCGGCGCGGTGCCCGAGAGGGTGATGGTGCCCGATTGTGGTGCAGCAGGCCCCGGACCCGCCAGCCGTTCGAGGAACGCGCATCCCGACAGCAGTCCCAGTGCCGCCGTCAGTGCCAGCCAACGCTTCATCCGAGATCCTTCCCTATCTGTCCCCCCGGCCTCCTCTGTCGCGCACCGCGCATTCGGGCGCGTGACAGGCGCCGTTCCGGCGGTCATGGTCGGACCCAGAAGACGTCCGAGGGAGACTCATGCTCGATCCTGCCACCGCAAATGCGCTGTTAGAAGACAATTTCGCCCCATGGGTGCAAGCTTTGCAGCCAAAAGTGTCCGATATCACACCATTGGGCGCCGTTCTTGAAATTCCGGTTACCCCAGAGATCGCCCGTGTCGGCGGAATCGTCTGCGGGCAGGCGCTGTCGACGCTGGCCGATACGGCGATGGTCTTTGCCTGCGCCGGGCATATCGGAGAGTTCGTGCCGGTGGCGACGACGAACCTGGAGACGCGGTTCCTGAGCGCGGCGCGGGGCGATGCGATCCGCTGCACGGCGAAGGTTGTGAAGGGCGGGCGGGCGCTGATTTTCACCGAAGCCGTGCTGGTCAGCCTGCCCGGCGAAAAGGAGGTCGCGCGGGCCAGCGCGACGTTCTTCAAGCCATGACGCCGGGGATGACGCATTACGCAGTGGTCATGCTTTTCGCGGGCATGGGCATCCCGATCCTCGCGGCGCTGAACGCGGCGCTGGGGCAGCGGCTGGCCTCGCCCGTGGCGGCGGCGGTGGTCCTGTTCTGCGTGGCGCTGGCGATCTGCCTCGTTGTGTGGATTCTCAATGGTGCCAAGGGCTTCGGGGGTGTGCGCGTGGCGCCGAAGCATCTGTTGCTGGGCGGCGCCTTCGTCGCGTTCTACGTGCTGTCGGTGACTTTCATCGCCCCGCATTTCGGCGTCGGCAACGCGGTGTTCTTCGTGCTGATCGGGCAGTTGATCTCGGCCGCGGCGATCGACCATTTCGGCCTGTTCGGCGCGCGGATCAGCCCTTTGACCCTGACGCGCGCGACCGGGATCGCGGTCATGGCGCTGGGGGTCTGGATCACGCAAAGGGCGTAAAGCGCGGTGGGTGTGCGGCGGCAACGGGGGGGCGGTCCTGCCCCCGTTCACGCGGCGCACGGTGGGGTTAACGGCCCGTCCGGCGCCAGATGCAGTGGGGCGGGCGGGGCTTTCCACAACGGATTACCGAAGGCTTAAGCCGCGCCAGTGTCGCATTAAGGTGCGAACCGGCCGATTGGACCCCGATTCCCGGCCGGTTGTTAACCTTTGTCCCGGCGCGCCGCGCCCGGGACCGCGATTTGCCCGCGGATGTGGTTAACGGGCGCATGTGTCGCAGGGGCGCAGGCGGTGCCGGGCACCGCCCTGCGAACCGCCCGGCCATCGGCGATCCGTGGCGCGCCGTCCGGGTTCGCGCGCGCCGGATGTCACTCGCAGATGGAAAGCCAAGGGCAAGGCGGCGCAGAGCCCCGCCCTACGATCCGTCACGCGGTTTGCCACCGGCGTGTCCGGTACATCCGGTCGGTGCGCGTCATCCGCAGACCCGCACGACAGGCTGTAGGGCGGGGCTTTGCGCCGCCTCCCCCTCAGCCGTCGGCGCGCAGGTGGCCGTCTTCCATCCGCACGCGCCGGTCCATGCGCGCGGCGAGGTCGAGGTTGTGGGTGGCGATCAGCGCAGAAAGCCCGGTCTCGCGCACCAGGTCCATGAGCGCGGCGAACACCCGGTCGGAGGTCTGCGGATCGAGGTTGCCGGTCGGCTCGTCGGCCAGCAGCAGCTTCGGCGTGTTGGCCATGGCCCGGCAGAAGGCGACCCGCTGCTGTTCGCCGCCGGACATGGCCGCCGGGCGATGGCCTGCGCGCTCCCCGACACCGACGCTGTCCAGCAGGTTGCGCGCCCGCTGCTCCGCCGCCTGTCGCGGCACGCCGTTGGCAAGCTGCGGCAGCACGATGTTCTCCAGCGCGGAGAACTCCGGCAGCAGGTGGTGGAACTGGTAGACAAAGCCCACCTCCGCCCGGCGCACCAGCGTGCGGCGGCGGTCGGACTTGCCCTGCATCGGCTCGCCCGCGATTTCCACCGTGCCGCTGTCGGCGGTGTCCAGAAGCCCCGCGATGTGCAAGAGCGTCGACTTGCCCGCGCCGGAGGGCGCCACCAGCGCCACGACCTCGCCGCGCGCGACTTCGAGGTCGCAGCCGCGCAGCACGCGGACCTCTCCGGGTTTGCCGGCGTTGTAGACCTTCTCGATCCCGGTCAGCCGCAGCACCGGGTCCTGCACGGTGTCATTCATAGCGCAGGGCCTCCACCGGGTTCATGCGGGCGGCGCGGCGCGCCGGAAAGATCGTCACGATGAACGACAGGCCCAGCGACAGCAGCACCGCCGACATCACGTCGGTCATCTGCAGCTTGGCGGGCAGCGCGTAGATGCCGCGGATTGACGGGTCCCAGACGCCGCCCCCCGCCACGTAGTTCACGAAGGCGAAGATCGGGTCGATGTAGATCGCGAAGAGGCAGCCGAGGATCACCCCCATGGCCGTGCCGATGATCCCGGTGAACGATCCGCAGATGAAGAACACCCGCATGACCGAGCCTTCGGTCAGCCCCATGGTGCGCAGGATGCCGATGTCGCGGCCCTTGTTCTTGACCAGCATGATGAGGCCCGAGACGATGTTCATCGTGGCGATCAGCACCAGAACCGAGAGGATGACGAACATCACGTTGTCCTCGATCTCGAGCGCGCGCAGGAACCCGCCGGAGGCGTCCTGCCATGTCCAGATCAGCGCGCCGGGGCCCACCGCCTCCGACACCGGCTGGATGAAGCTCTCGACATCTTCGGGGTCGGAGACGATGACCTCCAGTTCGTCGGCCACGCCTTCGCGGTTGAAGTAGAGCTGCGCCTCGGCGAAGGGCATGTAGATCCGCGTGCGGTCGATGTCGTAGCGCCCGGCGGTGAAGATCCAGGTCACGGTGTAGGATTTCACGCGGGGCGAGACGCCGAAGGCGGTCTTCACCCCGTTGGGCGAGATCAGCTTCACGTCGTCGCCCACGCCCACGCCAAGCATCATCGCCACGCCCGAACCGATGGCCACGCCCTCCTCGAAGCGGTCGAGGTCGCCGCGCCCGGTTTCGGGGTCGGCGATGCGCGGGATGGCCTTCAGGTCGTCGGGGGCGATGCCGAAGACCTCGACGCCGGCGTTGTTGCCGTTGGCGGTGGCCATGACCTGCCCTTTGACCAGCGGTGCGACGCGCTGGATGAAGGGCACGCGTTCGACCTGCTGCGCCATGCCCTCGTAATCGGCGATGGTGCGGTCGGGGTTGCCCGCCTCGTCGGTGCGCGTGGTGCTGTAGACGGTCAGGTGCGCGTTGGAGCCGAGGATCGTGTCGACGAACTCTGCCCGGAAGCCGGAGCGCACCGCCAGCGTCGCGATCAGGGCGAAGACCGCCAGCGTGATTCCCACGAGGCTGATCCAGGTCATCACCGAAACGCCGCCTTCGGCCCGGCGCGCGCGGAGGTATCGCCACGCGATCATCCATTCGAAAGGGGCGAAGGGCGGCGGATTGCGCATATGGTTTTTCTTTCCTGCACTGCTCGGCGGCGAAACTGGCCTTTTGACGCTGCCGGGTCAAGTTAAGGAACTGTGATGGTCAACAACCCGCAGGAGGTGCGTCGCCATGAAACTGCTTGTTCTGGGAGGCAGCCGGGGGATCGGTCTGAAGGTGGTGGAGGCCGCCCTGGCGGCGGGTCACACGGTGCGGGCGATGTCACGCTCCGCCGGGTCGATGCCCCCGCGCGAGGGGCTGGAGCCGGTCGCGGGGGACGCCACGAACTCCGCCGATCTCGGCCCCGCGCTGGAGGGCGTCGATGCGGTGGTCATGGCGCTTGGCATGAAGGAGAGCATCGCGATGCTGTGGCGGCGGGTGACGCTGTTCTCCGACGCGACGCGGGCGCTGGTGCCGCTGATGGAGGCGCAGGGCGTGAGGCGGCTGGTCGCGATCACCGGGATCGGCGCGGGCGACAGCGTGTCGGCGCTGTCCACGCCGGAGCGGCTGGGCCACCGGGTCCTGCTGTCGGAGCCCTACAAGGACAAGACCCGGCAGGAGGAGATCATCCGCGCCTCGTCGCTCGACTGGACGCTGGTGCGCCCGACGATCCTGACCGGCAACCGCGCCTGCCACGACATTGAAGTGATGGTTGCGCCGGAGACATGGCGGATGGGCGTGATCAGCCGTGCCGACGTTGCGGAATACGTGGTAAAATGCCTCGACGATCCGGCGACATACGGCACCGCACCGGTGCTGGCGCGCCGGGTCAGCCGCCCAGGGAGGGCCACGGGATGAGAAGCTGGCACAGGCTGACCGAAGCGCAGATCCGCAAGGCGGAGGCCGAAGGCGCGCTTTCCGGCCTGTCCGGCGAGGGCAAGCCGCTGCCGAAGCGTCCCGGCGATGCGCTGGTCGATGCGGGCGACGCGGTGGGCTTCCGGATCATGGCGGAGGCCGGCGCCCTGCCCGAGGAGATCGCGCTGAAGGCCCAGCTCGACGCCGCGCGCGCCGACTGGCAGGCCGCCACGGAAACGGAAGCGCGCAAACGCCTCATGGCGCGGATTGCCGACCTGCAGCTGCGCTACGAGATCGCCCGGGAGGCGCGCCGCAAGTTCCTGCGATAACGCTTGCACGGCGCAAATCCCGCGGCATATTGCGCAGCCATGAGTGGACCCCGTTACCCCGACCTGATCGCCGACCTTCCCGCAACCGTGCCGTTCGTCGGCCCCGAGGCGCTGGAACGCCAGCGCGGTGCGCCGTTCCGGGCGCGTCTGGGCGCCAATGAAAGCGTGTTCGGCCCCTCGCCCTTCGCCATCGCGGCGATGCAGGACGAGGCGGTGGAGATCTGGAAATACGCCGATTCGAGCCATCTGGACCTGAAGGGCGCGCTCTCCGAGCAGATGGGCGTGACGCCTGCGAACATCGTGCTGGGCTCCGGCATCGACGGGCTTCTGGGGAATTTCGTGCGGCTGCTGGTGGCACCGGGCGATGCGGTCGTGACCTCGGACGGGGCCTATCCGACCTTCAACTACCATGTCGCGGGTTATGGCGGCGTCTTGCACAAGGTGCCCTTCGCCAAGGACCGCGAAGACCCGGCGGCGCTGTTCGCCAAGGCGGCGGAGGTCGACGCGAAGATCGTCTACCTGTCGAACCCCGACAACCCGATGGGCACCTTCCACAAGGGCAGCGAGATCGTCTCGGCGCTCGACCACCTGCCCGACGGCTGCGTGCTGGCGCTGGACGAGGCCTATATCGAGTTCGCGCCGGACGGCACCTCGCCGGATCTCGACCCCGAGGACCCGCGCGTGATTCGCTTCCGCACCTTTTCGAAGGCGCATGGCATGGCCGGGGCGCGCATCGGCTACGCGGTGGGCGCGCAGGGGCTGATCAAGGCCTTCGACAAGATCCGCAACCATTTCGGCATGTCGCGCCTGTCGCTGGCGGGCGCGCTGGCGGCGCTGCAGGACAAGGCCTGGCTGGGCGACGTGCTGCGGCTGGTGGACGAGTCGAAGACCCGCATCACCCGCATCGCGGAGGCCAACGGGCTGAGCACCCTGCCCTCCGGCACGAACTTCGTCGCGGTGGATTGCGGCAGCGACGGCGCCTTTGCCCGTGCGGTGCTGGCCGCGCTGGCGGAGGACGGCGTGTTCGTCCGGATGCCCTTCGTGGCGCCGCAGGACCGCTGCATCCGCATCACCGCCGGCCGCCCGGAGGACATGGACATCCTCGAAGAGGCGCTGCCCAAGGCACTGGCGCGGGCGCGCAACGGCTGACCGTCCCTGCCCGCGTTAACGCAGGGTTTACCAAATTCACGCAGAGTGGACGGGACTCCTGCGGCAGATGCGCTAGGCTTTGGTCAACGGCACCCGGACAGGGTGCGGGATCAGGGCCCGGAGCCGCCGCCATGCAGAACCATCATCCGCAACCGGTCGAGGATTACATGACCGCCAACATGATCCTGCTCTTCGTGAACCTGCTCTGGATCCTCGTCGCGATCTGGTCCGTCTGGGGGCTTGCCCCGGTGATCCTGATCGCGGCCATCCTGAACCACCTCATCACCCGGCTGGACCAGGCGCGCCGCCGCAGGGACGCCCGGATCGAGCCGCCCTCGGCCAACACCGACAAGGCCTGAGCGGGGCGGCGCGCACCGCGCATCCCGATTTCATTGATCAGTCCGTAGAGCCGAAGCTTGGCGCTTTCGCGGCCAGCGTCCGGTGCCCTGGGCGGGCCCCGCCGGGGGGGGCCGTTCCGGTGCGTGCCATCCCGAGGGCGGGGCACGAAGGCCCCGGCCGAGACGACCTGTGCGCCGCAGGCGCTCCGCCTCATTGACGGTGGCGCGCCCGCTTTGGTCAGCCGGCGGCCAGCACCTCTGCCGCCTGCGCCACGCCGCCGGGGGTGTGCGGGATCTTCAGCACCTTCAGCCCGGTCTCGATCACGCCCAGCGTACCCAGCATCATGTGCGCGTTGATGTGGCCCATGTGGCCGATGCGGAAATAGCCAGACGCGGTGGGGTCGTCCGGGTCGGTCACGCCGAGGCCAACGCCCAGCGTCACCCCCGCCTCTTCCGAGGACCATTTGCGCAGCCGGTCGGCGTTGCCCTTGCCGATCGCCATGGCCGTCACCGCGTGCGAGCGGTGCGCGGGGTCGGCGATGTTCAGCTTGAAGGGGCCGTCCTGCCCCCAATGCTCGACCGCGGCCCAGAGCGCGGCGGCCAGCCGGGCGTGGCGGTTCCAGATCGCCTCCATCCCCTCGGCGCGGATCATGTCGAGCGCGGCGCGCAGGCCATAGAGGTGGTGCGTCGGCGCGGTGCCGCCGAAGTACTGGTAGAACATCTCGGGCTCGGCGCGCTGCGTCCAGTCCCAGTAGTTCGTGACCCGGGGCATGGCGGCGCGCACCGCCTTGGCCTTGTCGTTGAAGAACACGAAGGCCATGCCCGGCGGTACCATCAGCCCCTTCTGCGAGCCGGTGATCGCCACGTCGGCGCCCCAGTCGTCCATGCGGAACTCGTCGCAGGCCATCGAGGCCACGCAATCCGCCATCAGGAGCGCGGGGTGCCCTTCCTCGTCCAGCACCCTGCGCAGCGCCGCGATGTCGGAGCGGACCGACGAAGAGGTGTCGGTATGGACGGCCAGCACGGCCTTGATCTTCTGGCCCTTGTCGGCGCGGAGTGCTTCGCGCACCAGTTCCGGGTCGATGGGGCGCTGGCGGCCGTGGTCGATCAGGTCGACCTCGATCCCGAGCCCGCGCGCCACCTCGGCCCAGCCGAGGCCGAAGCGCCCGCAGGCGGGCACCAGCACGGTTTCGCCCGGTGCCACCACGTTCGACAACGAGGCCTCCCACGCGCCGTGGCCGTTGCAGATGTACATGGCGACATGGCCCTTCGTGCCCGCCACGTAGCGCAGGTCGGGCACGAGGCTGTCGACCATGCCGTGCAGATCGCCCGAGTAGATGTCGGGCGCCGGGCGGTGCATCGCCTGCAGCACCGCGTCCGGCATCACCGAAGGGCCGGGAATCGCAACGTGGGCACGCCCCTGTGAAAGTGTCATCCGGTCCTCCATATTCCAGAACGGCGCGACCCTTCACCGCCTGCGCCGCGCCGTCAATACCCCCGGGCGCCGCAGGGCATGGGCCTGTTGCTGGACACCGGGGGGTTTGCCGCGTAAACGGCGACACTGACGCTTGGAACCTTCGATGCTGGCACGACTGCGCGACAAACTGGACAAGGCGGAACGTCGCCTGCGCCATTCCTTCGGCACCGACATCACGGATCCGAAGGCGCGGCGCTGGTCGACGCTGCATTTCCACCTGTTCGACCACGCCTTCCTGCGCATCCTGTGGACCAACTTCTTCGAGATCGCGCCGGGGGTGTACCGGTCGAACCAGCCCACGCACGGCCGGTTCGAGCGTTACGCGAAGATGGGGATAAAGACGGTCATCAACCTGCGCGGCCCGGACAAGCGGGCGCAGTACCTTTTCGAGAAGGAAAGCTGCGAGGCGCTGGGGCTGACGCTGGTCGATGCGAAGCTCTGGGCGCGCACGGCTGCGCCGCGCAGCAAGATCGTCGCGGTGATCGACGCCCTGCGCGCCGCCGAGAAGCCAATGATGTTCCACTGCAAGTCCGGTGCGGACCGCGCGGGCTTCGTCGCCGCGATGTACCTGCTGATCTTCGAGGACGCGCCGATCGAGGTCGCGCAGAAGCAGCTGGGCCTGAAGTACATCCACCTCGATTTCACCAAGACCGGCGTGCAGGACTACATCCTGCGGGTCTATGGCGCGCGTCTGGCGCTGGGACGGATCGGTTTCGAGGAGTGGATCCGGCACGAATACCGCGCCAATCCCCTGCAGGAAGGCTGGGAGGCGCGCCAGCCCGAGGCCGAGGTCGCGCAGCGCCTGATGGCGGAGCGCGACACATGAGCGAGGAAGCCCCGATACAGACCCCGCCCACGCGGCTTCTGGGCTGGTTGTGGAAGCGTTACCTTCGGAAGTACTGGAAGCTCCTGACCGTCGCGCTGGTGTTCATGGCGCTCGAAAGCTCCATGACCGCGGGTTTCGCGGTGATGATGGAGCCGCTCTTCGACGACGTCTTCTCGACCGACGACCGCGGCGCGCTGCTGCGCGTGGGGCTGATCGTGCTGGCGCTGTTCTTCTTCCGCGCCGTGTCGAGCGTGGCGCAGAAGGTGGTGCTGAACCGTGCCGCGCAGCGCAGCATGGCCGACATCCGGCAGGACATGCTGGAGCACCTGATGCGGCTCGACGTGTCCTATCACAACGAGGTCGGCCCCGGGCACCTGATCCAGCGGGTCGAGGGCGACGTGGGCGCCATCGCCAAGGTCTGGAGCACGGTGCTGACCGGCGCCGGGCGCGACGCGCTGACCTTCATCTGGCTCTTCGGCGTGGCGATGTGGACGGACTGGCAGTGGACGCTGATCGCGCTGATCGGTGCGCCGCTGATGATCGCGCCGGGCGCCCTGCTCCAGCGTTTCGTGCGCAACAACGCCCGCTGGGTGCGCAACATCGCCGCCGGTCAGTCGACCCGGCTGAACGAGGTCTTCCACGGCATCACCCCGGTGAAGCTGAACCAGCTCGAAACCTACCAGGCCAAGAGCTACCGCAAGCTGGCCAAGAAGCGCATCCTGGGCGAGACGCGCTCGGTCGCCGGTCAGGCGCTGATGCCGTCGCTGATCGACATCATGTCGGGCATCGGCTTCTTCGGCATCCTCTATTTCGCGGGGCGCGAGATCCAGGACGGCGGCAAGACCATCGGCGAGTTCATGACCTTCTTCACCGCCATCGGCATGATGTTCGATCCGCTGCGCCGCCTCGGCGCGATCAGCGGGTCCTGGCAGGTCGCCGCCGCCAGCATCGAGCGGGTGATCGAGGTGATGCACACCGAGCCCGCGCTGAAGGACCCGGAGCATCCGCTGCCGGCGCCCACGGGCACCCCGCGCATCGACCTGCGCGACGTGCGCCTGTCCTACGGCGACAGCAAGGTGCTGCGCGGCGTGACCTTCAGCGCCGAGCCGGGCAAGACGACGGCGCTGGTCGGCGCATCGGGGGCGGGCAAGTCCACCATCTTCCACCTGCTGACCCGGCTGGTCGATCCGCAGGAGGGCGCGGTCACCATCGGCGGGACCGAGGTCTCGGCCATGCGGCTGGCGGACCTGCGCGGCATGATCTCGACCGTCAGCCAGGAGGCGCTGCTGTTCGACGAGACGCTGCGCTCCAACATCGTGCTGGACCGCAAGGTGACGGAAGAGCAGTTGCAGGCCGCGCTGAAGGCGGCGCATGTGCAGGACTTCCTGCCGCGGCTGGCCAACGGGCTGGACACGCGGGTCGGGCCGCGCGGATCGACGCTCTCGGGCGGGCAGCGGCAGCGGGTGGCCATCGCCCGTGCGGTGCTGCGCGACACGCCGGTGCTGCTGCTGGACGAGGCGACAAGCGCGCTCGACACCCAGTCGGAGGCCATCGTGCAGGCGGCGCTCGAGGAACTGGCGGTCGGGCGGACGACCATCGTGATCGCCCACCGGCTGTCCACCGTGCGCAACGCCGACAAGATCGTGGTGATGGACGCGGGCCGGGTTGTCGAGGAAGGCACCCATGACGCGCTGCTGGAAAAGGGCGGCGCCTATGCCGCGCTCTACCGGATGCAGTTCGAGACGCGGAAGGCCGGGGATGCCGCCGACGCGGACGAAGGGTCTTCTGCCACCGGAACGGCCTGAGAGGCGCGCTGAGGCCTCTCACGGGGTCTTGTGCTGCCTTGGCGCCACTTGCCCATTCAGTCCCCGATCAGCGCCTGTGCTGCGCTTGTGGGGCGGGCCTGACGTCAGCTCCGGTAGCGGCGTGCCAGCGCCTCAGGGTCGGCACCGGCGAGGTAGCGGGTCAGCGTCGAGAGGTTGCGCCCGCCGCGCACGATCCAGCCCTGCCTGCGATACCGCTCTGCCGATGTGGTGGCGATGACGTCCAGCGGCTTCAGCCGTCCCTTCAGCGCGCGGGCGAGGGCCACGTCCTCCATCAGCGGGATGTCCGGGTAGCCGCCGACCTCCTCGTAGAGCGCCTTCGGCAGCAGCAGGCCCTGATCGCCGTAAGGCAGGCCGAAGCTCCGCGCCCGCAGGTTGGCCCATCCCGCGACGACGCGCGGCGCGAGGCCCGTGGCGTCGAAGCGCAGGGTGAAATAGCCCGCCTGCCCGTGGCGGATGGCCTCGGCCACGGGGCGGGTCCAGCCCTGCCCCAGCACGGTGTCGGCGTGCAGCACCATAAGCCAGTCCGCCCGCGCCCGGACCGCGCCACGGCGCAGCTGCCCGCCGCGCGAGGCCGGGCCGGTCACGATCGTGGCGCCCGCCGCATCGGCGATGTCCAGCGTCGCATCGGTGGAGCCGCCATCGCTGACGATCAGTTCGCGGATCAGCCCTTCGGTCAGGCCCTCGCCCAGCGACGCCAGCCCACGGGGCATGTCGGCCGCCGCGTTCAGGGTTGGCATCAGGACGGTGATCGGAGCGGGCATGTCTGTCATCTCTGGCTTCGCGGGTCTATATGACACCCTGAAGCCAGAGGTGAAAGAATAGACATGACGCAAGAGAGCCGAACCGTCCTGAGGGTCCACGGCGCCAAGGCGCGGGAGTTCCTTCAGGGACTGGTGACAAACGATGTGGAGCGGCTGGACGAGGGGCTGGTCTATGCCGCCCTGCTGACGCCGCAGGGCAAGTACCGCGCGGATTTCTTCCTTGTCCCCGATGGCGAGGACGTCCTGATCGACGTGGAGGTGGCGCTGGCCGTCAGCCTGATGCAGGCGCTGAGCATGTACAAGCTGCGCACGCCGGTGGAGATCACCGAGACCGACCTCGTGGTGACGCGCGGCACGGGCACCCCGCCCGAGGGCGCCTTTGCCGACCCGCGCGATCCGCGGCTGGGCTGGCGTGGCTATGCCGGGCAACCCGCCGGAGAGGCCGACTGGGACGCGCTGCGCGTCGCCGCCTGCGTACCCCGCGCCGGGGTGGAGCTGACCCCGGACACCTTCATCCTTGAGGCCGGGTTCGAGCGCCTGAACGGCGTCGACTTCAAGAAGGGCTGCTATGTCGGGCAGGAGGTCACCGCCCGGATGAAGCACAAGACGGAGCTGCGCAAGGGACTGGCGCGGGTCGCCATCGACGGCCACGCGCCGGTCGGCACGACGATCGTCAGCAACGGCAAGGAGGCGGGCACGCTGTTCACCCAGGCGGGCAACGAGGCCATCGCCTACCTGCGCTTCGACCGCGCCGGAGAGGACATGATGGCGGGCGACGTCCATGTGTCGATGGTCGGCTAGGTGATCCCCGGACCCTACCTTGCCGCCACGTTCGAGACCCCTGTCACGGCGGTCCGCCACCTGCACGGCGGCGACCTGTCCGAGGTGGCCCGCGTCGATCTGGCCGACGGCCGCCGCATGGCCGTCAAGGTCGGCGCCAACGTGGCCGTCGAGGCGCGGATGCTGCAGGCCATGGACCGCACCGGCGCGCCGGTGCCGCGCGTGCTGTTCCAGGGCCGCGACATCCTCTGCCTCGAATGGCTGGAGGAAAGCCCCGCCACCGAAGCCGGCTGGCATGCGCTGGGACGTGGGCTGCGGCGGCTGCACGCCACCGCGGGCCGCAGCACGGGATGGCCGGAAGGCTACGCCTTCGGGGCGCTGAGGCTCGACATGACGCCGCGCCCGGACTGGCCCTCGTTCTGGTGCGAGGCGCGGCTGCTGCCGTTCCTGCCGCACCTGCCCGCCGCCCTCGCCCGGCGGGTGGAGACGCTGGCCGGCGCCCTGCCCGACCGGCTGGAGGACGTGACGCCGATGCTGCTGCACGGCGACCTCTGGAGCGGCAACGCGCTGTTCTCCGGCGACCGGGCGTGGCTGATCGACCCGGCCTGCTACTTCGGCGACCCGGAGGTGGACATCGCCATGCTGCACCTGTTCGGCAAGCCGGGCCCGTCCTTTCACGACGGCTATGGCGAGCTGCGCCGCGGGCACGAGGCGCGCCGCCCGATCTACCAATTGTTCCCCGCGCTGGTGCACCTGCACCTATTCGGCGGCAGCTACTTCGGTCTGGTGGAGCGCCTGCTGACACTGGCGCGCGTCTAGGCGCCGATCCGGGCGGGCGCTGCGGATTTGTCGAAGGACTGCACCGACAGCCTGGCCCCGTGGCGCTGCATCAGCGCGGCGGAGGCGGCGTTGAAGGCATGCACCCGCACCGTCCAGCCGCGCGCCCCTGCCCCTGCGCTGTCCCGCTCGAACCGGTCGATGAGCCGCGAGGCCAGCCCCCGGCGCCGCCAGATCGGCTCCACCCAGATGTGATCCAGAAGGGCCGTGCGGCGGGGGCGTTCCAGCGCGGCGACGCCCTCGGGCAGCATCTGCCACTTGAGGTAGCCGCGCGCCACGCCTTCGGTGCGGTAGACGAGGAACCGGCTGCCGGCATTCCAGGCGCCCTGCAGAACCTCGTGCAGGTCCGCGTCGCTGGCGGCATCGTGGAAGCGGTCGGGCACGTGGACCGCGTGCAGGTCGTTGAGGGACCGGAAGAGCGGTACAAGCCCGCCCAGGTCGCTCTGCGTGGCTTCGGTAATCATGAAAAAGGCCTCCTTGGCTGCGAGAGCCGGAGGCCTTTTCTGTCTGTATATCGCCCCCGGCGGTTGCACGGGGGAATGGGTTCAGGCCGCGCGGGTTATGCGCGTTCCGAATACTCCATGGTCTCGGTGTTCACGACGATCTGCTCGCCGGTGCCGACGAAGGGGGGCACCGTCACGCGCACGCCGTTGTCGAGCAGCGCGGGCTTGAAGCTGTTGGCCGCGGTCTGGCCCTTCACGACCGGCTCGGTCTCTTCGATGGTGCAGATGACCTTCTGCGGCAGCGTGGCATTCAGCGCCTCGGATTCGTGGAATTCCACGACGATGGTCATGCCGTCCTGCAGGAACGGGCGACGCTCGCCGAGGATGTCGGCGTCCAGCTCGACCTGCTCGAAGGTTTCCGTGTCCATGAAGGTCAGGCGGCCGTCGGTCTCGTAGAGGAACTGCATGTCCTTCTGTTCGAGGCGCACGCGCTCGACTTTGTCGGCGGACCGAAAGCGTTCGTTAAGTTTTGACCCGTTACGAAGGTTCTTAAGCTCGACCTGGGCGAAAGCGCCGCCCTTGCCGGGCTTTACGTGATCGACCTTCACAGCGGCCCAAAGATGGCCGTCATGCTCTAGAACATTGCCTGGACGGATCTCGTTACCGTTGATCTTGGGCATGGGAGCTTTTCCGTGTCGAAAGGTTGATGAAACTTCGACCGCTCCTATATCTGGCCCGTTGGTGGCTGGCAAGACAACGATATGTCGTGCTGCACTTGCAGCAGTCATGCGCCAGCCGCAATAGAGCTATGCTGTATCGGGGTATCCGAATCGGAACAGATAGGCCATAACCCGCGTTACGCCGAACACAAGAGCAATAATCAAAGGTCGCACTATGAAGGATTTCGTTGACGGCACCGCATTCAACGCCGAGCAAGGCAACCGTGCCCGCAAGCTGTTTGCGGCCGTGGTTCTCGCCGCTCTGGACGATGCGATTGCCGATGACAAGAAGTATGGCAACGGGCCGGAGCAGATCGCCCGCTGGGCGCGTTCGCGCGACGGGCGCGAAGTTCTGTCCTGTGCCGGGATCGACCCGAACGAGCGTGTCGTGAACGGGCTGATGGAGTTTGTCTCGAAGGGCGTTCGTACGTCCGTTGCGCTGTCGCGCGAAGAGAGCGAGCGTCGTCATGCCGCTCAGCAGGCCGAAGCTGCCTGAACCCAAACTGCTGCCAAGCTGAAAAAACCCGCTCTTCGGAGCGGGTTTTTCTTTTCAGAACAAGGATTTACGTTGCGTAGCCCTGATCGGGATCTCGCGGCGGACGGACGCGTGCGCGTCAGTCGAAGTCCTGTGTCATCATCACGCGATGGATTTCGCGGCGGACCAGCTTGCGCACGTTGCGGGTGATCCGCTCTCCGAGCACGCCCTGAAGCTCCTGACGGACGATCTCCGACACCATGTCGCGCAGCATCGCCTCGTCCAGGTAGGGCGCGTCGTCGGACGCCTGCGCGACAGGCTGCGAGGTCTCTTCTTCGCGGTCGGCGTCGGCGCGCGGCGCCACGGCCTGACGTGCGCTGTCCCTGCGGGGCGCGTGGTCTTCCCAGTCGAGCATCGGCTCCGGCGGGCGGTGACGGAAGGCCGGGCCAGTGGCGGCGCGTGCGCTGCTTTCTTCCGGGTCGTCTGCCTGCTGTTTTTCCGGCTCCGGTGTCTCGTCCGCCAGATCGTCCCAGACGTCGATCTCGTCATCCGGGACAACGGAGAGCGTCGGGCGCAGGGCAGCCGTCACGTCTGCGTGACTTTCGGCCCGGGCCGCGTCCTGATGGGCGTCCCGCGCGGCGTCGGCATCCCACGAATCTGCCTCTTGCGACATCATGTGAACCAGCGCCTCGGCCTCGTCGACGTGGTCGGAAAGGTCGTCGACGGGGTCCTCTTCGTCCGTACGATCGGATGACGTTGCGTCAGATTCCAGCTCTGCGAGGGCGGCATCCGCGTCGCTTTCGTCCTCGTCGGCATGGTCAGGGGCGGACTGCTGCGCGTCTGTGGCGACAGGCGTGGCGTTGTCGTCACGGCTGTTGATCAGCGCCTCCAGCGCGGCGATCTTCGCCTCCAGACCGCGGTCCATCGGGCCGAAGTCGGTGACGGCCTCTGCCTCTGCCAGCACGGCGGAGAGGTCGAGCGTGTCGTCCTCCGGCGCGTCCTGACCGTCCTGCAGCGCCTCAAGCGAGAGGGCCTCGTCGTCGTCCGCTGCGGGCTCGTCGACGGAGGCGAGGGCGTCGAGGACCGCGTCAAGCTCGGCCTCGTCCGGTGCATCGGAGGGCTCTTCCTCGTCCTCGGGGGTGTCCAGACCGACAGCGTCGTGGTCGTAGCGCGACATCGGTTCCGACAGGCGGACGCGGGTCCAGTCGGCGATCTCCGCCACCGGATCGTCCTCCGCCTCTGCGGCGGTGTCCTTGGTGTCTTCGCTGTCTTTGGCGGCGACGCTGTCGTCCTTGCCGGCGCGCCCTGCCCTGTCGTCCCCGGATCCGAAGACGCGGGCGACCTCCCGCTCGACCAGCCGGGCCAGGCGGCTCGGCTGTGCCGGTTCGGGCGTCTCCGACGGATTGGTGAGAAGCATGGGTTCCGGCGCGGGCTGCGGCCTGGGCGGCGGGGCGTCCTGCACCCGCAGGGCCGGCGTCAGGACAAGCCGTTCGACGCGCTTCGCCTCTCTCGGGAGGGGGTGGCGCGGGCCACCGTCCTCGGAGACGAGTCGCCGAATCGAAGACAGGATATCCTCTATCTCAACGTTCGTGACGGGATCTGACATTATTCTACCACTCTGACCTCGTCACCAATGTACCCGCTTGCGCGAATTCGCACAACAGACCCGAAAAAGACTAGTCTTTTCCGAGGGCGCGGAGGACACGGTCCAGTTCCTGACCCTGCTTGCTGCGCGCCACGGGCGCGGTCTTGACGAGGTTGTAGTAGGCCGCCGGATCGAAGTGCGGCACGTCCAGCCGCAGCGCTTCCGCCGTCATCAGGCCGAGCGAGGCCAGAACGTCGTAGGCCGCCGAGAACTCCGAGATCTGGGCAGAGATCAGGTTGGCCCGCGCGTCGAGCAGTTCCTGTTCGGCGTCGAGCACGTCGAGCGTGGTGCGTGCGCCCAGCGTCGCCTCCTCGCGGACCCCGCGGAAGGCGGTTTCCGCGGCGCGGACCTGCTCTTCGAAGGAGGTCTTGTTGGCGCGGGCGACCCGCAGCGCGCTGTAGGCAACGCCGACCTGCTGTTCGATGGTAAGGCTGACAACGTGCAGGTTGGCACGCGCCTGGTCGCGCCCGGCCATGGCCTGGCGCACCGCCGAGGCCAGCGCCCCGCCCTGGTAGATCGGCCCGCTGGCCTGCAGCGAGACCGACCCGCCGCGCGAGAAGTCGTCGTTGCCGAATTCCTCCGTCACGCCGTAGGTGCCCTGCAGCGAGACGGACGGCTTCATCGCGCCCTTGGCGATGAGGATGTTCAGTTCCTGCACGGCCACGGCATATTGCGCGGCGTGCATGTCGGGGTGGCGCTGCAGCGCCTGCCGCTTCGCTTCCTCGACGCTGGCGGGCAGCGAGGGCAGAGATGTCGGCGTCACGAGGTTGCCGGGATCGCGGCCGACGACGGCGTGGAATTCCTCGCCCGCCTGGATCAGCGAACCTTCGGCGGCGGCCAGCGCGGCCACGGCGGCGGCGAGGCGCGCCTCTGCCAGCGCGACGTCGGTGCGGGTCACCTCGCCCACGTCGAAGCGGTCGCGCGCGGCGCGCACTTCCTGCCGGATGACGCGGACGTTGTTCTGACGGAGGCCGAGGGTCTGCGCGGATTCGCGGATCCCGAGGAAGGCCTTCGCCGCGCGCAGCAGGATGCTCTGTTCGGCGGAAAGCAGGTCGGCCCGCGTCGCAAGCACGGATTCCTTGGCCACGTCCAGGGCCAGACGGTTGCGGCCGCCGGCGTAGAGGACGATCTCGGCGGTGAGGCCCACGGTCGCGTCATGGGTGATGTTGCGCGAGGTCAGGCCGCTGGCGCCCGCGGTGCCGTACTGGCGCCGCACCGAACCGGACCAGTTCAGCACCGGGCGCAGAGAGGCGAGCGCCTGCGCCACATCCTCGTCGGCGGCGCGCAGCAGCGCGCGGTTCTGCTCCACAACGCCGCTGTGGATGTAGGTATAGGAGAGCGTCTCGGCCAGCGTTTCCGCCCAGCCTGCAGTGGCGGTCGCCACCGATACCGCTATCGCGGCCACCCCTCCGACACATGTCGCGCGCAGTCTGCTCAGCATAGCTGTCCCCAATCGCAAGTCCCGTCCCGGCTTCTCGTCCGGTTGTATCAGAGCGCGAACACTTCGTCCTTCGTGAACCCCGGCAGGACAGGCGCCGTGCCGTTGAACGCGAAGCGCCAGTTGATCGCGCCATCGTACTTGTGGCCCACCCGGACGGTGCCGAGCGCGCCTTCCATGAAGATGACCGCCATGCGGCCGCCTTCCTTGAGCTGGTCGCACAGCGTCTCCGGCAGCGTCTCCACCCCGCCCTCGACGATGATGACATCGTAGGGGCCGTGTTCGGCGGCACCGGCATCCAGCGGACCCTCGTGCAGGATCACGTTGTCGGCGTGGTGCTCCGACAGGAGGGACTGCGCTTCGGAGGCGCGGGTGTCGTCATCCTCGACGGCGACGACCGCCTCGGCGATGCGGGCGATCACGGCGGCGGAGTAACCCAGCCCCGCACCCACGTCGAGCACGAGGTCGTCGTTGGAAATGTCGAGCGCGTCCAGCATCTTGGCAAAGACGCGCGGGTCCAGAAGCACGCGCCCGCCACCCAGCGGCACATGCTCGCTGACATAGGCGGCTTCGATCCGGTCACGCGGCACGAAGGCTTCGCGCGGGACGGTGAGCATCGCTTCGATGATCGGGAATTCGGTCACGTCGGAGGGCCGCACCTGCGTGTCGACCATCATCCGGCGTCGTGTGGCAAAATCGCTCATGCACTAAACTCTTTCGTTCAGAGGCCTGAACTGCGTTGTGCCACATCCCGACCGGGGCGGCAATGTCTGAGCCGGTCAAACTTGGGTGTAGTGTTGCAACTGTCAGACGCCCCCGAGGAACGGACGCCCGGCAGGTCCGGCGCGCGCGGGGCCGCGCCGCGGCGGCAATCGGAAAGTCGACGGATAACCGCTTGACGTCCCCGGGCGGGCGCCCTAATCAGGCGAAACTCTGGCGAGTTGGCGGAGTGGTGACGCAGCGGATTGCAAATCCGTGTACACCGGTTCGATTCCGGTACTCGCCTCCATTTAACTTCAAGCACTTAACACCTTCCAAGTTCTGCCCGTCACTGGGCGTTTACATTAGCGTTTACAGTTTTGCTCTCGCGACGCCGCTTTTCCCGCCCAAGAAGCTCCAAAACCTCGGCGCTTTCTGAGGGTGAAACAGCGGCATAGTGTTCGATTACCGATGCCGCGTAGCGCAGTGACCACCCCATATGGTTGGCAATCTGATTGAGCGCCAAACCTGCGCGGAGTAGCCGTGTGGCGGCAGTCCCACGTGTGTCTTGCAAGCGAAGCGATGGATCGCTCAGTTTGTCCTTGATGCGCTCGCGATATCGAGCAATCGCGCGGCTGGCTGACACAGCATTCAAAGGGCTGCCGCGGTCGTTCACGAGTAGTATGGACTGGTCAGAAGGCGTCGCATCAATCAGCGTGCGTAGCTCCGGCGTCACCGGGATGTGCGCGATTCGGCCACGTTTTTGTGTCCGCACCCTGAAGCGTTCCATGCCATCAAACTTCTCCAGATTGTCACGCGTGAGTCGCACCAAGTCAGATGGTCGCAGGCCGGTTTCGCAAGCCAGCGTCAAGACGCGTCCAGCCCAATCGGGAGCAACCTCCAAGAAGTTATGGCGGTCAGCATCGGTCCAAACAATTTCGGACCGATCGACGCTGTAGATACGGTGCAGTCGGTCACAGTAGTGAGCTGAGATTTTGCCCTCATTCCGCGCCCAGTTCAAAATTCTCACGGCAACAGTGCCCGCGTAATCATGCTGCTTCGGGGAATCTTTCCATTTCGCACGCCATTCGTTCAGCTCTCCCCGCGATCTTGGATTTTCCCACAGTTTGGCGGGGTCTTCTTCAAACTCATCGGCGAAACGCAGGGCCCACTTTCGATAGTCTTGTCTCGTGCGCACCCCTTTGGGCATGGCAGTGCTATCCAAGAAGTCATCAACCATGTGAGACGTCATGTATTCGGAAGGCTGGTGCTTATTGATCACCTCGGCATAGGCCAGCGAAAAGCCTGGATCGCGTGGCTCGCGTTCTCTTGACGCCCAGAATTTAGGGCCGCCCCGCCAAGCATAGAAGTGGTGCAAGACGCCTTCCTTCGTGCCCCGGCGCACGCGGTGGACACCTTTAGGAAGATTGCTCCGCGGCACGGCGCGCCCTCCTTCTTGCTACAAGGTCATGTTCCTGACTGATGCTACTTGTGGCGGATGTTAATCCCTGCGCCGCATCAAGCTTGAACCGAACAAGCTTGGCGTCGAAGTAGTTGGGATTTCGACGGATTGGCCGGACATCCAGACGACGGCAGAATGTGCGAAAAGCGTCATTTGGAGAAGAAAAGCCAAACATCTGCGCCAGCTCGCTGGCGCTGACTAAGGCTATTTCTGCTGCAATCGCCTCCTTACTCATGTCCTTGCCCCTCACAGCGATCATCTGGCGTTACCATGTTCCGTTCGATGAACTCGGTGATTGCATCATCCGGCAGATAGAACGCCCCACCGATTTTGATGTGCTTCAGTTGGCGTGCGGCCATCAGATTTCTGATCCGACGTTCCGGCCACCCGCTCTTTTCTGCGAGTTCGCGCGGTGAAAGTAGTGAGCAACTCGACACAGCTCTTCCCTCTCGTGCAAAATTTCGCGATGCTAGGCTAAGAGCAACGCAACGGTGTAACTTTTTGCACGATAGGGAAAAATGAAGCATACGTCAACGGGGCTGGAGTTCATTGGCGCACGAATGCGCTCAGCGAGAGAAGCTTCCGGCTACTCCCAAGTGAAGTGCGCCGCGCTCCTCGATGTGTCGGAGCGGTCTTACAAAAGCTATGAGCTAGGCAAACGTGAACCGTCACTGAGGACAGCCGTTGACTTTTCTGAGCGCCTACAGGTTGATTTGCGCTGGCTAATTCTTGGCGAGGAAACGGTTCCGACAAACAATCTTATCGAACTGTCGGAAGAAATAGCCGCAGCGCTTTTTGAGCAAGCTTCGGCGGGAGCCTTTACGCCTAAAAAGTTTGGCCGCATTGCTCGTTATGTCCTCGAGCAGACCATTGCCAAGGGAACAGACCCGCAAACGGAAGTGAAGGAAGTGCTCTCAATCTTTCAAGATGAGGCGGAGGAATAACGAACTTGGAATATGCACAGCAGGTAAACCGATTGGCTGGCCGTCTTCGAATTATGGGGGTCGGGTTCGGCTCTTTAGGCGCGATTATTGCTATCTTGAGTTCGGGTATTATTCCACCCTTTGGGCTGGTGCTATCGGCTGCGCTGCTCGCCTCGGGCGTCACGGCAGCCTTTGTTGGCGACTATTTGCTCCGGTTGACCCGCAAGAATACAGATATCGACCAACAGACATTCTGATACGCCAGATGCCCCCTTCGGGCGCGCACATACCTTTTCATATCTAGTGAGACCCGCCTCTATGTCCGACACGCTCCGCAGCCTTATTCTCTCCCTTTTGCCTGAAGACGGCTCATCCATCGGCAATGGAGCCATGATGGCTCGGTTGCGCGACCATATCTCGACCCTTTCCGATGAGAGTTATACCGAAACACGGGACGCGCTGATTGATGAAGGCATCCTTGGTCGGGGCAAGGGGCGTGGCGGTTCTGTTTATCGGGCGGATGTGGCTGATCTGGAGTTGACCGCGCCCGTGGCGAAGGAACCTAAAGCCACCACCACCAGCACGCGCAAGAAGGCCAGCCGCAAATCGGATGAGCCGACCGAGGTACTTTCGTACCGCCATGGCGAGACGCGGGTGAACAACCCCGAGGTGGGGATGGTGCACGCCGACACCGACCCGGATGGGGAGAAATCGACCTGGGCCCATGACCCGCACTTGGACCCCGTGCTGAACTTCGACAGCTCGCGCGGGGCGATTGAAACGCTGATTGACGACGCACTGGCCAGTGACGATCCGGAGCGGATGAAGGACGCGCTTCAAGAACTCAAACGCTTGCAGGCCCCTTACCTGAACTGGACGGGCAAGGCGGAGAAGACGAGCTTTGAAGTTGATACCGTCTCGCTCCATGTCCATGAACGGGTTGACCCGGCGACGATCCTTGCCAATGCGGCGAAGAGGCTGAAAGGGCAGGATGCGGCCACACAGTGGCGGCAGCCGGACCTATTCGCGGCCCCGTTCGAGAACCTGCCGCTGCGCCAAGCGCTGGATTTCTATCACCATGAAAAGGGCTGGTCGAACCGGCTGGTGGCGGGGGACAGCTTGCTGGTGATGAACTCACTCCTGACCAAGGAGAGCATGGGCGGCAAGGTGCAGACGATCTACATCGACCCGCCCTATGGCATCAAATACGGATCGAATTTCCAGCCTTTTACCAACAAGCGCGATGTGAAGGACCGGTCAGACGCAGACCTGACGCAAGAGCCCGAGATGATCAAGGCGTTCCGGGACACATGGGAATTGGGCATCCACTCCTACCTCACCTATCTGCGCGACCGGCTGATGCTGGCGCGGGAATTGCTGACCGAGAGCGGGTCGGTCTTCGTACAGATTTCGGATGAGAACCTGCACCATATTCGAGAGTTAATGGATGAGGCATTTGGCGCGGACAACCTTGTCAGCGTAATCACCTTTAAGAAAACGACTGGCGCCGGCAGCCCGACCGGCGGAACGAACGTGCTGGCGGCGACCAACGATTATATCGTTTGGTATGCAAAGGATCTGAAACGGATAAAATACCGCCAGCTATATTTGTCCCGTGGCGGCGAAGGATGGGTGAATTACAACTATGTCCGCGACGAACACGGCGAACACCGTCGTTTGACGAAGGCCGAAGGTCAGGACTGGAATGCGTTGCCAGACGAAGCGACGGTCTATCGACGCGACAATCTTACCTCGACCTCGTCAGCCGGAGATGCAGCAAGCCCCTTCGACTACTTGGGCCAAACTTACTCCCCGTTTCCTGGTGGCTGGAAAACTTCACTGGCGACTGGAATGCCGCGCCTTTTCCGTTCTGCCCGGATGGAAGCCTATGGCAAAACGCTCGCTTATCGGCGCTTCGCGACTGATTTCCCTTGGTTCAAGATCACCAATCTCTGGGATGACACCGTCACCGGGGGCTTCGCGGAGAGCCGCTACTATGTCGTGCAAACGGGCGCCAAGGTCGTCGAACGCTGCATGCTGATGACCACTGACCCCGGCGATCTGGTGCTCGACCCCACCTGCGGCTCCGGCACCACCGCCTTCGTCGCCGAGAAATGGGGACGGCGCTGGATCACCTGCGACACCTCGCGTGTGGCGATCACGCTGGCCAAGCAGAGGTTGATGACCGCCAGCTTCGATTATTACGCCCTGCGCTATCCCCATGAGGGGCTGAAGGGCGGGTTTGACTATGAAACCGTGCCGCATATCACGCTGAAGAGCATCGCCAACAACCCCGATATCGACACGATTTATGATGAGGATCACCGCAAGATCGCGGCGGCGCTGGCAGACCTCAACGCCGCGCTGACCGCCGCCCCGCCGAAGCATCTCAAGCCCGCCCAAGGCGCGCGCAAGGGCAAGCCGGTGGACTTCGCCAAGGGCAACAGCATGCGCGAATGGGAGGTGCCCTTCGACTGGCCCGGTTCAGAGAATGGTGGGGATTGGCCCGAAACCGCCCGCGCGCCTTTCGACGCCTTCCACGCCGCCCGCCAGGCGATGCAGCGCCGCATGGACCAGTCCATCGCCGACCATGCCGAGCAGGAGACGCTCTACGACAAGCCGCGCATCGACAAGAACAAGCGGCGCATCACCGGCCCCTTCAGTGTCGAGGCTGTGCCTGCGCCCACCGTATTGTCTCTGGACGAGAGCCTGCCCGCGGAGGAGGCTGATAGCACTGTCGCCCGCTCTGGTGAAACCTCTCGCCAATCGCTCTGGCGCGATGAGCTGCTGAAAACGGGCGTGCGCGGCAAGGGCGGCAACATGATGCGCTTTGCCGAGTTCGAGGTGATCCCAGGTACCAAGTTCCTGCATGCCAGCGGTTCTATCGCCGATACGGGCGAGCGTGTGGTGGTCAGCTTCGGCCCAGAGCATGCCGCGCTGGAGCAGCGCCAGGTTGAAGAGGCTATGAACGAAGCTTACACCCTGATGCCCAAACCGAAATTCCTGCTGTTCTGCGCCTTTACCTTTGACCCGGAGGCAGCGAAGGACGTCGACGAGACGAACGCGCCCGGCATGACCTTCCTAAAGGTGCAAATGAACACCGACCTTCTCACCGAAGATTTGAAGAAGAAGCGTGCGAGCAATGAGAGTTTCTGGCTTATGGGACAGCCCGAGGTTGATGTGCGCAAGCGCGACGATGGGCTGTGGCAGGTCGAGGTGCATGGTTTCGACTACTTCAACCCCAAGACCGGAGAGATCGAAGGCGGCGGCACCAAACAGATCGCCATGTGGTCACTGGATACGGATTATGACCAACGCTCGCTGATGCCGCATCAGGTATTTTTCCCGATGGCTGATTCCAAGGGTGGTTGGAACCGGCTGAAAAAGACAATTCGGGCCGAATTGGACGAGGACCTGCTAGAGCAGTTTCACGGCACAGTGTCACTGCCGTTTGAGGCCGGTGACAACAAGCGAATTGCGGTGAAGATCGTAGATGACCGGGGGATTGAATCCCTCAAAATCATCGCGCTGGAGGGATAAGCCATGTCCCTGATTATCAACCGCCCTTGGGAGCGGCCAGAGCAGCATTGGGTCGAGGGAAAAGGCGGCAAGCTAGAGATCAAGCCGGAGCGTCGGCCTGCCAGCTACGAAGTGTTCGATGCGCGCAACAACACTAAGCGCACTGAAGAGCTGGCCATGGTCAATACGATCCGCGATCGCGTGGATCAGTGGCGCAATGATGGCTATCTCGGCGTAACCATCGTCACGCGCAAACTGCTGGAACATTGGCATGACGAGACCGCGCGCCAACACCCGTTCTATTTCTGCCAATTGGAGGCGATCGAGACGCTGATCTGGTGGGTCGAAGGGGCAGAGGCTTACAAACAGGGCATCCACGTGCCGGGCGACGGTGGAGCTTGGGAACGGCTCTGCAACAAGATGGCCACAGGCGCGGGCAAGACCACAGTGATGGCGATGATCATCACCTGGCAAGTGCTGAACGCGCTGACCTATCCGAAGCGGAACAAGGATTTCAGCCGCGCGGTGTTCATTGTGGCCCCTGGTCTGACGGTCAAGGGCCGGTTGCAGGTGCTGATGCCGTCTGAGGGCAGCTACTACGACGAGTTCAATTTGTGCCCATCAGAGTCGATGCGCCAGAAGCTGAACCAAGCCGAGGTGTTGATAGAGAACTGGCACACCCTGATGCCGCTGAAGGAACAGGACCGGTCCGTCGTCAAGAAGGGCAAGGAATCCGACGAAGCCTTCACCCGCCGTGTCCTCGATAAATTGGCAGCATACAAAGACATCATCGTCATCAACGACGAGGCGCATCACGCCTATCGCAAACCACCCGAAGTCAAGATTTCGAAGAAGCAGGCCGAGGAACAGGGTATCGACCTCGACGAGGCTACGCGCTGGATCGAAGGTCTGGACCGTATCCACAAGACCCGCCGCATTCAGCGTTGTTTCGACCTCTCCGCTACGCCCTTCGCTCCCACCGGCAAAGCCAGCACCGACACGGCGCTGTTCGATTGGATCCTCTCGGATTTCGGTCTGAACGACGCCATTGAGGCCGGGCTAGTGAAGACGCCGCGGGTGGTGGTGCGGGACGATGCGTTGCCGGATTCAAAGACCCTGCAATCAAAGCTCTACCACATTTATCGGGACAAATCGGTGTCCGAGGACCTGAACCGTGCCAAGGCGGAGGCTCATGAGGCGCTACCAAAGCTTGTGCAGGACGCCTACACCCTTCTAGGGGCAGATTGGCGTGAAACAGCAAGAGATTGGGCCGAAGCCGGGCATCATTCTCCGCCGGTCATGCTGACGGTTTGCAACCGGACAGAAACCGCCGCCCGGATCGAGCACTACTTCAACCAGGGCGATGCGCATTGGCCTGAATTACAGGCTCCGAACAAAACCTTGCGCGTGGACTCGAAGGTTCTGGACAAGGCTGAAATCGGTGAATCGGCGACGTCCGACAAAGCCTACGACCAGCGGCTTCAGGATATAGTGGAAGCATCTGATATACCGGAAACCCGCAAGCGGCAGTTGGTCAGCCTTAAGAAGGAAGAGCTGCTTCGCGAAATCATCGACAATGTCGGCAAACGCGGTCAGGCCGGTCAAAACCTACAGAACGTAATTTCCGTGGCGATGTTATCTGAAGGATGGGACGCGAAGAACGTCACCCATATCATGGGCTTGCGCGCATTCACGTCGCAGTTGCTGTGCGAACAGGTTGTCGGCCGGGGGCTTCGCCGCGTTTCCTACGACACTGACGAAAATGGTCTGTTTTTGCCGGAATACGTGAACGTCTTTGGTGTTCCCCTGAACCGCGCCGGGTTTGCCGGAGGCTGATTTGTCTTAGTTACGCGGCCATGCCTGATGTTTCCCGAGCAGCGTAGAAGTTTGCCTCGGCCTCTGCGGGCGGAATGTTCCCGATGGGTTCGAGAAGGCGGCGATTGTTGA